>NZ_JAKLTP010000001.1:0-363234 GCF_022012365.1 Acinetobacter sp. SM34 | reverse complement strand
AGACACGCCCTAAATACATTACAAAAAAAATTTACCAATAAATCTCAAAATTTGTGTGGTGTGGTGCGTATTGCTGCTCCAGAATTAATAGTCACAGAGATATTGCTACCATCTTTTAAAAAATTCTTAGATGAATATCCTGAAATTAATATTGAATTAATTACTGGAATTAACTCTGTTGGTATTGCAAAAGGTGAAGCTGATATTGCTTTGAGATTAGTTCGACCAGAACAAGGAGCTTTAACTGTCAAAAAAGTTGGAATGATGTCTAGTGGTTTATATAGATCGCCTTCAATTATAGAGGATATTCAGGAATCTAAATTGATAGGATGGGATACAAATATTGACCTCCCTTCATCACGTTGGCTGAAAAAAATTACAGGAAGAGAACCTGATTTAAAATTCAATAACTTAACAACACAAAAAGTAGCTATTCAAGCAGGGTTAGGAATTGGAATTCTTCCAAATTTTATAGCAACAGGACTGGAACGTATTGAACATCCCTATTTATTATAAGAATCACTATGGTTGATCACACATGCATCCAATATTTCAACACCACGAATTAGACTTGTCTACGATAAAATATCTGAAATTATTTTAGATAATGGATTATTCTAGATGAAGATAATCATTTTAAGAAATTCTAAAATTAACATAATACACCTTATACGAAATGCTTTTGATTTCCTTTTTTAAATCATAATCTTATCGTGTGGTAAAAAGCCCAGATCGGTAGGTCTGGGCTTTTTTAATGATTTATCATGTTCCACGCTCATTATTTAAGCACTGTTCCACAATTTTGATAAGCTCATATTAATAACGTTTGAGCCAATAGAATTAAAATTCAATAATTATAATTTTTTAACAGCAATATAAAGTCATAAACATTTTTTTAAACAATCAAAGAAAAACTCCTACCGCATAGCCACCACGCCCTAAATTTTGTAGAATAGCGGTTTTCCCTCATGGTGCTTTTTTATGACCGCCTGGACTGCTCACGTTACTGTCGCCACCGTTATTGAAAAAAACGGAAAATTCCTGTTTGTTGAAGAACATACAGCAGGTGTAACGCACACTGTCTATAATCAGCCAGCAGGTCATGTCGAGTGTGGGGAAACCTTAATTGACGCGGCTATTCGCGAAACCATGGAAGAAACAGGACATGCCATAGCAGTAGATTCCCTGCTTGGCATCTATACCTATACCCCGCCCATGTTTCCAGACCGCACCTATTTCAGATTTTGCTTTTTAGCACATGTACTGGAATACTTTCCAGAAGCTGAACTGGACAAAGGCATTGTCGGCCCACAATGGATGACGCTGGATGAATTGCTCGAAACTGGTCGTGCACGTAGTCCCCTAGTCATTAAAGCCGTCAAAGATGCCCTTTCAGGTCAGAAATATCCTTTATCGCTCGTTTATGAGCACCAAAATTCTCCCTTAATTTCAAATTTGGATGCTTAATCCTATGCAACAACGTGTCATCGTCGGTATGTCTGGTGGTGTAGATTCTTCTGTTTCTGCAGCACTTCTTCTTCAACAGGGTTATCAGGTTGAAGGGCTTTTCATGAAGAACTGGGAAGAAGATGATGGCACGGAATACTGCACGGCAATGGAAGATCTAGCCGATGCCCAAGCCGTTTGTGACAAGATTGGCATTAAACTGCATACCGCCAATTTTGCCATGGAATACTGGGATCGTGTATTTGAGCACTTTCTGGCTGAATATGCCGCAGGCCGTACACCAAACCCAGACATTCTATGCAATAAAGAAATCAAATTCCGTGCCTTCTTAGACCATGCCGTGAACTTGGGTGCAGACTTTATTGCAACCGGTCATTATTGCCGTCGCGGTGAAACCATGACCAACTCGCGCGGTGAAGAATACGCGCCTTTGTTACGTGGTTTTGACAATAACAAAGACCAAACTTACTTCCTGCATGCAGTCCATGGTCGTGAAATCAACAAGACCTTGTTCCCTGTAGGCGAAATTGAAAAACCTGAAGTTCGTCGTATTGCTGAAGAACTGGGTTTAGCGACCGCAAAGAAAAAAGACTCCACTGGGATCTGTTTTATTGGTGAACGTCGTTTTAATGACTTCTTAAAGCAGTATTTACCTGCCCAACCCGGAAAAATCCTGCTGGATAACGGTAAAGAGGTTGGTGAACATCACGGCTTAATGTACTATACGCTCGGTCAACGCGGTGGTATCGGTTTGGGTGGTCTTAAAGGCGCAGCCGAAGGTGCCTGGTTTGTGCTTTATAAAGATATTGAAAACAACCGCCTGGTGATTGGTCAGGGTCATGAACATCCACTGATGCAAAGTACTATACTTTGGAGTGAAGCGATTGACTGGGTGGCGGGTGAGCAGGATATTCCGGAAACAGGTTTCCGCTGTACCGCCAAAACCCGTTATCGCCAGCCCGATCAAGGTTGTATCATTTATAAAGACAGCGATATGCCAAATGGTGTACGCGTTGAATTTGATGAACCGCAACGTGCGGTGACTCCAGGACAAAGTGTAGTGTTCTACGCAGATGAAGTTTGTTTAGGTGGTGGTGTGATTCATCATACCAATGCCCCTAAACCTGATTTTATTTAAAAGGAAGCGACAGGCATGGCTGAGTTACCCTTTCAACAGCCTCAGACTTTGAATGTACGTCAGAACCGTGCTTTGGCGTTGGCAGCTGTGTTTCAATCGACACAGCTGACCCATATGACGGCCATGTCGGGACAGCAGAGTATTGGCGAAAATGGCAGCTTCTATCTGGAGCAACTGATTAAAGCCAGCCTGAACATCCGTCCTACCGCCAATGAATCCTGCCAAACCTTAGACTTCTTTAATCAACTTGCCGATATTTCCCTCGGTTTAAAAACCTTAGAAAGCAGTATTACCCAGCCCTTTAATAGCTCTCCTAAATCTCGCTTACCCAAACTCTCTAACGCCAAACTGCCGATGAGCTATGCCATGGCATTGTTACAGTTAGAGAAAAAAGTCTATAGCACTCCCAAATTTGTTGAAATCATTGAACAATCACAACAAAAAATTCTAAAACAGCTGTCTTTTTTCGATAATAACTATCTGCATCCCAGCATTATTGCCAACCTTGCCCAAACCTATATCGACACCGCGGGACAAATTAATCCGCGGATTATGGTCAAGGGCAATGCCGAAGCTTTTAAAGATAGTGCCCATACCAACCGAATTCGCGCTTCCCTGTTTACTGGCCTGCAACTGGCGCACTTGTGGCGTCAGCTCGGAGGCAGTTCATGGGGCATGATTTTCAGTAAGCGTAAGCTGCTCCAAGATATTCAAGATCTTGCTCGTTTACAGTATCAGGTGGTCTAACTGATGTTGTTCGAGCTTTCTGTTTTACGTTTAATTCCAAAGTTTAAGGAATCGCTATGAACGCTTTAACCGCACTTTCTCCATTAGATGGACGTTACGCTAGCAAATGTGATGCTCTACGTCCTTTCCTCTCTGAGTTTGGTTTAATCCATGCTCGTGTGACTGTTGAAGTGCGTTGGTTACAAGCGCTTGCAAACCGTCCAGAAATCACTGAAGTTCCAGCGTTTAGCGCAGAAACCAATGCAGCGCTTGATGCAATTGTGGCTAACTTCTCTGAAGACAATGCAAACCGTATTAAAGAAATTGAACGTACCACGAACCACGATGTAAAAGCGGTTGAGTACTTCTTGAAAGAACAAATTGCTCACATTGATGAACTTAAAAATGCCGGTGAGTTCATTCACTTTGCTTGTACATCTGAAGACATCAACAACTTGTCTCATGCATTAATGTTGAAAAATGGTCGTGAAGTTTTAGTTGCAGCTATGCAACAAATCATCGATTCAATCGTTGCATTGGCTGAAAAACACGCTGAACAACCAATGTTGTCTCGTACTCACGGTCAAACTGCAAGCCCAACAACTTTGGGTAAAGAAATGGCGAACGTGGCTTACCGTTTAGCTCGCCAAATCAAACAATTTAAACAAGTTGAGCTTCTAGGTAAAATCAACGGTGCGGTAGGTAACTACAACGCGCACTACTCTGCTTACCCAGAAATCAACTGGCCTGCGCATTCACAAGCATTTGTTGAATCTTTAGGTTTACAGTTCAACCCGTACACCACTCAAATCGAACCACATGACTACATGGCGGAACTTTTTGATGCATTACGTCGTTTCAACACCATCCTGATCGACTTTAACCGTGACGTTTGGGGTTATATCTCTCTTGGTTTCTTCAAACAACGTTTGAAAGAAGGCGAAGTTGGTTCTTCAACTATGCCACACAAAGTAAACCCAATCGACTTCGAAAACTCAGAAGGTAACTTGGGTATTGCGAATGCAGTACTTGCACACTTAGGTGAAAAACTTCCTGTATCTCGCTGGCAACGTGACTTAACCGACTCGACTGTGCTTCGTAACATGGGTGTTGGTTTTGCGCAAAGCTTGATTGCTTTTGAAGCTTGCTCTAAAGGTATTGGTAAACTTGAACTGAATGCTGCACGCATTCTTGAAGATCTTGACCATGCTCAAGAAGTGCTTGCTGAACCAATTCAAACGGTAATGCGTCGTTACGCAGTTGAAAAGCCATACGAGAAATTAAAAGCCCTGACTCGTGGTCAAGCAATGACTCGTGAGATGATGGTTGATTTCGTAAACGGTAACGAACTTGAAGCTGTTCCTGCTGCTGAACGTGCACGTCTTGCGACAATGACACCTGCAACTTATACAGGTAATGCTTCAACTCAAGCGAAACAGGTTAAAGATTTAATTTCTAAAATTTAATTCGAAATAAATCTAAAAAGCGAAGCTTCGGCTTCGCTTTTTTATTAGAATAGAATCTGTTGATAATTCATCTATGTTTGTAACCACATAAGCCATTGATAAAATTTCAGCACTCCCCATAAAACTTTGCCAATACAAGAAATAATGATTGAATATCAATTGAACATCAAACACTGGCTTGCACTTGCAGTTATGGCGGTTGCGGTAATCATCGCCAGTATTCATCCTTTAGAATTTGAAGCATATTTAATGCATCAAGCAGGTACTGTGTTTATGCTCGTGCTGTTATTGCTTACCCAAAAGAGAATTGGCCTGAGTTTTTACAGTTTTGCGCTTTATCTGGTTTTTTTACTGATTCATATTGTGGGGGCACATTACCTGTATTCCTATGTGCCCTATAACGAATTGCTCATTCAGTTGTTTAATTTTGACCTTAATCAATCAATGGGCTGGTCACGCAATATGTATGACCGTTTGGTGCATCTTGCCTGTGGTGTACTGCTCTTCCCTGTGCTACTGCGGCTGTTTCATGTATGGCTGCCTGAGGCTAAACCTTTCATGCTGTTTTTATTGGTGGTGCAGTTTATTATGGCCACCAGTTTAATTTATGAATGGCTTGAATGGTGGATTGCTATTGGTTTATCCCCAGAGGAAGCAGAAAATTATAATGGGCAGCAGGGAGATATATGGGATGCACATAAAGATATGCTGCTTGCAACCATTGGCGCGATTATTTCTGGCGTGATCTGCTTAATGAAAACGTCCAAACCTAGCTAATACCGAAATAACAAAGCTTCTACATCAATTTTTTTATTGCTGAATTAGGGTCGGCTCCATCCATTTTAAAATTATCGATTCGGATAACTGTGAATTTTTCTGACGATCATGAAATTCAAAACAAATATGATCGTCTTTATTCTTACGCGCCAAGTTTTCAACAAACCGAAAATGGCGGAAATATTGAGAATCATCTAGTTGTAGCGTAATTCGCTCAAAACTTTCATGCCTGCTATGACGTCCACCTGTAGAATATTTTTTATAATACTGCACCGTACCACAAGCAGTTGACACAGTTATCGACTTATTATTATTTAAATGCAGTCCATAGCCAAAAATTAAAAATCCAGGAAGCATCAATAAAAATGGAGCACCCGCTTTCCAATCATCTGGCTTGACCTTAGGAACAATGTAAAGAATGGCATAGACTGGCAATCCGACAATGCACATTAACCCCAAAACAATAAGAAACGTCGCCATTTTATAGATAAACAATCAAGTAGTTATGAAATAATACTAGCATAAGTATTTAATATAGCTAAAAAAAGCACACCGAAGTGTGCTTTAAAAAGCATAATCAAACTTTATGATTAAAGTTTCGGATCACGCATTTGCACTAAACTTGAGTTGCTACTCGCTAAAGTTTCCATGATTTTATTCATGACTGCAGGTACTAAACCATCAGCCATTTGAGCTGCCTGTAAACCCAGTTTCTCACCTAAAGTTGGTTTACGGCGAGTTTCAATCACATATACATCATGCTGTGCCAATAAACCCAACAGATATTCATCAGAGGTTTTTAACTGATCGACCAAGTTCAATTCAAGCGCATCTTTACCATACCAATGCTCCCCGGTTGCCACTTTTTCAATATTCAGTTGGGGACGATATTTTTCTACAAAGTGTTTAAACAGCTCATGCGTCTGCTGTAACTCTTCTTCAAATTTGGCTTTACCTTCTGCGGTATTTTCCCCAAACATGGTAACGGTACGTTTGAACTGACCTGCGGTATAAAGTTCAAAGTCGATGTGCTTTTCTTTGAGCAAGCGGTTAAAGTTCGGCACCTGTGCAACCACACCAATTGAACCAACCACGGCAAATGGAGCAGAGACAATTTCATTGGCAATACACGCCATCATATAACCGCCACTGGCTGCGACTTTATCGACACAAATGGTCAGGTTAAAGCCGGCATCACGCAAACGCACCAGTTGTGCCGCAGCCAGACCATAACCATGTACCATGCCACCCGGACTTTCCAGACGAACCACTACGCGGTCACGGCCTGCTTTTGCAGTGGACAAGATCAGGGTAATTTCTTCACGTAGATTTTCTACTGCGGATGCAGCAGTATCGCCCTTGAAGTCGAGTACATAAATTTTTTGATTATTTTTTTTACGTAAACGTGCTTCTTTGGAAAGCTGTTGAGTCAGTTGCAATAGTTCAAATTTAGATGCGGTAACTTGTGCAATTTTTTTACGCTGTTCATTTACACGGGCATTTAAATGGCTGATACGGATTTCAGCAGGCAATTTAGGGTTGTGAAATAACATACAGATATAAGCTCATTTAATTCATATTTATATTGAATAAGATGTGGGCATTGATGCAAAAATTCAATTTATATTTTGCAAATAATTATCATTGATTAAAAACGACAATAAAATAGCTCTAGCTGTATAAATCCATACTTCAGCATAACCATAAAAAAAGAGCCTGACGGCCCTTTTTTTATACACATAAAGATTAACCAAAGCGACCGGTAATATAAGCTTCCGTCAATTGATGATCTGGCTGAGTGAAGACTTTTTCAGTTGAATTGACTTCGATCAAGTCACCCAAATGGAAGTATGCAGTACGGTCTGATACACGTGCTGCCTGTTGCATCGAGTGAGTGACAATGGCAATGGTATATTGAGTTGAAAGCTCTGAAATCAGCTCTTCAATTTTCGCCGTTGCAATCGGATCCAGTGCAGAACAAGGTTCATCCATCAAAATCACTTCCGGACTCACCGCAATGGTACGCGCAATACATAAACGCTGCTGCTGACCACCTGAAAGACCTGTACCCGGCTGGTTTAAACGGTCTTTGACTTCATCCCACAGCCCTGCTTTATGCAGGCTATTTTCCACAATTTCTTCCAGGTCGTATTTATCGCGCGCCAAACCATGCAGTTTAGGGCCATACGCCACGTTATCAAAAATTGATTTCGGGAATGGGTTCGGTTTCTGGAATACCATACCGACTTGTGCACGCAGTAAAACCACATCAAGATTCGGGTCATAGATATCCTGATTATCCAGCATCACCTTACCGGTCACGCGACAGCTATCAATGGTGTCGTTCATACGGTTTAAGGTACGCAGGAAGGTTGACTTACCACATCCCGATGGACCGATAAAGGCAATCACTTCATTTTCATAGATATTGATGTCAATACCTTTAATGGCTTCTGCTTCGCCATAGTAAACATGAACATCTGAAGTGCTCAATTTAACATTAGAGGTCTCATTTTCTTTTTTGCTAGAAGTATGCGTATCGAATTGAGAAACAAATGCAGTACCCTGAGATTTTTTGTCTACTTCAGGAGCGGTAAACTGTTTCTGTTCTGGATTCACGGATTCATCCTGTTCTAAGGAATTTGTTTTTGATGTAGCGGTTACAGTATTCATATATTGTCCTCAATTACCAACGCACTTCGAATTTTTTACGTAACCAAATTGCAAGGCTATTTAATCCAATCAACAGTGCAAGTAACACAATAATGGCAGCAGCAGTACGTCCTTCAAAGAAGTTACGCAATTCATTACCTTGCCACAAGTAAATCTGTACTGGTAACGCAGTTGCCTGATCTAATGGTGTTGCCGGAATGCTCGCAACGAATGCGCTCATACCAATCAATAGTAGAGGTGCAGTTTCACCCAGCGCATGAGCGACACCAATAATAGCACCAGTCATGATCCCTGGAAGTGCTAAAGGTAAAACATGATGGAATACCGTTTGCACTTTGGAAGCACCTAACCCCAATGCCGCCTGACGAATCGAAGGTGGTACTGCTTTAAGTGAAGCACGAGTGGTAATGATAACCGTTGGCAGCGTCAATAAACTCAATACCAAACCACCGACCACTGGAGCGGATAATGGTAAATGCATCCAGCCGATAAAAATTGCAGCACCAAGCAAACCAAATACAATGGAAGGTACAGCTGCAAGGTTGTTAATGTTTACTTCAATAATATCGGTCCAGATATTTTTTGGTGCAAATTCTTCTAGATAGATCGCACTTGCTACCCCGATTGGAATCGAAATCAAGATGACAATCAACATCATGAATAATGAGCCCATGAACGCACCCGCCAACCCTGAAGTTGCAGGCGAACTACGTGAGTCTGGATTGGTAAAGATATTGGTATTGAATTTTCTTTCAAGAATATTTTTGGCTTGCAGATTATCTACAAGCTTACGTGTTTCGGGATCCAATTGTTGCTGATCATCTGGTAGAGAACGGTCAATTTTACCACTCATCCAGACATCCACGTTTGCATCAGCCAAGAAAGTCATTTCTTTCTTTTGACCAATCAAAGCTGGATCGGCAAACACCATATCACGTAAACGGTAAGCTTCTGAGCTGGTGTAAATACTGTTGAGGTAGTCACGTTGAGCTTCAAGGCTTGGATCTTTGGCAATCATGCCATTCACGATTAAGGCATCCCAATCCACCATACCCATTTGGGTTTGCCATTCGACATACCGTGTCTGATATTGCGCTGGGCTTTCATTGGTTTTTTGAGTTGGCTGTGGTCCGGCATTAATCACAGCTGGATCAAAATAAACCGGAACAGTGATGCTCGCCTGCCAGAATGCAGGTAAACCTTTCGATAGAATACTACCAAACAGCAAAGCAACAAAAAATAAGCCAACCACAACTGCAGACAGACCAGCTAAACGGAAGGTTTTTTCCTTACGATGGCGCTTTGCCAAAGTTTTTGAAATTCTATCCTTACGTTCTGTACGCATGTTAGCCGCTTCTTGAGGATCAAAGTCTTTTTGATCCATAGGAGATGTATTGGATGTACTCATTCGTATTGCTCGCGGTATTTACGCACAATGTAAAGTGCGATGATGTTCAAACCTAGGGTAATCACGAATAACGTAAGACCCAACGCAAATGCCACCAATGCTTGCGGGCTGGCAAAGTCAGTATCGCCGGTTAATTGTTTCACAATCGTCACGGTCACAGTTGACACAGCTTCTAGCGGATTGGCATGCAGTAATGGACTATTACCTGCGGCCAGAACCACAATCATGGTTTCACCAACTGCACGTGAAACAGCTAACAGGAACGCACCGGTAATCCCTGGTAACGCGGCGGGTAAGACCACCTGACGAATGGTTTCCGATTTAGTGGCACCTAAGCCTAGAGAACCATCACGCAATGCACGAGGAACTTGGGTAATGATGTCATCCGACAAGGAAGACACAAATGGGATAATCATAATCCCCATTACAAAACCAGCGGTTAATGCACTTGTTGCATTAATTTCCAGGCCTATATTATCTCCCAGCATCTTGAAGAATGGACCCATCACCATCATGGCAAAAACACCATATACAATGGTGGGAATACCTGCCAAAACTTCGATCGTCGGCTTGACCCAAGAGCGAAAGCCCGATGATGCATATTCAGCTAAATAGATCGCAATCATCAGCCCCACTGGTACTGCGACCAACAAAGCAATACCGCTGACCATGAACGTACCCCATAGCAAGGGTAGCAAACCATAACTTCCTTCAGCATTACCTGTTGTACTGAAACCCGGGTTCCATTCGGTGCCAAAGAAGAAATCGAATGGACTGACGAAACTAAAGAAGCGCATAGCTTCGCTGAACATCGACATAACAATGCCAATCGTGGTTAAAATCGCCACGCCTGAACACAAAGCCAACGCAATATTGATGGTTTTTTCGACCTGGTTACGTGCACGATATTGCTGGGATACATATTTTTTCGCCCAAACCAGCCCAACTAAAGCCGCACAGATCACCACTGCAAATTTAGCAAAATTACTAATAGTTTCAATTTTAGCTAACTGTTGTGCTGCTGCAATTTCATAAGCAGCTGCCTGGTCACTCACTCCAAAACCAGAAGCAATGGCTTGCACCCGGTCAATTAAAACTTCCACTCCGGCGCTATCTAATGTGGCTGCAATATTTGCAGGAACATTATTTAATACCACATGCCGCAAGATATTCGGTTCGACAATGTTCCAAACAAGTAAAATTAAAAGCGCAGGGATACCACACCATAAAGCCACCAATGCACCATAATATCCCGGACGAGAGTGCAGATTCGCAGTATTATTTCCCTTACCTGCCAGCTTACTGCTTTTAGATAATCCGATTTGATAAGCTACGGCAATCAAGGCCAATAACACACCTATGAGTAGCAGATTCATGTATTCTCCGGCATTTTTTCAATTTTCATGTTTTGAAAAATCCTTGTCAGTGCAAAAATGCTGGTGCTAGGAATCATCCTAGCACCAGCTTCTTTCATTACGATTACTTAACCGCTTTACCAGCTTTTAATGCTGCAAGAACTTTTGCACGTTCTTTATCAGACATTGAAATTAGACCAGCTTTTTCTAGCTTAGAACCTTTACCAGATACTTTTTTATTGATGAAGTATTCAGAGTACTGTTGTAAACCTTTGATTGATTTAAGGTGTTCACCTTTCACATAGAAGAACAATGGACGTGATACAGGATAAGAACCATTCAGAATGGTTTTCTCTGATGGCGTTACATTGTTCACGCTAGCCACACGCAATTTGTCACGGTTCTGGTCATAGAAACCTAAACCAAATACCCCAATTGCACTTGGAGAAGTTTTTAAGCGAGCCAGTGTTTCAGTATAATCACCTGCGATTTCAATCACTTTACCGTCTTTACGGAAATTAGCGCATGCTTTCTTCTGTGCATCTTTGTCTAATTTTTTGAAATAATCATAAGATTCACAACCGGCTTCAACCATTTTTTCCTGGAACACTTCACGCGTACCATGGTTTGAAGCTGGAATCACCAAAGTAATCGGTTCATTAGGCAATGCTTTATCAATCTGGTTCCAACGTGTATAAGGGTTGGCTACCAATTTACCGTTTGAAGGTAATTCTGCTGCCAGTGCTGCAAATACATGTTGTGGACGTAGTTTATATGCCGCTTTCTTTGAGTTAGACGCAAATACAATACCGTCATAACCTACTTTAACTTCAATCACCTGATTCACACCGGCTTTTTTACATGCAGCCAATTCAGAATCTTTAATCTTGCGCGATGCATTGGCGATGTCGATGGTATTATCACCTACACCCTGACAGAATTGTTTCAGACCACCTGAGGTACCACCTGAACCAACAACTGGTGTTTTAAACTGCGGGAAAGTATTGCCAAACTCTTCAGCTACAATACTTGCGTATGGTAAAACAGTTGAAGAACCAGCGATTTGAATAGTGTCACGAGCTGCATTTGCTGTGGTTGCTACAGCTGCCCCTGAAACTGCTAAAGCAAGTGCGATGTGATTTAAGCGCATTCTTTTCTCTCTTCATTAGATGCAATTTTGAAGTACGCCACTTTTTATTCAGTTTTGTACTTATTTCGTCCATTGCATTTTGATTTTAGAATATGACAAAGAAGTTACAGCATTGTGACGCTTTGATGATAATTATTCTATCCACTTTGATTTATAAAATTTTCCTTTAAATTCAATATGTAAAAGATTCTTTCAATGATAATAAAACTAAGCTGCTTAACGGCTAATTTGTAATAATTCTTATATCTGTCATTTTTATATGATCTAAACCCTGTATATTTTTTCAGAAAATCCTGAAATTGAAAATATATACACAAAAAAAGGAGATCCATTGATCTCCTTTTTTTAATACTCAATACAACTACATCGATTAATCAATCGCAGGTGTATATGTACCATCAGCAATCGCATCTTTAATACGGTCAGCTTCTGCAAGCACAAGTGCAAGCAAGTTCTTCACGTTTTCAAGTGTTGCTACCGGGCTTAAAGTGGTCATTTTCAATGATTGAACATCGCCCACTTTAGTTACACCAATATTCGCTTCACCGCGCGCAAACAACTCGTCTGCAACGTTCTGGTTTAATGTATCTAACAATTCAGCTGGATAGCCTGCTGGTACCACACGGAACAATACAGAAGCAAATTGTGGATCAACCAGCATCTCTAAACCAGCAGTTGCATTGATGTAGTCAGCCACTTCACGCGTCAACTTCACACCATGGTCGATCATCGAACCATAAAGCTCTTCACCCAATGCTTCAACTGTCATCCACAATTTCAACGCATCAAAACGACGTGTGGTTTGTAATGACTTAGACACCAGATTCGGCACACCATGTTCTTCATCATAAGCAGAGTTTAAGTACTCAGCTTCATAATGCATGAAACGGTAGTTCGCTTCGTCTTTCAACAAAAACGCGCCACAAGAAATAGTCTGGAAGTAATGTTTGTGGAAATCGAGTGTCACAGAATCAGACAATTCAATACCATCAAGCATAGAACGATAGTCATTTGACAGAATCAATGCACCACCCCATGCCGCATCGATATGCATCCACGCGCCATACTTGTTGGTGATGTCACGAATCGCTTTTAATGGATCGATCGCACCCGCATCGGTCGTACCTGCGGTTGCCACCACACATGCCACGATTTTGCCTTCAGCCTGAAGATGAGCCATGGTTTTTTCCAGTGCGTCTACGTCCATCTGTGCATTTTCATTCACAGGAACAGTGACCACAGACTGGAAGCCCATACCCATCATCGCCATGTTCTTTTGCACAGAGAAGTGTGCATTTTCAGAACAAATGACTTTGACATTACGCATAGCATCTGCAGGGATACCATCGCGCTGAACCGACCACGGATTGCCGTTTTCGTCTTTCCAGTTTTTCGCGATGCAGGCATCACGTGCAAGCAGCACACCCATCAAGTTAGATTGCGTACCACCAGAGGTGAATACACCAGCCTGACCTGACCCGTAGCCTACTTTTTGACGTAGCCAGTCAATCAGCTGCACTTCCATCAAAGAACCTGCAGGGCTTTGATCCCATGAGTCCATTGACTGGTTGGTTGCATTAATCAACACTTCTGCAATTTGACTAGCCACCATGGTCGGGCAATGCAAATGTGCTAACGAGTGTGGATGATGCACTTTCAAGCTTTTATTTAAGAAAAGCTCAACCATACGCTCAAGAGATTTATGTAAACCCATGCCTTCTTTTGAAGGATGAAACGCAATTGCGTTACGGAGCTCTTTAATGCTACCGCCGGTGTACATTTTGTCGTTTTGCAACCATGCTGAAACGGCTTTTACCGCTTCATCCATTGCCGACTGATAGTCAGCAATAGATTGTGCATCATTGCAGAATAACGCTTTACGATGTTCTGCAAAATCAACCATGTTACGCGCCTCGAGTTGCAACTAGTGCTTCAGCAAGTGCTTTCTTAAAGCGAACGATCACTTCTTCACATTCAGCTTGATTGATGATAAGCGGGCAAAGTAAACGAATGACCGTACCGTTACGACCACCTTTTTCTAACAACAATTTGTTGTCAAAACATGCGGCCTGGATTGCTGCTGCCAATTGAGAATCACCAGGGAAAGCACCCATATGATCTGCTTTTTGACGTTCATCAACAATTTCAACACCAATCATCAAACCACGGCCACGCACGTTACCAATACATGGGAATTCAACAACTAATTTTTTCAATTCAGCTTGTAAGAAATCACCACGCTCTTGCGCATTTTGTGCCAAGTTTTGTTCTTTGATGGTTTTAATGGTCGCAAGACCTGTACCCATTGCCAACTGATTACCACGGAAAGTACCGGTGTGACCCGCTGGCTGCCAAGCATCAAACTTACGCTTAATACCGAGTACTGCAAGCGGCAAGCTACCACCCACTGCCTTAGACATCACGACAACGTCAGGTTCAATACCTGCGTGTTCGAATGCGAACATTTTGCCTGAACGCGCAAAGCCTGCTTGAACTTCGTCAAGAATCAACACGATGTTGTGTTTTTCAGTCACTTCACGGATTTTTTTCAACCATTTTACAGGTGCAGTCACCACGCCACCTTCACCTTGAATCGCTTCAAGAATCACCGCTGCTGGCTTGGTTACACCACTTTCTACATCTTCAATGAAGTTTTCGAAATAATAAGTCAATGCATCAACACCCGCTTCACCACCGATACCCAATGGGCAACGGTATTCATGCGGATATGGCATAAACTGTACGCCTGGCATTAAGCCATTCACAGCATTCTTCGCAGACAGGTTACCTGTCATGGCCAAAGAACCGTGAGTCATACCGTGATAGCCACCTGAGAAGCTGATCACTGAGCTACGACCGGTATAGGTTTTTGCTAATTTAATTGCTGCTTCTGTACCGTCTGCACCAGACGGGCCACAGAACTGTAGGCAATACTCTTCCTTCCCACCAGGGAGCTGTTCAAGTAATGCTTCAGTAAATGCATCTTTTAAAGGTGTCGTTAAATCTAAAGTATGTAATGGCAAACCACTCGCAAGAGTGTCCTGAATACTTTGAATTACCGCAGGATGATTATGGCCCAAAGCCAATGTTCCTGCCCCAGCTAAACAATCGAGGTACTCTGTACCTTCAACATCAGTAACCCAACAACCTAAGGCTTTTGCTATCGCTAACGGCAATTTACGTGGATAGCTACGAACATTGGATTCCATCTGGCTTTGGCGAGTCAAATAGTATTCGTTAGTAGACTTAGTGGCAGGATTTACAGAAGAAACGCTCATATCGAATTACCATCTCTGATATGGGTTGAAAGAAATAAGTCGGGTGACTTGTGGTCCTTTGACTCGGTGCTTTATAGAATCTAGTTTGACGACTTGATTTTTTACATCATAACTAAACGGCGGATGATACAGAATTTTTCAATAAAATAAACAAGTTTTATAACTTTATCTGTCCAAAACCGATCGAAAAAAATATATCAAGCCAAATCTTAGATTGAATTATCATCTTACAGTGTGACAGGTTAAAGAAAACCTTATTTTTATAATTTTTTTATGCAAAAGATTGGATTAACGTAATTGCTTAAACTAAAGCACTTTAAGTATTTAATTTTTAAATGTTTTATTTACAAGTGCTTTTTTAAATAAAAATTAAATCGCTTACAATCTTGACACAAAGTCTACAAAAAATCCTCATGAAGTAGCGATACCATGCATACTAAAAGCTGAACCTTTCTTTACAAAAAAACAGGTAAAAATAATGCGATATTTAACTCTCTCCTCTCTGGTGCTTGCTGGCGTACTTTCAACGACTGCTTTTGCGCAGCAAATAGAACAGCTGAACTATAATTTAGTCAATGTGCAAGCTGAAGCAACACGTCAAATTTCCAATGATGAAATGCATGCGGTTTTATATATTGAAAGAAGCAAGAAACAGCCAGCCGAACTTTCTGCACTCATCACACAATTAATGAACCAAGCCATAGCAGCATCAAAAAAATATCCGCAAGTGAAAGTCGAAACGGGTGCTCAAAGCACTTATCCTGTTTATGACAATGACAGCCAAAAATTAAAAGAATGGCGTGGTCGGGCAGAAATTCGTTTAGAAAGTACCGACTTTAAAGCCGTTAGCCAATTGATCAGCGAATTGCAGCAAAACTTCCAGACCCAGTCTATCGAATTTACAGTTTCCGATACAAAACGTAAAAATGTTGAAAATGAATTGATGGTGGAAGCCTCTAAAAACTTTCAGCAACGTGCACAAATGTTGACTTCGGCATGGAATAAATCAGGTTATCAATTGGTCAATTTAAATCTGAATACCAATAACTATTATCCACAACCGGTGATGATGCGTGCCAACATGGCGAAATTTGCAGGTGCTGAAGCCGCCGATGCGCAAAATGTTGCTGCTGGCGAATCAAAAATTACTGTGAATGCCAATGGTTCAATTCAGTTTAAATAATTAAATGCTGATTTAAATAAAAACCGTGTACATACACGGTTTTTTATGCGCTAAATAGGCTAATTACAACAATATAGCGACAATCCTGTCGAATGTTTCATTTTATTTTTCTTGTAAAATCATCCCCTCTTTCTGTTTTTATCTCCCTCGCTTCCTACATGTCCATTTTTAGCAGTATTGCCTTTGCCCATTATTTTTCCGCATGACGGGATATTGGCAGATTTTTGCTGGCAGTTGCCTGGCTGGTGGCATGGTCACGGATTTATGTCGGTGTGCATTTCCCGATTGATATGCTGGGTGCCTTTATTTTGTCGTGGGCTGTGAATCTTGCTGGTTTAAAATTATGGAATCACTACTAGGCAAAACTACTGGCTTGGGTGATGTGGATGTATCAAAAATTATTCAGTCCGCTAATTCAGCGAAATTTAATGAAATAAACCCCTTAAAAGCATATAAAAAATCCCGCTCTAAAGCGGGATTTTTGAATCTATAAAACTTAATAGATCGCCATATGGTTACGATGAATCATCTCTAGCGAGCGAGCCTCCCCCAACACCTGATGCACTTTATCAGACGCCAAACCTTTTACGATTTCAGCTGAACGCGAACTGAAGTTGACTCGGCCAACAGCGATACGATGCCCTTCTATATCCACGCATTCAACCACATCACCACGCTCAAAGTGACCTTCCACCGCTTTCACTCCCACTGGAAGCAAACTGCGATGGTTTTCTTTAATCGCTTTGACTGCGCCATCATCCAACACCAAACGGCCAGCTGTTTGCAGGTGTGCAGCCAACCATTGCTGATGTGCGGTAATACGGTCATTGTCAGTAATAAACAAGGTACCGAGCAACTCACCCGACATTAAACGTGCCAGGACATTATCACTTTCACCGCTGGCAATCAGGGTTGGACAACCCGATTTTGCCGCCAGACGTGCAGCGCGCACTTTGGTCAGCATACCGCCACGACCAAATTTGCCGCCCCCGCCTGCCATGTCAAACAGGCTTTCATCCAAAGCACGAACGGTATGGAACAGCTTGGCATTTGGATTAGAACGCGGGTCTGAATCAAACATGCCTTGCTGATCAGTCAGGATAATCAGCAAATCGGCATGTACCTGACCGGCGACCATCGCAGCCAAGGTATCGTTATCACCAAAGCGGATTTCATCTGTGGATACCGTGTCATTTTCATTGATCACCGGAATCACGTGCCAGTCAATCAGGTTCTGCAAGGCATCACATGAATTGAGATAGCGACGTCGGTCTGCTAGGTCATCGTGGGTCAATAAAACCTGAGCCGTTTGAATGGAATGATTTTCCAAAACACTCGACCAGGTTTGAATCAACCCCATTTGACCAATGGCAGCACAAGCCTGAAGACTGGGTAGATCGGTGGGTCGATTCTCAAGTTTCATTCGCACCATACCTTCAGCCACAGCACCGGAAGACACCAGAATAATCTCATGTCCTGCATTGTGCAGATCTGCAATCTGTTTCGCCCAATGCGAAATTGCATCCAGATCTAACCCTGTTCCGTTTGCTGTGAGTAAAGATGATCCGATTTTAACAACGATTCGTTTACAAGCCTTGAGCTGACGTTGCCCATCTACCACTTCTATCATCTTGTCCTCAGTTACTCATATTTCAGAGCTTAACGTACGTAGTACACTTCCATTTCGCCATCATCACCGTCTTCATCATCATCGTCATCGCCCAAAATACCGGCAAGACGTTGTTGACGACGCATCTCGCGATACGCTTCTTTTGCTGCGATGGTTTGTTCACGTGTTTCAGCTTCAAGCTGGTCACGGAATGCTTTTAATTGTGCTGCGTATTCTGGATCTTCAGCTTCGAGTTCACGCTGTTTCTCGATTTCATCCATCAGGTAATACACAACATCTTTAGTTCCTTCAGACATAAGGCCCGAAGTTTTAAAGACTGGACCATTCCACTGCATTTCTTCAAGCAGATGGTTACACCATTCTTCACGAGTGTCTTCGGCCAACTGGTCAACCTTGTTCAGCACCAGTACCACTGGCAATTTGGAAAGTGTTGGGGAGAATTTTTTCAACTCATTCAAAATTGCTTTGGCATTGTGCGCAGGGTCTGAACCGTCAATCGGCTGAACATCGACAATGTGCAATAAAATACGGGTACGTGCCAAATGTTTTAAGAAACGAATACCCAGACCCGCACCTTCAGAGGCACCTTCAATCAGTCCTGGAATATCTGCCATCACGAATGAGCGATGGCTATCGGCATCCACTACACCCAGGTTAGGCACCATGGTGGTAAATGGATAATCTGCAACTTTTGGTTTTGCAGCAGAAACTGCACGAATAAAGGTCGATTTACCTGCGTTAGGCATCCCTAGCAAGCCAACATCCGCCAATACTTTAAGTTCTAAACGTACTTCACGGTATTCACCTTTGGCGCCGTGGGTACATTTACGCGGTGAACGGTTGGTAGAAGATTTGAAGTGAGTATTACCCAAACCACCTTCACCACCTGCTGCCACCATTACACGCTGGCCATTAGAGACCAAGTCACCGATAATATCGCCAGATTCTGTATCTACAATGGTAGTTCCAACTGGAACCAATAATACGGTGTCTTCACCGCCACGGCCTGCACAGTTTGCACCGCGACCATTTTTTGCACGTTCTGCACGGAATTTACGTGTATAACGATAATCTACAAGGGTGCTTGTATTGTCGTCGGCTTGAATATAAATGCTGCCGCCACGACCACCATCACCACCATCTGGACCACCAAATGGTACGAACTTTTCACGGCGAAAACTGGCTACGCCATTGCCACCGTCGCCAGCCTCTACGGTAATGACTGCTTCATCAACAAAGCGCATGCTGCCAATCCTCTAAAAACTTTAAAACCCCATATTCTGCCATATTTTAAAGGATTTCTCGAATAGAATTATTCAGCAATACTATAAATTTCGTTCAGCTTATTGTTTTTCTGGAAGAATAGCTTAACTCTATAGATAAAATTGAGGAGCATCAGAGCATTTATAAAATTGAGTGATCGTTACTATTGAGATCACCCAAATTAAATATCGGGCATCGCAATTTCATTGACAGCAGCCTAGCCAAAACCCCAGTTAACTTATTTTGCCACGCGTTGCTGATTCTCCAGAATCTCAGGCAAACTTTTTTCAATCCAGCCAATCAGATAATTCATTTTTTCTGCAGCTTGCGAACCTAAAATGGTCAACTGATATTCCACTTTGGGTGGTACCACTGGATAGACCGTACGTAAAATAAAACCATCCTGTTCCAGCATTTTCAGCGTCTGCGACAGCATCTTTTCACTCACCCCTTCAATGCGCTGTTTCAGCTCACTAAAACGATGTACCCCATCACTTAAACAGCGTAAAACCAATACCGACCATTTGTTCGCAAGATGTTCCAATATTTCTCGTGATGGACATGCTGTGGATAAAACTTGACCTAATAATTTACTGGTTGCGTAGGCTGTCATCAATTTTCTCCTGGGAGTAATAGGCTTACTTTTTGGTACGTACTTACATTTAGTAAGTTAACAGATTAAGATTTAGCCATCAAGTACATTTATTCAGCAACATTCAGAGGTTCATGTTATGAAAATTGCAGTCACAGGCGCAACAGGTCAGCTTGGTCAACTCGTCATTGAGTTTTTATTAAAAAATACCGCTGCACAAAATATTGTCGCCTTGGTTCGCACACCCTCCAAAGCCCTGGCTTTGACAGATCAAGGGGTTGAAGTACGTCATTTTGATTATGATCAGCCAGAAACATTAGAACCGGCTTTACATGGCATTGATAAACTTTTACTGATTTCAGCCAATGAAATTGGCCGCCGCACCCCACAGCACCAAGCCGTGATTGAAGCAGCGAAACAAGCAGACGTTCCTTATATTGCCTATACCAGTCTACTCAATGCAGATACTTCTCCTTTAGGTTTAGCGCAGGAACACCGTGAAACCGAAAGCCTGCTTAAGGCGAGCGGTATAAACTATACTTTTTTACGCAATAACTGGTATAGCGAAAACTACCTGGCTGGCTTAGCCCATACTATTGAAACCGGAACTTTATTCGGCGCAGCACAAAATGGTTTAATCAGTTCCGCAGCTCGGGCAGACTATGCAGAGGCAGCAGCCAAAGTATTAACAAGTTCAGGGCATGAAAACAAAACCTATGAACTTACAGGCTCAAGCAGTTTTAGCCTTGCGGATTTAGCGGGCTATATTTCGGTAGCCTCGGGTAAAACGGTAAACTACCAAAACCTCAGCGCTGAAGAATATACACAAGCCCTGATTCAGGCTGGTTTGCCCGTCGGCTTGGTCGAAGTGATTGTAGATGCAGATATACAAACCAAAAAAGGTGCAATGTTTAGCGATCGCAAAGACTTGGAACAGCTGATCAAGCATCCAACAACGCCAATACAAGCCTCAGTTCAGGCAATGCTTTAAATTTCACTGCCCTTTATCTTTATCCCTCTGTATGCTCAGGGGGATTTTTATAGTGATGTCGAGAGACCTTATAAATATTCGGCAAAGAAAGCCATCTGCCAATTTTTTTCAATGCAAAAAAAGAGCCTCAAATAAGGCTCTTTTTCATACTACTTTACAAATTATGCATTTGTTTCAGTAGGAATCTTAGGATAGCTTACGCCGCCCATTTGTTCCGCAATACGTAATACCTGGCAGCTATAACCCACTTCGTTATCGTACCAAACGTAGCAAGTTAAACGGTTGCCTGAAGTGATTGTTGCTTGCGCATCAAATACACCTGCAGTACGTGAACCGATAAAGTCAGAAGATACAACTTCAGTCGAGTTGGTATAACCGATTTGACCTTGAAGGTTAGAGTTGATCGAGATTTGACGAATGTATTCATTCACTTCTTCACGATCTACTTCTTTCTCAAGCGTTAAGTTAAGAATAGCAAGTGATACGTTTGGAGTAGGAACACGTACAGAGTTACCAGTCAACTTACCTTTAAGTGCAGGAAGTGCTTTAGCAACAGCTTTAGCAGCACCAGTTTCAGTAATAACCATGTTCAAAGTCGCAGCACGGCCACGACGGTCAGCTTTATGGTAATTGTCGATCAAGTTCTGGTCATTCGTGAACGAGTGAACTGTTTCAACGTGACCATTCAGCACTTTGTATTTGTCTTCTAACACTTTAAGTGTCGGAGTGATGGCGTTCGTTGTACAGCTTGCAGCAGAAATGATGGTGTCTTCATCAAGAATGTCGGCTTGGTTCACACCAAATACAACGTTCTTCATGTCACCTTTACCAGGTGCTGTCAAGATTACACGTGCAGCGCCTGGGCATTGAAGATGTTGAGCAAGACCTTCTGCATCACGCCATTTACCAGTGTTATCAATCACCAATGCATTGTTAATACCATAAGCAGTGTAATCCACTTCAGCTGGGCTAGATGCATAGATCACTTTAATGAAGTTACCGTTTGCAATAATTGCTTCGTTTTCTTCATCAACTGAGATTGTACCTTGGAACGGACCGTGAATTGAATCACGACGCAACAATGAAGCACGTTTTTCCAAATCGCCATCAGATGATTTACGCACTACAATTGCTTTAAGGTTTAAACCACGACCCAAACCTGATTGGCCAATGATTAAACGAGCAAGAATACGACCGATACGACCAAAACCGTAAAGAACAACATCTTTGCCTTCTACAGCCTTCGCACTACCTGCTAAAGATTTCACTGCATCAGCAACAAAAGCGTCTACATCGCCGCCTTTTTCTTTGAATTCAACAGCAAGTTTACCTAGATCAATTTCTGCTGAACCAATATTTTCAATTTTAGCTAAAGCTTCTAAAATCGGGAAAGTGTGAACCACTGAAAGCTCAACATCCATCACACGTGTACGGCGATGAGCTTTTAAAATTTGGATTACTGAACGGTTAACTAAAGAACGACCGTATACAGAAGTCACGATATTTTTTTCACGATATAATTGACCAATAAGTGCAATCATACGTTCCGCGATTTCTTCACGGTTTTTCCAGCGACCTTGGTGCTCTGCATGTAGGGCGATGATAGTGTCTTTGCTCACAGATACGTCCTCTAATTAATTGTATATCTAGGCATAAATTTCAAAACCCGGCAATTGTAAAGGAATTATCAGCAACTTTGAATCGAAAGCTGAATTTTCAATGCGCTTTTTACGATATATTCACTATAATTTTACAAAATAGTTGTAATTATTATAATGATTTTGCTTTTGAAATTTTTAAACCGCAATTTTTGCGGTTTAAAAAACTTTTTTGTTACATGTTGTTTAATCAAACAACCTAAGTTTTTATTCAATTTAGCAAATGGAGTCTATTTCAAACGATCCTGATAGTTTTCTACATTTTGATTCAGCGCCTGCTGTTTACGCTTTTGTTTGATGATATGAATTGTGCCTTCTACCACCAACAATAAAACAGCAATCCAGATGGGAATATACGTTAGCCATTCCCCTGCCTCAACCCGCTCACCCAGCACAATTGAAGCAAAGGCCAAAAGCACCGGTTCCAGATAACTGAGTAAGCCAAAAATTACAAAAGGCAGATAACGGCTGGCCAAAATATAACTGCCCAGTCCAAGTGCGCTTAAAAAGCCCAAACCGATAATGGCCCAGATCAGATGAGGGAAAGATCCCATCACACCCAAGGTGTCACTGTGAATAAAGCCCAAATAAAAAGCCACCGGCAAAATGAGGCATAAATCCCACCAGAAACCACCCAGATGATCCGTTTTAAAGACACGACGTAAAAAGAAATATAAGGGGTAAGCTAAAGCGACATAAACCGTTTCCCAGGCAATACTGCCGATACGCCAGATTTCATGTCCTACCCCTAAAATGGCCAAGATCACAGCTGCCAGCTGCCATTTCGATAGTTTTTCTTTATAAAGTACACAACCGACCAGCACCATCACCAAAGGCAATAAGAAATAACCGAGTGAAACTTGCAAGCCACGGCCATTGATGGGCCCCCACAGAAACAGCCATAACTGTGTGGTACACAAAATGGAACTAAAAATCAGCCAGATCAACAATACAGGCTGTTTAACAATACGTTTAAAAATCTGGGAAATATGCTGCAAATCCCCAGACCAGTACATAAACAGGGTTAAAAAAGGCAGCGTCACCAGCATCCGCCAGGCAAAAGTTTGTTCGCTATCAAATGGTTTCAGAAACTGGCTATAAAAATACAACACCCCAAAAGTAACAGATGCCAATATCGACAAAGCCAAGCCTTTATACATCTTTTACCTCAAGGATATTATCCATTTCATGCGCATACCGAATGATCCCAGAATAATGGATCATTCATCTTTTTTAAGTCAGGCTATAGTAGCAAATAAAAAACCATGCCTAAGCATGGTTTTGAACTTTTGTTAAATATTCAGTTTGCTATTTCACTGTCTGCTTGGTATGAATCACATCGCCCAAGTCATAGCCCACCGATTTTGCATATTCTAAATACTCTTTAACAACGGCCTGATCGGGTTGCGGGCTACGTGACAATACCCACATGTATTTGCGTCGCGGCTCACCGACTAATACAATTTGATAATCGTCATCTATTTTAAGCACCCAATAATCGCCACGACCCACAGGCAACCAGCGAATTGCATCAGGCAAGAAACTCACTTTTAATTTGCTATTAAACGGTGCATTTTGCACAAAAGCCTCACCAATAGACTGGTTTAGGCTGCCATCTTTGCTGTAACAGCGGTTGTCTACAGCAACATTGCCATTCTCGTTCAAGGTATAAGTCGCAGTGACATCACGATCACACTTGTTCTGGAAATATAAAGGTTTACGTGCCACTTCATACCAGACACCCAGATATTTATCCAGCTCAACCTTTTCCACTGTTTGTAATGGCTTGGTTTGTGCATAGGCCATGGTAGCCATACCCAGACCGAGCAATACTGCTCCACCCACAGCAATTTTCGCCAGTTTATAACTTGCTTTTGGAAGATTATTGGATGTCATAAAAATACCTTTCAGTCAAAATTTTAAATTCTTAAAATGCTTATACATTTAAAAGTAACGATTTCGACTGCTTCATACTGTAGCGTTATGTAATGATTTTGCAATAAAAATCATCCAACTAACTGAGCATTTGAGCTTTCAAGCGGACAATCTCGTCACGTAGTCGCGCTGCTTGTTCAAACTGCAATTCTTTCGAGGCTTTGAGCATCTCTTTTTCCAGTTTGGACAAATGTTTTGCCAGCAATTTAGGGTCTGCCAAAATGTGGCGTTCATCGGCACTTAAGGCACGAGCCTGATCCGAAATTTTCTCGTCAATTTGATCATCAGTCAGCACTTCACCGGTATCAATATCCTGGTTATTCTGACGCTTGGTACTTCGTGGTGTAATACCATGCAGGGTATTAAACTCAATCTGTTTGGCACGGCGCCGATCAGTTTCATCAATCGCCTTTTGCATGGAATCAGTGATCCGGTCGGCATACAAAATCGCTTTACCTTTCACATTACGTGCAGCACGACCAATGGTTTGGATCAATGAACGCTCCGAACGCAAGAAACCTTCTTTATCGGCATCCAGAATGGCTACAAGAGATACTTCCGGCATATCCAGACCCTCCCGCAGCAGGTTAATACCGACCAGTACGTCATGCACACCGCTACGCAGCTCATGAATAATTTTGGTACGTTCTACGGTATCAATGTCTGAATGCAGATAAGCCACCTTAACGCCGTATTCTTTTAAATACGAGGTTAAGTCTTCCGCCATGCGTTTGGTCAAGGTCGTGACCAGAACACGTTCATCCAGTTCCTTACGGATATTGATTTCCGACAGCACATCATCGACCTGAGTCAGCACTGGGCGAATTTCAATTTCAGGATCCAACAGCCCAGTTGGACGAACCACCTGTTCGGCAATTTGTTCCGATTTTTCCAGTTCATATTTTGCCGGTGTTGCACTGACATAAATCGTTGATGGAATAATACGTTCCCATTCTTCAAACTGCATGGGACGGTTATCCAGCGCACTTGGCAAACGGAAACCATAATTGACCAGATTCTCTTTACGAGAGCGGTCACCTTTGTACATGGCGCCAATTTGCGGCACCGTGACATGCGATTCATCAATAATCAGCAAGGCATCATCGGGAATATAGTCAAATAAGGTCGGTGGTGCCTCACCTGCCGGTCGGCCGGACAAATGACGTGAATAGTTTTCGATGCCGTTGGTATAGCCCAATTGCTGCATCATTTCCAGATCATAGCGGGTACGCTGTTCAATACGCTGTGCTTCCAGTAATTTATCGTTGGCCCTAAAGAAGCCTAAACGCTCCTGAAGCTCCTCACGGATGGTACCAATGGCACGCTGTAAATTATCCTTCGGAGTAACATAATGACTTTTAGGATAAATGGTCACGCGTGGAACTTTACGCACCATTTTGCCGGTTAAGGGGTCAAACCAGCGGATAGAATCGACTTCATCATCAAACAGTTCGATGCGAATGGCATCCTGATCCGACTCGGCCGGGAAAATATCAATAATTTCGCCACGGATACGGTAAGTACCACGCAAGAATTCCAGTTCGTTACGGCTATATTGCATTTCCACCAGACGGCGAATAATGTCATCACGGCTGATCCGGTCGCCCTGCACAATATGCAGCAACATGCTCATATAGGCATTCGGATCACCCAGACCATAAATGGCCGAAACTGAAGCGACAATAATCGCATCACGGCGTTCCAGTAATGACCGCGTTGCCGAAAGGCGCATCTGGTCTATATGGTCATTAATCGCCGAATCTTTTTCAATAAAGGTATCGGAAGATGGCACATACGCTTCAGGCTGATAATAGTCATAATAGCTGACAAAATATTCAACCGCGTTATTCGGGAAAAATGACTTAAACTCACCATACAACTGTGCAGCCAAAGTCTTGTTATGCGCCATAACAATAGTCGGACGCTGTAACTGGGAAATCACATTGGCCATGGTATAGGTTTTACCTGAACCGGTTACTCCTAATAACAACTGGTCGTGATAGCCTTTTTGAATACCCTTGACTAATTTTTCAATGGCTTGTGGCTGATCACCCGCGGGCTGATAGCTGGTCACTAATTCAAAAGGTTGATGACTATCCGACATATTTTTCAGCTTCTATACAATAATGCAGTTTGAATGATATGAGGGTTAAAGCTCAACATTCAATATCAATGTTTCGATATTTAGTGCTGTCCTTATATTGAGAAAATTGCAGCATTTTTGTCTTGACCGCATGCGCATTCAATAGCAACATGAAACAAAGCCTCGTGATCACAATAAAGCCTATGACTTACCATTACCATGACGAAAGTATTGTCAAAAATCTACCGGAAGATAGCGTTTTTGTTTTTGGCAGCAACATGGCAGGAAACCATGCAGGTGGGGCTGCGCGTACTGCCCTGCAACATTTTGGTGCAATGCAAGGCGTAGGACGTGGCTGGTCGGGTCAAAGCTATGCCATTCCGACCATGAATGAGCATTTGCAACAAATGCCCTTGTCGCAAATTCAGCACTATATAGATGACTTTAAAATTTATACCAAAAACCATCCGAAAATGACCTATTTCATTACCTCGGTGGGTTGCGGCATTGCCGGCTATAAAACCGAAGAAATTGCACCCATGTTCAAAGGTATTTCGCATAATGTGATTTTTCCCATTTCTTTCCGCCCTTTTGTAGAAAGAGCCTTACCCAAACTGACCCGACATTTTCTCAGAACGGTATTTACTGATGAGGTTATTTTTTCCTCTCCAGATGAAGATATTACTGCCTGTTTAGATTTGTCAGAAAATGAAAAAAGTGCCGCCCGTATTATTCTCAATACCCAAATCTACCCAACCGATAGCAATGGCCGTGATCGTAGTTTTGAAATTTCAGACATTTTGCATGGGCTAAACGGCAAGATTTTTGACTGGCAAGAGCATTCAGAAGGTTCAATGATGTTTGGCGGAGTCATTCTGGCCTTGCTGGAACTCTACAATATCAATGAAAAAGACTTTATGGATGTCTGGCAAGGTGAACGTGAAATTTCTGCACCCAAACCAGAAAACAAGGCCCGTAGAGCCAGCCGCTAAGCTTTAATCCTATTTCATAGAACCGATCTTGAAAGCCAGTTCCTGAATTGGCTTTTTTTTATCCGCCTTACTTTTTTTATTTTGAGACATAACGCTCATTAAAAATACATATTATTTTACTTATCATATTATTTTAAAATCATTTTTTACATCATATACTTGATACTTAAATTCTAAAAAATAATGAGCGTCTTGAATGGACATGCTGAACTCCCCCTTTTTTGAACTCTCTCCCGTTGCCATGTGGCTGGAAGACTATAGTGAAATCAAAAAACAATTTGATCTTTGGCGTAGTCAGGGCGTGCAAGATCTGTTCAGTTTCCTGCAAGAAGATGAATCGCGTATTCTTGAATGCGCAAAAAAAATTAAATTATTAAAGGTCAATTCTAAAACCCTTGAACTTTATCAAGCCCAAGACTTTGAACATTTATCGCAAAACCTGCAATTAGTCTTTAAAGAAGACATGACAAAAACCCATATCCACGAACTTGTTGCGTTGTGGAATGGTGAAATCCGTTTTTCCAATCCCGCAGTAAACTATACCTTGACTGGAAAGCGCCTGGATATCCAGCTCAAAGGCCTTGTATTGCCGCAACATGAACAGGATTTATCCTTGGTATTAATTACCACAGAAGATATCACTCATTACACTGAAGCCTGCCGTAGGGAAGAACGAAGCCGTCATATGGCAGAGGCACGCTTTACTTATTCTCCAACCTCACTTTGGATAGAAGATTTCAGTCGTATTAAAATTAAATTGGATCAATTACGTAAATTAGGCATTGAAGATTTTGCAACTTTTCTGGATGTGCATAATGAATTTATCATTGAATGCATCAAGGAAATTAAAGTCATTGATGTCAATCAAGCCACACTCGACCTGTTTGGTGCCCCGAGCAAAGATATTTTATTAAAAAATCTTCATATTGTTTTTGCTGAGGAAATGGTTCGAACTTTTCGGGAACAATTGATTGAATTGTGGAACGGTCATCTGCATCATCAACGTGAAGCGGTCAATTACGCGATTGATGGCAGCATTCGCCATGTGCTGCTGCAATTTACCGTATTTCCAGATTATCTGGATGACTGGAGCATTGTACAGGTTGCCCTGACTGATATTACCGCACGCAAAAAGGCTGAACATTATCTGGAATATTTAGGCAAACACGACGTACTCACTAAACTGTACAACCGCTCTTTTTATGTGGCAGAACTGAACCGGCTTGAACGCAATCTATTACGTCCGGTCTCGTGTATTTTTATGGATTTAAATGGATTAAAACAGCTGAATGACAGCGAGGGACATGATGCAGGTGACAGTCTATTACGGCGTATGGGTAACATTCTTACCCAGCTGATTCAGCATACCCGCTATTCAGCTTCACGCATTGGCGGAGATGAGTTTGTAGTCCTTTTACCGGGTGCAGATGAAGCCGCCTTACAAAATTGTTTGCAAAGTCTGCATGAGCTTTTATTGGTCGATAATCAATTTTATGCCAATCAGCCGATCAGCCTGTCTATAGGTCATGCGACAAATTTTGAGCACGAACGGATTGAAGATATGCTTAAGCGTGCTGACCTGGACATGTATCGTCAGAAAAAGAATTACTATCAGAATCATGATAGACGCAGCCAACTTTCTAGCTCGAGTTAAACATTCAAAACCCAGGGTTATACGTCAATAAAAAAGCCATGGTGACCATGGCTTTTTTATATGGAGAACTTAACGCTTGCCCATAGAGCGGCGCGTACCACGTGGCGGCATCCAGGTACGATCAGCATAGCGCTGGGGTTTAGGGCGTAAATCTTCTAATACTTCATCGGAAGAATTTTCATCTGCCTTTTTAATTGGAAAAGGCAAATTCACAAGGGGCTTTTTCTTGGGAGTATTTTGGGTGCTCATATGATTCACTCAAGGATTTCTGCGACATATTGTACGGAAAAATACCTCGCAGTGCGAGGATTGGATTTTAGCTCATTGCGCAAGCACTTTATTCATGCCAGCAATCCGCTATTTTTCACCGCATAGTAACAACAATTGATCACCTGGAACCCTCATATCACCGCTATAAATGCGTTAAAAATATATAAATATCTTCTCACTTCTAGTTTATTTTCAACTCGCTAAAACCTCATCAAACAGTAAAAATAACATGTTACATAAAATTATTTTTCTCCATGTTATTGAAACAAAACAGCTAAATTTTTACATGAATACTACCAGATTAATGTTTTTTAATAACAAAATGATTTTTCTCTAAACATAGAATAAGAAAAGTGAACGAATAAAACGAATAAACGCAACATGGACATGGAGTCCCTGAATGAAAAAAACATTACTTTGTATGATGTCGTCTATTGCTGCCTTACCTGCCCTGAGCCATGCCGATTCCCCTTATTTTAGTTTAAAAGATGGGGATGGCTTTAAACGCTTTGCTGTTTCTGTAGGTGCACTGCATGTTATGCCTCAAGGTAAAGCTCAGCCTTTTCAGGTCAATACTGCGGTTAAAAATGGTGAAGTCGCCAAGAATGGTGATATTCAAGTCGATACCGTACTCAACAATCTCAATCCAAAGGTGAATCAAACTGCACTCGCGGCAGCATTAAAAGGATTAGGCTATCTTAGTGGTGGTCAACTCAGTAGTGGACTGAGCGGAAGTTCAAAGATTCAGGGTTTAGAACAATGGAACAATCCGGGTACAGGTCTGGAGGCAGATGATGTCACTACACTGGGGATCATGACCAATTACTTCTTTACCGATCATGTTTCTTTTGAAATGAAGGCAGGCATTCCCCCCAAAGTGGACTTACAGGGCAAAGGAAAAATTTATGCGCCCTTCTCTGCTGTGGCAACACCGCAAATTGGCAACTTGCCTTTAGAATTCCTCAATATTGATTTGCAAAATGATATTTTTATTACCGATTTAGAAGCCCATGGGCCTGCTGCATCGGCACGTGCCTGGACGCCTGCCTTTGAATTCCAATATCACTTTGGTAAAACTGGTATCAATAAGTTCCGCCCTTATGTCGGTTTAGGGGTGATGTATGCTTACTTTAATGAACTGGAAATTAATCCGCGTACTGAACAGGATTTGATTGCAGCTGGTCATATGATTGCCAATATCAAACAAGGCAATGCCGGAGCTTCACTAGAAGGCAAACCAAGTAAAGCCAATCCTAAAGTAGACCTCGAAGCCACCGACGCTTTTGCTCCAATTGCCACTGTCGGTTTCACCTATGATTTTAATGAGCGCTGGTTTGCGGTGGGTTCAGTGTCTTATGCACATCTTAAAAATGAAACCACCATTACCGTATCTGATGACAGGCTGGGTAAATTAATTACCTCTAAAGCAGATATTGAAGTCAACCCGATACTGGCTTATGCGGGGGTGGGCATTCGTTTTTAAGTTCACCCTGAATAAAAAGGCGACTTTTTGTCGTCTTTTTTGTATTTATAAAACTTTCTATAACTTAATTTTATCTTTTGTTTAAATTTTATTTAATCGCCTCGCTCTTTATAATCGAATAACATAGCCACAACAAAACCCCGCATGGATGAATTATGTCAGACACCCGTTTTTCCAAACCTCTGATTTATATGTTAATTGGAAGTGCCATTATTCTGGCTTTGTCATTGGGTGTTCGTCATGCATTTGGCTTGTATCTTGTTCCCATGAGCCATGAATTTGGTTGGGGACATAATATTTTTAGTCTTGCTATCGCCATGCAAAACTTGATTTGGGGTGCGGTACAACCGATTACCGGAGCTTTTGCCGATAAATATGGCAGTAAAATTGTGGTTGCGGTTGGGGGCGCGCTCTATACCCTGGGCCTGTTGCTGATGGCGGTCAGCTCAAGTGGCTTGCTGCTGAATCTAAGTGTCGGTTTAATTCTGGGCCTGGCGCTTTCTGCGACTTCTTTTCCTGTGCTGCTTTCTGCCGTGGGGCGTGCCGCACATCCGGAAAAGCGCAGTCTTGCCATGGGCATTGCCAGTGCAGCAGGTTCTTTTGGCCAATTTATTATGCTGCCGTCCACCTTGCTCCTTTTACAAAGTGTAGGCTGGTCAGCAGCATTAATCGTCAGTGCCATTCTGATAGCTCTGATCATTCCTCTGGCATGGCTACTCAAGGCACCGATGTATGTGGCACCTCATGCTCTTGCCCAAGCCAATAAATCCGCATTAAGCGTCAAAGAAATTTTGATTATTACCAGAAATCACAAACCGTTCTGGTTCCTGTCTTTAGGCTTTTTTGTCTGTGGTTTTCAGGTGGTGTTTATTGGTATTCATTTACCGGGTTATCTGATTGATCATGGTTTTGATGCCACCACAGGCACGATTTTCCTGGCCTTGGTCGGTTTATTTAATATTGTCGGCACCTATACCGCAGGCTGGCTGGGTGGAAAATATTCAAAACCTTATTTGCTCATGGGCTTATATGGCCTACGTGGCATTGCCATTATTGGCTTTTTATTGCTGCCTTTGAGTACCTGGACAATTTACAGCTTCGGCATCATCATGGGTTTATTGTGGTTATCTACCGTACCGCTGACCAATGGTATTGTGGCCAATATGTTTGGGATAAAATACCTCAGCATGTTAAGCGGCATTGTATTTTTTACCCACCAAGTCGGTTCCTTCTTTGGCGGATGGCTGGGCGGTGTTAATCATGACATCACCGGTGACTACAATATGGTGTGGATTTTTTCCATTCTACTGAGCATATTTGGTGTATTGGTGCATTTCTTTGTCAATGAGGAGCATGTCATTCATGACTGATTCTACCCTTGGACTAAGACTGGCGATTATAGCTGCCTTATTGCTTTTATTCGCGTTTGCCATCTTCTTATGGCTCAAGACACCTGAACTGTTTGAGTATTTCAATCAAGCTTTCTGTGCCCACTAAACTGCTGATTTTTAAACACAGCAACAGCTATTTTTACACTAAAAAATACAGTTTTTATTAAAAGCTGTATTTTCAACATATTAGTTAAATTTATGCGTTTTTTCATAAACTTAGAATAATTTCTGATTTTTCAGCCAGTGCATTTTTTCTTAGATTGAGTGGTAACAAAAAACAGTCTGAGCAATAACAATGACCGCATTAACCCAACTTTCACAAGCCATTCATGATGCACCGCGCTGGCATCAGGCAGAGCAATTTCAAAACCCGAGGGACATTACTATTGTGCCCTTAGAGGGTGAAGCTTTAGGCGCTGTAATTTTTGGCCTGGATGCACGTAAAGCCCAAGCAGGTGAAACTATTTACCGTCTAAAACAAGCACTGGCCGAACATCTGATTTTAATTTTTAAAAACCAGCGCTTGGACGATTTACAGTATTTGGCCTTTGCCAGCTATTTTGGTTCCATTTTCCGCCCAAGTGCAGATAATCCTGTACTTGCCACCCAAACAGATACTGGGACACCACCCGATGTCGTTCCTGTTTCCAATGCTGTGGGACAGGGTGATTACACCGGCTATGGTGAACTTTCGCCACATGCTGATCACCAATGGACGCCACAACCTTCTTTTGGTTCATTGCTATATGCCATTGAATTACCAAAGGATGGCGGACAAACATCCTGGTTTAATACCATCAAGGCTTATGACGCTTTAGAAGAAACAACCAAACAGCATATCGATCAATTACAACTGATTACCTATAACCCCTTTGTACGTCGACAACACCTTAAAGACAATAACAGTAATGGTTATGGCAGCAGTCCTTTATATCGTTTTAAAGATCAACCGATTATTGGTCATGCCTACCCACATCCACTGGTGCGCACCCATCCTGAGAGTGGTCGTAAAGCACTTTGGTTAAATACCCATTCCGAGGTGGAACTGGTCAATTATGATGATCAGGCTGGCAGTGAATTGATTGCTTCATTGCGCGAACATCTGTTAAAACCTGAATTCCGCTATGAACATCAATGGGAACCAGGCGATATCGTATTCTGGGATAATCAGGCCACGCTACACTCTCGTCGCCCCTTCCCATCCGATCAGCGCCGTTTACTGAAACGCATCAGTCTGGCAGGCGGTCGACCTTATTAATCAATGTCATCGATCTGAAATAATAACAATAAACAATACCTCATAAGATTACTCCACAGCATCATGGCCACTAGATTTACGAATGCGCAAAATCGTAAATCCAGGTGTGGCCATGATGCTGCTTTTTTACTGTTCGGCTCTCATACATTGACTGAAAAAGGCTGTTGATTTTAACTGCTGTATCATGGAATGCAGCGATTGTTGAGTCTACGATCCTTTCATAGCGTACACAAACCCATCAAATCGTTGATTATTTTCAAGATGGTCATTTTATTTAAATATTTCCAGGTTAAATTAAAAAATAAAAGCCCATCAAAAGTAATCACTTGAAATGGGCTTTTTCATGCTAGAAATATGTATTGCAGGAAAAATACATAACAAATTAAATCTGGCCTGTTAATCTTGCTCCGGCTAAAACTCAAATATTTTTTGGATCATTATGTTGCCCTCTGTTCCCATCTTGTCAAATTTCAGTTTATTTAAAATATTCCTTAAATTAGGCTGTACGGCATTTGGCGGCCCAGCAGCTCATCTGGTGTTTTTTTATCAGCGTTTTGTGCAACAACTTAAATATCTGGATGAACAGCAATATGCCCATCTCTTGGCCTTGGCACAAATTTTACCCGGGCCCACCAGTAGTCAAATGGGCATCGCGATTGGCTATCAGCTGAAAGGTTATCCTGGTGCGCTGCTGGCATGGCTCGGCTTTACTTTACCATCCGCCCTGCTCATGACCCTTGCGGCAATGATCGGCATTCAATTTTCCAACTATTTTTCTGCCGATTTTTTTCATGTGATTCAGCTGATTGTGTTTAGTGTGGTGGCATGGGCTTTTTGGCAAATGTTGACTACTTTTTGTAAAGCCAAATGCCAATATCTCTTGATGTTTTTGGCCGGATTACTGGTTTATGTTGTACCGCTAGGAATCAATCAGGTTTTAGCCATCCTATTCGGGGCATTCGCAGGACTGATTTATCACCATTATTTCCCGCAACAAAATACGCTTAAACCTGTTGCCAAGGAATCAATCACAGCTAAAAAATCTTTTGCTTATCTCTGGCTTATTTTATTTACCTTACCTTTTGTATTGGTACCACCATTACAACATTTTTTCCCTAGTCTCTGGTTAGAAACTTTTTCAGATTTATACCGTACCGCATCTTTAGTCTTTGGGGGTGGTCATATTATCTTGCCATTTTTACAGCAAGATTTTGTTGCTACTGGTTTAATCTCGAACCAGCATTTTGACTTGGGCTATGCCATTGCCCAGCTGATGCCGGGACCATTATTTAGTTTTGCCAGTTATTTAGGTGCATTATTGCCCTTAAGTTCATCTACTGTATTGAACGCGGCTTTTGCCACCGTGGTGATTTTTTTACCTTCTTTTTTACTCATATTTGGTGCTTTACCCTACTGGTCACGTTTAATGCAACAGCCACGTTTATTTCAAGCCTTGGCAGGAATTAATGCCGCAGTGGTTGGCTTGTTATTGTGTCTGGTGGTGCAGATGGGGCAAAAATATTTACTCTCTGGCTTAGATATTGTTTTTGTTATTGGTGTCATTGCATTACTTAAAAGCAAAATTCCAGTCTGGCTCAGCATTATTGGCAGTTTCTTGGTTTATTATGCTGTGCTGCTTATCTTGAACCATTCTTTCTATTAAACAATCATGTAAACAAGCATGCTTTTTTGGCATTTAGAATTCCAATCACCCATCATATGTCCAGGCAGAATCAATTTTATATTCTGAGCTAGATCTTACTGAAACAGGACACTTTTTACTTTTACTCACTGAATATCACTAGTGTATTTTCCTTTTTCTGCTTAGCGTATTAAAAAATTGCAATAACACTATGTGGATAAAGGAGAAAAGGATGAATGAGATCCCATTTTCAGATTGTGTTCAGGCTTGTATGACTTGCTCCCTAGCCTGTACCCACTGTGCCAGCTCCTGTTTAAAAGAACAGGAGCTGGAGATGATGCGGGAATGTATACAACGTTGTCTGGACTGTGCGGATATCTGTCAGCTCTGTGCCCGCATGCAACAAAAGCAATCTCCTTTTCTAAAAGAAATCTGTGAGCTTTGTGCTCAGGCTTGCGAATATTGTGTAGAAGAATGCAGTCATCATGAGCATGAACATTGTCAGCAATGTGCTGAAGCCTGCCGCCGCTGTGCTGCTGAGTGCCGAAAGATGGCTGCCTAGAATCAAGATATAATCACCCCTACCCAGGCATGATGTTTTTATTCCTCCCCATAAACAAAAAACCCGCAAGTATTCACTCACGGGTTTTCTATCTAAAATTTAAAAAATCTTAGAACAAACGGTTCATACCATTTAATGTTGCTACACGGTATGCTTCCGCCATGGTCGGATAGTTGAACGTGGTTTCAACAAAATACTTGATGGTATTGTTTGGACTGTTCATCACGGCTTGACCAATGTGAATAATTTCCGAAGCATTATTACCAAAACAATGCACACCTAAAATTTCCAGAGTGTCACGGTGGAATAAAATTTTCAATTCACCCACGGTATCACCGGTAATTTGTGCACGTGCCAAATGACGGAAAGATGCCTGCCCAACTTCATAAGGAATTTTTTCTTCAGTCAACTGCTGTTCAGTCTTACCAATGGAAGAAATTTCCGGAATGGTGTAAATACCTGTCGGAATATCCGTTACAGGTTTAACATTCTCTTCACCACTCATGTTTGAACCAGCGCAACGACCCTGGTCATATGCAGCAGAAGCCAATGATGGCCAGCCAATCACGTCACCGGCAGCGTAGATATTTTCCACTTCAGTCTGGTACTGATCATTCACTGTGAGCTGACCACGACTGTTTGGTGTAATACCCACATTTTCCAGACCTAAACCGTCAGTATTTCCCGAACGGCCATTACACCACAAAATGGCATCGGCTTTAATTTTCTTGCCGCTTTGTAAATACATCACCACATGATCATCAAATGTTTCCAGATGATCAAGTTGTTCATTATGACGAATCAATACACCCTGCTCACGTAAACGGTAAGACAAGGCATCAGAAATTTCATCATCCAGGTAGCTGAGCAATTTAGGCTGGGTATTGATCAAATCGACTTTATGGTCCAGACCAATGAAAATGGATGCATATTCACAACCAATTACACCAGCACCATAGATGATGATTTTTTGGATGGAGAAATCCAGATCCAAAATTTTGTCTGAATCAAAGACACGTGGATGATTAAAATCAAGCGCCGCTGGACGGTATGGACGTGAACCCGTCGCAATCACCAATTGCTGAAAAACGATCGTTTCTGTTACGCCTTCAGGGCTGAATATCAATACAGTATTTTTATCTTGGATGTACGCACGACCGTGATAAATATCAATTTTATTGCGGTCATAGAAACGGGAGTGCGTTTCAACCTGTTGTTGAATTACTTTATGTGCATTACGCAGCACCTGTTTCATGGTGAACTGTTTCCAGTCACCCACTTTTTGGAACATCGGGTCACGCTGGTAACGCAAAATGCTTGATACGGTCTGACGCAATGCTTTACTTGGAATGGTACCTACATGTGTACAGTTACCACCTAACTGTTCACGCACATCAATAATTGCAACACGCTTGCCAGATTTGGCAAGTTTCATTGCCGCGCCTTCACCCGCAGGGCCTGAACCGAGAACTACCGCATCGTACTTGACGAAAGTTCCACTAACGACCTCTTTCTTACGTGGCATTCAACGCTCCTATATTTAATCCTGATCTATCTTCATTATATTATGACGTAATTAGTAGCAATTTGCTGTATTTACCTCACATATATTAAGTGATGACTACATTTATTAAATGAATATCGTTTTTACCCCATTTAGATTCAAGTCCGTTATAATAAAACCACTAATATATCTAGTATCTCCCCCGTCAAAAAACAGTGGAAAAGTTGAATATGTCTGAAAACCGTAAACCTGAACAGGGTGTCAAACTTCGTGGCGCAGAGAAAGTCGCTCGTATTCCTGTAAAAGTTGTACCTACGGTCGAAACGCCACGTAAACCGGATTGGATTCGTGTGAAAATGGCGGCTCCAGATGAAGTTCAACGCATCAAAACCACCTTACGTGCACAAAAACTGCATACCGTCTGTGAAGAAGCTGCCTGTCCGAACTTGCCAGAATGTTTTGGTGGTGGTACTGCAACTTTTATGATTATGGGTGATATCTGTACCCGTCGCTGCCCTTTCTGTGACGTGGCACATGGTCGTCCTCATGCACTTGACCCTGACGAACCTCGTCATATGGCAGAAACCATTGCCAACCTGGGTTTAAAATATGCCGTGATTACCTCAGTTGACCGTGATGATTTAAGAGATGGCGGTGCACAGCATTTCGTTGATTGTATTAAAGAAGCTCGCAGCTTAAGCCCAAAAACATTATTAGAAATTCTGGTTCCCGATTTTCGTGGCCGTATGGATGTGGCACTTCGCATTATGACCGAATGCCCACCGGACGTTTTTAACCACAATATTGAAACTGTGCCGCGTTTATACAAAGCCATGCGTCCAGGTTCAGATTACCAGCATTCCTTAAACCTGCTTAAAATGTTTAAAGAATATTGCCCAGATGTTCCAACCAAATGTGGCTTGATGGTCGGTATTGGTGAAACTGAAGAAGAAGTGATTGCACTGCTGGATGACTTGCATGCACATGGCGTGGACTATGTGACCATTGGCCAGTATTTGCAACCTTCTAAAGAGCATGCGCCGATTGACCGTTTTGTAACACCAGAAGAATTTGAACGTTACACCGCACATGGCCAAAAACTCGGTTTCAAAAATATTTGGGCTGCCCCGATGGTACGTTCAAGCTACTTTGCAGATCGTCAATACTATGGCGAACCTGTTCCGACTGTACGTCGTAAAGCTGATCCTGCCAAAAAAATTGCAGTACAAACCATTGAAGCTTAATTTATCTTGAATATAAATTTAGTATGATTGAATGATGCCAATCTAATCCATTTAGATTGGCATTTTTGTTTATCTCTTTTTATTAGTCCAAAGAGATAAAAAAATCCCCTATTCAAATAGAGGATTTTTAAAACAGAAAAACCATTAAGCCGCTTTATTAGGTACACCGCTATGAAAGCGGAATAAATCATCCGGACTTAAAATCAGGTTTTTTTCAACTTCACGAAAGTGTGCAATACGCTGCTGAATATCTTCTTTAGGATTTTTTAACTTCGAGGTTTGAGCAACATCCAATGCCAAAGCCAAATAATCCTCAAAATGCCGCGATTCAGACTTCAGCAAATAGCGGTAGTATTTACCCAAATCTTCATCTACAAGCGGTGCAAGCGCATAAAAACGCTCACATGAGCGTGCTTCAACAAAAGCACCAATAATCATAATGTCGATTAAAGCTTCAGGCTCATACGTGCGTACTTCTTTACGCAAGCCACCTGCATAACGACCGGCACTAATCGATTGCCACTCCTGACCGCGCTTGGTCATCAGTTCAAGTACTTGTTCATAGTGCAGCATTTCTTCACGCACCAACTGTGCCAACTTGACCTGTAAATCGGTAAAGAAGGTGTAGCGAAACATCAGGTTCATGGCCGTACCTGCTGCTTTTTTTTCACAATTGGCATGATCTTGCATGAGTAACTCGAGGTTATTCATGGCTTCATCTAACCATGCTTTTGGCGTTTCACATCCCAAGAAGCCCAAAACGGGCTTCATAAGATCATCATAATTTATTAACGACATAATTCTAAAAACTTATCTTGCTGATTTAATGACAGCTTTCATTTGTTGAACCGCTTGAGCTAAACCGACAAATACAGCATCGGCAATAATAGAATGACCGATATTGAGTTCATGAATTTGCGGAATGGCGGCAATCGGGGTGACATTTTCAAGGTTCAGACCATGCCCAGCATTGACCACTAAACCTTTAGACGCCGCGTATTCTGCACCTTTGACAATGCGTTCTAATTCATGCTGCTGAGTTTCTTCAGTTTCGGCATCGGCATAGGCACCTGTATGTAACTCGATGGTTGGAGCACCACAAGCCACCGCGGCATCAATCTGGGCAAAGTCGGCATCAATAAATAACGAAACGTCACAACCAATGGCAGACAAGGCCTGAGTTGCGGCTTTGACATCTTCAAAATGGCCGACTACATCCAGACCACCTTCAGTGGTCACTTCCTGACGTTTTTCTGGCACAAAACAGACATGATGCGGCTTGATTTCTTTGGCAAATTCAACCATTTCAGGAGTCACTGCCATTTCCAGATTCATGTGCGTTTTTAGTACTGGACGCATGCGGCGGACATCGTCATCCTGAATGTGGCGACGATCTTCACGTAAATGCAGGGTAATGCCTTCTGCACCCGCCTGTTCACAAATCAGTGCAGCATTGACCGGGTCTGGATAAGTGGTTCCGCGCGCCTGTCGCAATGTCGCCACATGGTCAATATTCACACCAAGCAATGCAGCCATAACAATTTCCTAACTAGGTTCTAAATTAAGATTGAGATTGAGTATTTTGAATCCACAATTGACGGCTTTTCAGCGGTCGGTCTCCCAAAAGAGAGGTGATCATTTGCCGATACAGTTGTGACAATAATTGTAACTGCTCAGGATTAAAATCCCTACCTTTTTCATATTCACGCATCGACAGAATTTGCTGTCCCAATAAAGTCGAACGTGATTGTTGTGCGGTGGCAATAAAACCATCGTTAAGTTGGAATATATAATGCTGGTTTTCCTGAATTTCCTGTTGATGAGCATCCACTGTAAAATCCAGTGCATAGCCTAACTCTTCCAGCAGGACATGTTCAAACTGTCGTAAAATTTGCCTTAAAAAAAGATTGGGCTGTTCATGCTGTGCCAACTGCTGAAGCTGTTGTAAAGTTTGATGATATTGTACAAAGGTTTGCGGCATTTCTACTTCAACCGGACATAACCGAAGGATAATTTCATTTAAATAGAAGCCAGAAAAGAAGGCATCACCAAAAAAGAAAACCGGCTGATTGACAATTTCCAGCTTGGTAAAATTTTTAAGGTCAGATTTACCCGAAGCTTGCAAGCAAATGGGTTGATATTGCGGAGGTGGCGTTTGCCTTAAGATTCCATCAACACGCCCATGCTCCTGCGTAAACAGATGCACAATGTGACTGCGCTCCCGGTATTTACGATGATGGATTAAATAACCATGCAAGAGTTCATTGCGCATGACAAATTAAATCTAGTCTTTGTTCTTTTTTTTATCAGTATCACTTTCTTCATCATCCCCATCTGGAATGACTGCCCCCACAACAGCAGCGGTACCTTTGACCACGCCTTTAGTGGTTTTATAAGCCACTTTGACAGGAACGGTGACAATCTTGTAAATACATCCTTGCAAAAACATTATACACGCTACAACAGTCAGCACTTTAATCATCACCGTTCCTTTCAAAGTTAAAAGCTAGATATCGCTATAACCTAAACTTTTTAATGCTCGTTCATCATCAGACCAGCCACCTTTGACTTTCACCCAAAGCGTCAGCATGATTTTCTGTTCGAACATTTTTTCCATATCGGCACGCGCATCCATCCCGATTTTCTTCAATTTTGAACCTTTTTCACCAATCACAATCGCCTTTTGCCCTGGACGATCAACAAAAATAGTCGCATCGATATAGGTACAGGCTGCTTTCGGACGACCAGTTTTCGCATTAATAGTCGCTTCTTCAGTCTTGAATGACTCAATTTGCACAGTCAAATCATAAGGCAACTCTTCACCTAACTGACGCATGATTTTTTCACGAATCACTTCAGAAGCCAGGAAACGTTCTGAACGGTCGGTAATTTGATCCAGTGAATAAAGTGGCGGCTGGAACGGCAAATATTTTTCAATGGTATTACGCAAATGCTCAAGGTTGGCACCACGTAAAGCCGATACAGGAACAATCTCAGCAAAGTTCATCAGCTTGGCACGTTCCTGAATTAATGGAAGCGCCTGATTTTTGTTCTCAAAAGTATCCAACTTATTGATGACCAGAATCACCGGCATTTCAGCATTTTTCAGCTTTTCCAGCACAAGCTCATCATTTTGCGTCCACTTTTGCGCATCCACCACAAACAGCACCAGGTTGACATCGCGCAGGGCTGAATGTGCAGCACGGTTCATCATTTTATTGATGGCACGTACTTCTTTCTTATGCATCCCCGGCGTATCTACGAATACGGCCTGAGATTTTTCACGGCTATCAATCCCGACAATCTTATGACGCGTGGTTTGTGGTTTACGTGAAGTGATTGAAAGTTTTTGACCCAGTAAATGGTTCATCAATGTAGATTTACCCACATTCGGGCGTCCAACAATAGCGACAAAACCACTTTTAAAATCAGAAGGAATAGTGGTTCCTTGTGAACTAAAGAATTGATTAATTAAATCGTTACCACTCTCTTGCGGCTCGTGATCAGCATCGATGTGATCGGAATGAGTAGTCATTAAGACTTTTGCTCCAATTGTTTTAAAATATCTGCCGCAACTGCCTGTTCAGCAAAGCGACGACTTGAACCTTCACCATACAACACAGGCAAGCCCTCAATAATACATTCCACCTTGAAATGCTGATTGGGAGCATCACCTTGAATATCCACCACATCGTAAACAGGGAGAGGTTTTTTACGTGCCTGTAAATATTCCTGTAAGCGTGATTTAGGATCTTTGAGTTGGTCTGTAGGCTCGATATGGTCTAAATATGGCGTGTACCACTTTAATACGATGTCTTGCAAGACTTTTAAATCATTACAATCGACATAAATTGCACCAATAATCGCTTCTACAGTATCAGCAAGAATAGATTCCCGATGATGTCCACCCGATTTCAACTCACCCGTGCTCAGAATTAAACATGGGCCGAGTTTCAAATCGTTTGCAATTTTGCCTAATGCTTCTTGACGAACCAATGTGGCACGCATACGCGTTAAACGCCCTTCATTTTCATGAGGGTAGGCTTGATACAAATAATGGGCAATGATCATCCCTAACAATGAATCACCTAGAAACTCCAGACGCTCATAGTTAGTTTTGTGACTAACCGATCGGTGGGTCAGTGCAAGCTGCAATAATTCAGGCTGTTTGAACTGATAACCGATACGGTGGACTAAGCGCATATCACTTAGTTTGGGTTGACCTTTGATCAAAACTTTTCTCGAACTTTAACACTAAATCTATATTGAGCAAGAATGGCTTTCTTATCTCATAATCTTTTTTCACTTGCAAACCATCCACATTGGTCACCTGTGCAATATCTTTAAAATTGATATCACGCACGCCATTCATATCTAACCGCTGTGATATTTGCTGAGCAAATTTCTCAGGCGTGGTATTTGCTGGACTACTCTGCATTAACTCCGCAATCTGATTATCTATTATACGATCATCCACATACGGTGCCCAAACAGCAATTGCAATTTTGGCTAAGAAAGCAAAACCAATAATTGCAATTAAAATTCCAATATAGGATGCCCCTTGTTGATTTTTACGCATTTGTTATTTTTTCCAATCATGCTTAATCAATTACACCGTTGCGATTAAACGACGGCAATTTAAATCCAGGTTCTTTATGCATCCACTTATAGAATGCACGACCTGTTAGGTTTTGCTCTGGTACAAAGCCCCAAAAACGACTGTCAGCACTTTGATCGCGATTATCCCCCATCGCGAAGTAATGACCTTTGGGAACTTTTACCTCCCAATATAAACCATTTTCAGATGAATATTTACCATTTTCAATATAGTTAATAAATGGCGCCTGACGTGCAACATTTACACCTTCAAGCTCACGCATCTTAAATGTGTGTTTACCCAATGTTTCTTGATGATAAATTGAAGTAGGCGTATCCAGAATATCTTTTTCGCGACTAAACTCCACCGGAACTTTCGCCACTTTTTGTCCATTAATACTCAGTTGTCCATGATCATAAACAATGTGATCACCTGGCAAACCGACCACACGTTTAATATAACTGATGGTCGGTTGTGGCGGATAACGGAACACGATCACGTCACCACGTTCTGGTTCACCCACGTCAATGACTTTGGTATTCACAATTGGCAAGCGAATACCATAGTTAAATTTGTTGACCAAAATAAAATCACCCGTTTCTAAAGTCGGAACCATGGAATCGGAAGGAATATTAAATGGTTCATACAGGAATGAACGTAGCACCAGAACCACTGCCAGAACTGGCCAGAAGTCATATGCCCAGGTGATGATGAAATTTTCATTACCCTTGCCTAGCGTTTGTCTTTGTTTAAATACAAACTTATCCAGTAGCCACACCAAAAAGAAAATCAGTGTGACGGGTACAAGGATTAAATTAAAATCAAAATCCATGAGCTAAATGACCTCTTTTATTATCTTTCTACTTTTAATACGGCAAGGAACGCTTCTTGTGGGATTTCAACACTCCCCACCTGCTTCATACGTTTCTTACCTTCTTTTTGTTTCGACAGAAGTTTCTTCTTACGCGACACGTCACCACCATAACATTTTGCCAATACGTTTTTACGCATCGCTTTTACAGTAGAACGGGCAATAATTTGCGCCCCAATCGCAGCCTGAATAGCCACATCAAACATTTGACGCGGAATCAGCTCTTTCATTTTTTCAACCAGTGCAATACCACGATGACGTGCATCCTGACGGTGACAAATCATTGCTAAAGCATCAACTTTCTCACCATTAATTAACACATCAACCTTAACCAGAGATGAACTCTCAAAACGGACAAAGTTATAATCGAGTGATGCAAAACCGCGTGAACATGATTTCAATTTATCAAAGAAATCCATGACCACTTCAGCCATTGGAATTTCAAAAGTAATCGAAACCTGATTCGCCATAAACTTCATGTCTTTTTGCACACCACGGCGCTCTACACATAAAGTCATCACATTGCCTAGATACTCTTGTGGTACTAGGATATGACACTCAGCAATAGGTTCACGCAAATCTTCAACCGTTGAACCATCAGGCATTTTTGATGGACTGTCGATATAAACTGTATCGCCATTCTTCATCACCGCTTCATAAATTACGGTTGGTGCAGAAGAAATGAGGTCAAGATCGTACTCACGCTCTAAACGCTCTTGTACGATTTCCATATGCAGCATACCCAGGAAGCCACAGCGGAAACCAAAACCTAAAGCATCTGAACTTTCTGGTTCAAAGAATAATGCCGAGTCGTTGATTTGCAGCTTATGCAATGCTTCACGGAACGGTTCAAAATCACTTGAATCAATCGGGAACAAACCAGCATAGACCTGCGGTTTGACCTTTTTAAAACCAGGCAAGATTGCCACGTCTGGTGTAGTCGCAAGCGTAATGGTATCACCCACTGGCGCACCAAAAATATCTTTGATCCCTGCAATAATAAAGCCTACTTCACCAGCTTCAAGCATGCCTGTTTCAGTATGTTTAGGATTGAAGATACCCACAGAGGTAATGATGTGCGCTTGACCTGTTGACTTAATCAACATTTTGTCGCCTTTACGCACACGCCCCTGTTTGATACGCACCAAAGACACAACGCCCAGATAATTATCGAACCATGAGTCAATAATCAAAGCTTGTAGCGGTGCATCACGGTCACCTGTAGGCGCAGGAATAACATTGACCAACGTTTCAAGCACCCCTTCAATGCCGAGGCCTGTTTTCGCTGAACAGGTTGGTGCTTCAGTCGCTTCAATCCCGATAATGTCTTCAATTTCCTGAATCACACGCTCAGGTTCAGCTTGTGGCAAGTCAATTTTGTTAAGTACAGGCAAAACTTCCAGGCCTTGCTCAATCGCGGTATAACAGTTTGCGACCGACTGTGCTTCAACACCTTGCGCAGCATCGACAACTAAAAGAGCGCCTTCACATGCCGCAAGCGAACGTGATACTTCGTAGGAAAAGTCCACGTGTCCTGGTGTGTCAATAAAGTTTAATTGGTATTCTTGACCATTTGGATGCGTATAGTACAACGTCACTGATGCCGCTTTAATGGTAATACCGCGCTCACGTTCAAGTTCCATAGAATCCAGAACCTGAGCCTGCATTTCGCGATCTTGCAAACCACCACAGGTTTGAATAAAGCGATCTGCCAGTGTCGATTTACCATGATCGATATGCGCAATAATCGAAAAGTTACGAATGTTTTTAATATCAACAGATTTTTTAGCTTGCGCCATGGGCTACCTTGAGAAAAAACACGCCATGCAACCAATAATTAATGCATGGCAAAAGCCGAATAGAAATTGCGTAGGATTATAGCAGATGGATTTTTCAATGTATTCTAAATAATGAGTTCCTTTTCGCTTTGTGCAGTCATTTTCAAAGCAAAGCTGGATTGAACTCATTTATTCAATTTGAAACCATCTTATCGTATTGGGTAAAATCTAGAGGATTCACCTGTTCCGATATCGGCTGATAGGCTTGGATAAATGTCGGAGACATGCGTTTTGGTCGGCCAGTAGCAATTTCCACACAGGCCCATTTCGTATTTCCCATAAACAGAACCGCTTGGTCGTGCGGACGGTAAAACACATATTGGCGGAAAGAATACAAGGCATTGATATCATCCAGCCAGGTACGCAGAATGATCTTTTCGCCTGCAAATGCCGCCTTACGGTATTGCACATGATGCTCTACTGCGACCATGGCATGTTTCAGTTCCAGATATTCATTCAAGCCCAAACCCAAGGCATCAATGTGTGCAGTGGCTACATCCTGCATCCAGTGCATATACACCACATTATTGACATGTCCCAAACGGTCAATATCTTTTGCTTGAACGGTGATTTCCAAATCAAAAACTGTGCTCATCTATTTCACTGATCCTTACGCTGTGCAAACATTACCTTCAAGGCCAGACAGTCTACGTAATTTTGGATGGCAGTAAAATTGCAAAATATAAAAAACCACTCCTCGAGAGAGTGGTTTTCATTTGATAGTCTAAGGTTATTCAATACGCATGCCTAAAATTGCGCGCTGATCTTGACGAATAATTGAAACCCGTGCAATTGAACCTTTTTTCAATTCAGACACAGATTTAATAAAATCATTACTATTCAAAATGGTTTCATTATTGATTTGAGTAATAATATCGCCTGCAATCAAACGCGATTGTGAAGCAATTCCCCCGCGCTTCACTTCCTGTACCAAAATACCACCTTTAATATTCAACTGCGTTTGTTCTGCAGCCGTTAAGTTACGAATGCTAACTCCTATAACAGGACCTTTTTGTTCAGCAACTTGTTCCACTTTCGCCGGGGTATCATCTGGAGCAGTGGTGAGTGTTGCTGAGATATTACGGGTTTTATCATCGCGTAAAACTTGCAATTGAATGTTTTGATTTGGTGTAGTTCGGTTTAAGTAATTAAGCAAATCCGAAGTTCTTGAAATGGGTGAACCATTATATTTCAAGATCACATCGCCCGACTTAAAGCCTGCTTTGGCTGCCGGGGAGTTGGGTGCAACCTGAGTGACCAGTGAGCCTTCAGGTTTAGACAGGTTATAAGATTCTGCAAGGGTACGATCGATGTCTTGCAACATGACACCTAAATAAGAACGTGTCACCTTGCCATTCTTTTTCAGCTGCTCCGCCACATCCATAGCTACATCAATCGGAATGGAGAACGACAGGCCCATATATCCGCCAGTACCACTAAAAATCCGCGAGTTTACCCCAACCACTTCACCATTCTGGTTAAACAAAGGACCGCCTGAGTTACCCGGGTTTAAAGCCACATCGGTTTGAATAAATGGCACCGAGGTTTCCCCCATCATGTTACGCATTTTCGCGCTGACAATGCCTGCTGATGCAGAATAATCAAAACCGAAAGGTGAACCAATGGCCAGTACCGGCTCTCCCACTCTGAGCCGATCGACATTACCGGTACGTAATTCAGGGAAATTGGAACCATTGACTTTTAGTAATGCCACATCGGTACGTGCATCGCTTCCGACCACCGTCGCATCAATTTCACGGCGATCATTCAACATAATAGTTACTTTAGAAGCATCTTCAATCACATGATGATTGGTTAACAGATAACCATCCTTACTGATAAAGAATGCACTGCCATAAGCTGTTTTATCCTGCTGATTTTGTTGCTGCGGAACAATCACTTGATTACCAAAAAAACGTTTTAAAATTTCAGGGATCTGTTGTTGGATCAGCTCTTCCTGAGTCATTTTTTTGACGACATTTACACTGACCACCGCCGGACTGACTTGTTCAACCAGATTAGAAAAGTCTACCGAAGAAGCTGCTTGTGTTTGCATAGCCGCCATTGTAAATACAGCAGCATACATTCCTTTTTTTATATCGCGATTGTTCATATAAAGCATGCACTCCATTCATTATAAGTATGCAGAGACAGTATTTAGCATAAAATATATCTGTCTTGGGTAATAATATGTTTGATTATATTTGTATAAACAACAGCTTAAATCTTTCTTAAAAGTTTGTTGCTTTATTACTTTTTCTCATCATACATTAGCATATTAGCCCTTGTCTTTTGATCAAAAAAGCGGTGTTATTAGCAAACTTTTTTCGAATTAGCTGATGGACATGTCTAATTTAAATACAACACATCATTTTGACGTGATCATTGTGGGTAGTGGTGGCGCAGGTTTGAGTCTGGCCTTATCATTACCCGATCATTTCAATATTGCTGTTTTGGCCAAATCGACACTCACCGAAGCCAGTACTTTTTATGCGCAAGGCGGCGTTGCTGCGGTTTTAGATGAAACCGACTCCATTGCACAGCATATTGATGACACCATGATTGCAGGTGCACAGTTATGCGAACGTGAAGCCGTCAAGCAGACTGTAGAAGGCGGCAAACCTTCGGTCGATTTTCTGTTAAAGCATGGCGTGCAATTTACCTTAGATGAACAGGAACAACTGCATTTAACCCGTGAAGGTGGACATTCACAGCGCCGTATCATCCATGCTGCAGATGCGACCGGTCGTGCCATTTCAACCACTCTGGTGCAACGTGCCCGTGAAAAGCAAAACATCACGATTTTTGAAAACTATATTGCCATTGATTTAATTACTTCAAAAAAACTCGGTCTGAAAGATCAAACTAATCGTGCCCTGGGCTTATACGCGCTCGATGAAAAGACTGAAAAAGTCCATACCTTCTTGGCACCCTCTACCGCATTGGCATGTGGCGGGGCCATGAAAGCCTATCTGTATACCTCTAATCCGGATATTGCGACCGGTGATGGTATTGCCATGGCCTATCGTGCCGGTTGCCGGGTTGCCAATATGGAATTTAACCAGTTCCATCCAACCTGCCTGTATCATCCGCAAGCACGTTCCTTTTTAATTACCGAAGCCATGCGTGGTGAAGGGGCTTATTTACGCTTGCCTGACGGTGAACGTTTCATGCTGCGTTTTGATGAACGTGCGGAACTGGCACCGCGTGATATCGTGGCACGTGCCATTGACTATGAAATCAAGCGTTTGGGTATCCGTCATGTCTGGCTGGACATTACCCATAAAGATGAAGCGTTTATTAAAGAGCACTTCCCGACTCTCTATGCACGGTTACTTGAACTAGGAATCGACATTACCAAAGAAATGATTCCAGTGGTTCCTGCAGCCCACTATACCTGTGGCGGCGTGGTGGTTGATGAAAATAGCCAGACCGACATCGAAGGTTTATATGCCATTGGTGAAACTTCTTATACCGGCTTACACGGTGCTAACCGAATGGCCAGTAACTCACTTTTAGAATGTTTCGTCTACGGCATGAGTGCAGCAAAACATATAGAAAGCCTGTTCAATCCGGATTATGTTTCTCCTGATGCGCCAAGCTGGGATGACTCCCAAGTTATGAATCCGGATGAAAATGTCGTTATTCTGCAAAACTGGGATGAACTGCGTCAGACTATGTGGAACTACGTGGGGATTGTACGAACGACTAAACGTCTGCAACGTGCCTTACATCGTATCGAAATGTTGAAGCGTGAAATCACTGAATATTATCAGGATTACCATGTCAGCAAAAACCTGATTGAACTGCGTAACCTGGTACTGGTTTCAGAGATGATTGTGCGCTGTGCCATGGAACGCAAGGAATCACGCGGTTTGCATTACACTCTGGATTATCCAGAGCTTGGGCCTGAATTGCGTAAAACGGTACTGACTCCACCCAACTTCAAAGTGGAAACTCCGTTGGTCAATGTAGATGCTTAAACCCGTCTAGTCTAAATAAAAAAGCCGAACATCTTTGTTCGGCTTTTTCAATTTGCATGATATCTCTTTATTGCCGGGGTGGTATGGAATAAGTACCCACTGCATGTGCAATGGGTTCATCTAAATTGATGGAATATAACCATACATCACCGACAATGAGGGCCTTACCCACTTTCATTAATTGGCAAACTGCACGAATATCCTGTGCTGCCGTCGGTTTTCTTAAAAAATTAACGGATAAACTGGTCGTGACAGCCAGCGCAACGATACCGATTTCACCCAGTATCGCAATATAAAGTGCATAATCGGCAGCGGTCATCATGGTCGGACCAGACACCGTTCCACCCGGTCTTAAATCTGCACTCCCCACATGATAAATAATGGATGCGCCTTTTTCAGTGACTGTTTCTATTTCGCATTTTTCCAGGCTTTGCGGAAATTCACGTTGCAAAAACTCAATAATTTCGGCTTTATTACTTTTCATTGTTTATAAAAAAATCTTCCATAATGTTGCTCACTATAGAAGATTTTTCATTTAAACCCAATTGCTGGGGATGACTACACCGATTGCAAACACGCGAGTGCCTGAGTGAATACCTGTTCTGGTGTTTGGGTGGCATCCAGACGTTTAATCCGTTCCCCCTGCTGTTGCCAAAGCTGCTGATAACCAGAGCGTACTTTCTCAAAGAACGTGGCTTTCTCCTGCTCAAAGCGATCTAGCGCACCCCGTGCACGTGCGCGTGACATCCCCAGCTCAGTCGGCGCATCCAGCCAAAAAGTGATATCAGGCATATGCGAGACAAAATTTACATTTAATAAAGCCAGTTTTTCTTTGCTTAAGCCACGCCCTGCACACTGATAAGCAAAACTTGCATCGGTAAAACGGTCACACAGTACTGTTTTACCTGCCTTCAATGCCGGAACAATCACCTGCTGTAAATGCTGTGCACGTGCCGCATACATTAAAAGCAGTTCTGTGTCATTCGACATGCTTTCTTCATGGTTGACTGACAACAGCAGGGAACGGATTTGTTCTGCCATCGGCGTACCACCCGGCTCACGCGTCAGTACAACTTCATGACCTTGCTGTTGCAGATAATCATAAATTTTACCAATGAGTGTGGTTTTCCCGACACCTTCAGTGCCTTCAAAACTAATAAACATCCCCACTCCTTAATTTTTTGAACGAATTACAGTTAAATATTCTTGCACAGCACGATTATGGTCTTGCAAATTACTAGTGAATTTATGCCCCCCATTCCCCGTTGCAACAAAATAAACGTTATTCGAGTTATCTGGATGCATGGCGGCTTCAATCGCCTTTTGACTTGGCAAAGCAATCGGTGTTGGCGGTAAGCCATTGTTGGTATAAGTATTATAAGCTGTTGGCGTACGCAAATCGGTGCGGGTGATATTACCTGTATAACGATCGCCCATGCCATAAATCACGGTTGGATCGGTTTGCAGACGCATGCCTTGTTGCAAGCGACGGATAAATACTCCTGATACCTGATTTAACTCACTATCCAGGCTGGTTTCTTTTTCCACAATTGAAGCCATAATCAACGCTTCATATTTATCCTTATAAGGTAAACCGCTGGCACGATTGGCCCATGCCGCATCCAAAGCCTTCATTTGACGTTTATATAGATCGGTCAAAATCTTTTTATCGGTTTCACCTTTGGCAAAGAAATAGGTATCTGGCGCAAACAGCCCTTCAGGATGGTTAAATGGAATATTCAAGGCTTTTAACATTTGATCTTGCGGAAGATTCAACACTTCTTTAGTGACCAAATCATCTTTCTTTAGAAGTTCAATTAACTGTTTAAAGGTCGTACCTTCAATCACCAGAATGCGGTTCATCTGTGCATTTTCAGCATTCGAGACCAGTTCCAGCACTTCACGTACCGACATGCCTTGACGAATTTCATAAACACCAGCTTTCATGCTGTCATGAATCATGATTTTTTGATAAAGCTTCAAGATAATAGGAAAACTAACCTTATCTTGCTGAGCTAGACGGTCAATAAAGCCTGAATAACTGTCACCATCTCCAATCGCCAGCATTTGCTTTTCACCTTGCACCGGATAGGACTTGAACAAGCTGGTAGCCAAGATGACTGCAAATAATACCGTCAGACCTGCAATTAAAATAAGGATGCCTTTTAAAGGAAATCCTGATGCAGTTTTATTTTTCGATTTTTGCTTTTTGCTAGACATATTAATGAATCTGATTCAATTGAAGGATATTAAAGAGTTCAATACACGGCTGAATATTCAACGGTTGCCGGTTAAGTTCAGTCACAGCTTTCATAGGACTTAAGGCATTACAAAAAAACAGGCTTTCAAATTTTGAAATATCTTCCATCTCAATAAAACGCTGTTCACAGTGAATGCCCTGCTGCTGCATGCGGGATAAAATTTCGGCCCGCATCACCCCATGCACGCCATTATAACGGAGTTCTGGCGTAACCCATGAATTGTTTAAACGAATGAAACAATTACTGCTTACGCCTTCAACAACAGTGCCTTGTACATCGGTCACCAAAGCTTCTGCCCATCCGTGCTGATCAGCTTCATGTTTTAACAATACCTGTTCCAGACGGTTCAGACTTTTCAAACCGACCAGATTGGGCATGCTCAGCCCCAATGCTTGCTGTAACACCCCGGATTTAATTTTCTCTATCTGAAAATCATCGACTGCTTGGGGATAAAAAAACACCCAGACATCTGCCGGATGATCAGGCAGGCTATAACCACGTTGTCCCTCACCGCGACTGATGATGATTTTTAATGTGCCATTTAATTCAAGAAACTGCTGTTGCAGTAGAGCCAAAGTTTTTCCAATGCAGCTTAAATCTGCCTGCAACATCAGCCGTTCACAACTTAACTGTAGCCGTGCCCGATGCAGGCTTTCAAGTTCAATCTTGCCATGTCGCACACGCGCAGTGGTAAAACAACCATCACCATAATGGAAGGCACGATCCAATAATGAAATTTCGTTGATTTGCTGTGCATTTTTAAAACATGGCATAGGCAAATATCCTGTAAATGATGACTTAGTTTAAGAACAGCCGCCTTAAATTAATAGCTTTTTTATTCATATCAAATTCGTTTCTTATTATTTTTTCAACAAAAAAGATAAGGCTATGCTTGGCTCCGTTACGAAACATTAATAATTCAAATTCAAAGGATAGCAAAATGCGCTCACTAAAAATCGGGGTTTTAGCAGCTCTTATTTCAGCAACATCTTTTACTGCACTGGCAAAAGACTTTTTAAACGTTTCCTATGATCCAACGCGTGAATTATATGAAAACTACAACAAAGAGTTTGGCGCATATTGGAAGAAAACCACCGGCCAAGATATTAATTTTAAACAGTCACACGGCGGTTCTGGCAAACAGGCACGTTCAGTGATTGATGGTCTGGGTGCCGATGTGGTGACCTTGGCACTTGCAGCAGATATTGATGCCATTGCAGAAAACTCGAATCTGCTGCCAAAAAACTGGCAGAAACAGTTCCCGAATAATTCAACACCCTATACTTCTACCATCGTATTTTTGGTACATAAAGGTAACCCGAAAGGCATTAAAGACTGGGGCGATTTAGTGAAAAATAATGTCGGCATTATTACCCCAAACCCTAAAACTTCTGGCGGTGCACGCTGGAACTACCTGGCAGCATGGGCTTGGGCAAAACATCAGCCAGGCGGTAACGATGCCAAAGCACAGGAATTCGTACGTCAAATCTATAAAAACACCAAAGTACTTGACTCGGGTGCACGTGGTGCAACCACCACATTTGCTGAACGTGGCATTGGAGATGTATTGCTGGCCTGGGAAAACGAAGCTCATTTAGCGATCCGTGAACAACCGGGCAAGTTCGAAATTATCACACCGTCGTTGTCTATTTTGGCCGAACCCCCTGTGGCAATTGTAGAGAAGAATGCACAGAAAGACGGCAACCTGAATTTAGCCAAAGCTTATCTCAACTATCTGTATTCACCTGCAGGTCAAACCATTGCTGCCAATAACTTCTACCGTCCGCGCAATGCAGCAATACTGGCAAAACATAAATCCGTATTCAAACCGTTGAAACTGGTCACCATTAATAAAGAATTTGGCGGCTGGACCAAAGTTCAAAAGCAGCATTTTGAAAATGGCGGCGTATTTGACCAGATCGTAAAAGCCAATAACACCAAATAATCTCAGTCAAGTAAACAAAGCATCAGTTTTATTCATAAGACTGGTGCTTATTTTATGAACCCAGCCCCATTTATCTTTTTTATTCATATAAAATTCATTTTTTATTATTTTTTATGCATAAAGAATAGCGCTATTCTGCATCCATGTGATGAAACATTTGAAAATATTGAGGTTCGCATGAGCATTTCAGCAAAATTGAAACTTGGGGTTTTAGCAGCAGTCGTATCCACCTTTTCTCTGGGTGCTGCAGCGAAAGATTTCCTTAACGTCTCATACGATCCAACACGCGAACTGTATGAAAACGTGAATAAAGATTTCAGCAAATACTGGGAAAGCCGTACTGGACAGAAAATTAACTTCAAACAGTCACACGGCGGTTCAGGTAAGCAAGCTCGTGCAGTCATTGATGGCCTGGATGCCGATGTGGTGACTTTAGCACTTTCTGCCGACATTGATGTGATTGCGGAAAAAACCAAACTTTTACCGGCCGACTGGCAAAAGAGACTCCCTCAAAACTCAACCCCATATACTTCTACCATCGTATTCTTAGTGCGTAAAGGCAACCCGAAACAGATTAAAGATTGGGGCGATCTGGTTAAACCGGGTGTAGGCATTATTACCCCAAACCCTAAAACTTCTGGTGGTGCACGCTGGAACTATTTAGCGGCATGGGCCTGGGCAAAACACCAGGCGGGTGGCAATGACAAAACTGCACAGGAATTTGTGCGTAAAATTTATAAAAACACCAAGGTTCTCGATTCTGGCGCACGTGGTTCAACCACAACATTTGCAGAACGTGGCATTGGTGATGTGCTGTTGGCCTGGGAAAACGAAGCTCACTTAGCCCTTCGTGAACAACCGGGCAAGTTTGAAATTGTGACCCCTTCTCTTTCAATTTTGGCTGAGCCACCTGTGGCGATTGTCGAAAAAAATGCAGAGAAAAAAGGCAACCAATATCTGGCCAAAGGCTACTTAAATTTCCTTTATTCGCCACGCGGCCAGCAAATTGCGGCTGAAAACTTCTACCGTCCACGCAACGCACAAACACTGGCGCAATACAGCAAAGTATTTAAGCCATTAAAACTGGTCACCATCAATCAAGAATTTGGTGGCTGGAGCAAAGTTCAAAAAGCGCACTTTGAAAATGGCGGCGTATTTGACCAAATCGTTAAAGCCAATAGTGCAAAATAATAGCGTTCGATAGACAGGAGCATCGACATGATTCATACCGTAATTGTTCCGGGTGTAGGTGACAGTGAATCTGCGCACTGGCAGTCTTGGTTACAACGACAACTCATGTCATGCTCGCGTGTGCAGCAACAGGACTGGAACACGCCGGTGTTACAAAACTGGATTGCCGAGTTTGTAAAGACCGTGGCGCCTATTCAAGGCAGTGTCCAGATTGTTGCACATAGTTTTGGTTGTTTAACCACTGTGGCAGCTTTAGCCCAGTATCCGGAATTAAATCAAAAAATTAAAAATTTGATTCTGGTTGCACCGGCCAATCCTGCCCGTTTTGGTGAAGCCGGTTTTTCGCGAGATAGCCAGCAAGATTATCAACGCTATTTTCATCAGCTTAAAATTGCTGTACCAACCACAATGCTGATTAGTGAAAATGATCCCTGGTTAAATTTTGAGGATGCGCAATTCCTGGCCAAAGCGTGGAAACTCAATCCAATTAACCTGGGTCAAGTTGGACATATTAATGTGGCTTCCGGTTTTGGATCTTTTCCTGAAATTTATGATTATTTGATTTCAGAAAATGTGTTGCAACACATCAATTTTACTGATGACAGCAAGTGCTTTTTTAAATTTGCAATTTAAACCCTGCAAATTATGCTTGTGCCGAATTAAACTTTTATTTTCGCTGACTTTATTGGTCAGTATTCGCTATTTTTAAGGAATCATCATGTCGCAGCGATCCCGAGTGCTGCCAGGATTTGGTCTTTCTCTAGGCTTTACCCTAGCGTATTTGTCATTAGTCGTGCTTATTCCACTTTCGGCAGTGTTTATTAAATCACTGGGAATTGGATGGGACGGTTTATGGGAAATTTTAAGTTCAGAACGTATCTTAAAATCTTTGCAGTTAAGTTTTAGTGCTGCCCTGCTTGCAGCCTTAGTCAATGTGGTCTTTGGTTTACTGCTGGCGTGGTGCTTGGTCCGTTATAGCTTCCCTGGCAAGCGTATTGTTGATGCTTTGGTCGATTTGCCTTTTGCCTTGCCTACAGCCGTTGCCGGTATTGCACTCACATCTTTATATGCCCCTACAGGCTGGATCGGTCAGTATTTAGAGCCTTTAGGCATTAAAGTGGCATATACCCCAATCGGGATTACTCTGGCTTTGATTTTTATTGGTATTCCATTTGTAGTCCGTACCGTACAACCGGTTTTAAGTGATCTGGAAACCGAACTGGAAGAAGCAGCATCGGCATTGGGTGCGAACCGTTTTCAGATTATCAGCAAAATCATTCTACCGATTCTGTTTCCTGCGCTACTAACCGGTTTTGCCTTGGCATTTGCACGTGGTGTAGGTGAATACGGCTCGGTCATCTTTATTGCCGGTAACCAGCCTTTCGAGACTGAAATTGCGCCGCTGATGATTATTTCCCGTCTGGAAGAATATGACTATGCAGGTGCAACCACCATTGCAGTCGTGATGCTGGTACTGTCATTTGCGATCTTGTTCCTGATTAACCTGTTACAGGCATGGGCAAGCAAACGTACCGGGAGAACTGCACGATGAGTTTAATCACCAATAGCAATGCTTTGGCCGAGAAATTGCAGTCCCGCGATGCTACCCGTGAACCCACCTGGATTCGTTACCTGCTCATCACCATTGCCCTGATTTTCTTTTTAAGCTGTTTGATTCTGCCTTTAATTCTGGTGTTTGTTGAAGCGTTTAAACAAGGGGTGGGCGTTTATTTTCAGGCCCTGGTGCATCCAGATACCTTGTCTGCGGTGAAACTGACTTTACTGACTGCTGTGATTGCCGTTCCATTAAACGTGGTGTTTGGTGTAGCAGCTGCATGGTCGGTAGCGAAGTTTAATTTCCGTGGCAAATCCATTTTGACCACTATTATTGATTTACCTTTCTCGGTTTCACCTGTGATCGCAGGCATGATGTTAGTACTGATTTTCGGTACCCAAGGCTGGTTTGGCGGTTGGTTGATGGACCATGACATTAAAATCTTGTATGCCGTTCCTGCCATTGTGCTGGCAACCGTGTTTATTACGGTGCCATTTGTGGCGCGTGAACTGATTCCGTTAATGGAAGCACAAGGTACAGAAGAAGAAGAAGCCGCAATTGTACTGGGTGCTTCAGGTTGGCAAACTTTCTGGAAAGTGACCTTACCCAATATTAAATGGGGTCTGATTTACGGTGTTATTCTGTGTAATGCCCGTGCCATGGGTGAATTCGGTGCAGTATCGGTGGTGTCTGGTCACATTCGTGGTGAAACTAACACCTTACCTCTGCATGTAGAAATCCTTTACAACGAATATACCTTTAGTGCTGCGTTTGCCGTGTCCTCACTCTTGGCTTTACTGGCTATTGTGACCCTGATTTTAAAAACATGGGTAGAGATACGCCAAGAACGACAAAACAAACGTAATGACGATTCAACAGTTTCTTAAGGAATGACATCATGAGTATTCAAGTTAAAAATATTGAAAAACACTTTGGTGCATTCCATGCACTTAAAAACATCTCACTCGATTTTCCAGATGGTCAGTTGGTAGCATTACTCGGTCCCTCAGGCTGTGGTAAAACCACTCTACTGCGTATTATTGCGGGTCTGGAATCGGCTGATGGCGGTCGGGTCATTTTAGAAGGTGAAGATGCAACCAATGTTCACGTGCGCGAACGTGAAGTGGGTTTCGTATTCCAGCACTATGCCCTGTTCCGTCATATGACCGTATTTGACAACATCGCCTTCGGTTTACGTGTGCGCCCGCGCTCTACCCGACCATCTGAAGCCGAAATTAAAAAACGTGTTTCCCGTTTACTTGATCTGGTTCAATTGGGCTTTTTGGCAGACCGTTATCCTGCACAACTCTCGGGGGGGCAACGTCAGCGTATTGCTTTAGCACGTGCATTGGCGGTTGAACCGCGCGTATTATTGCTGGATGAACCCTTTGGTGCACTGGATGCCAAAGTGCGTAAAGAATTGCGTCGCTGGTTACGTACCCTGCATGATGAATTGCATATCACCTCGATTTTCGTAACCCATGACCAGGAAGAAGCACTCGAAGTTGCTGACCAGATCGTGGTCATGAACAAAGGAAATGTCGAGCAAATCGGTTCGCCGCGTGAAGTTTACGAAAAACCGGCAACCCCGTTTGTATTCGACTTCCTTGGTCAGGCCAACCGATTCGAAGGCCAACACCAGCAAGGCATTATTCAGATTGGTGATGACCGTCTGCAATTGCCACAAGCCAAAGATGCGCCGCAAGGTGAAATTATTGCCTTTGCGCGTCCAAGCGAACTGCGTATTCATGCCGCTCCGCAAGAAAATGCCATTCAAGCCACTTTCTTACGTGAAATATGGATTGCCGGCAAAGTTCTTGCTGAGCTGCAAGACCGCCAAGGCAATTTAATTGAAATTTCGCTTAACTCGGAAGAAGCGAAATTACATCAATTTAAGCCAAATCAAACAGTGTGGTTAAGCCCAACAGCATTGCATTTGTTTGCCAATGACGTCGCTTAATAACAAATAGATGGGGCCAAAAAACAGCCCCCATCCCTTTTAAGGTATACAGCATTATGAATTTCCAACAATTAAGAATTATTCGAGAAACCGTTAGACAGAACTTTAATTTAACTGAAGCTTCAGCGGCGCTTTATACCTCACAGTCTGGAGTAAGTAAGCATATTAAAGATCTAGAAGATGAACTGGGCGTACAACTGTTTATTCGTAAAGGCAAACGTTTACTGGGCCTCACTGAACCGGGTCAATCTTTACTGGGCATTGTAGAACGCATGCTGGTGGATGCAGACAATATTAAACGTCTGGCAGATGATTTTAACCGTGTCGATGAAGGCACCCTGACCATTGCAACCACGCATACCCAGGCGCGTTATGTGTTGCCACCGATTGTCAACCAGTTCAAAAAAGAATTTCCGAAAGTTCATTTGATTTTGCAACAAGCCAGTCCGGTTGAAATTACCGAAATGTTGCTGCAAGGCGAAGCAGATATTGGTATTGCCACCGAATCTTTAACCACTGAAGAAAATCTGGCTAGCGTACCTTACTATAATTGGCAACACAGTATTATTACACCGCAAAACCATGCACTTGCCAACAAAACAGATATTTCGCTGGAAGATTTGGCACAATTTCCGATTATTACTTACCACGGCGGTTTCACAGGGCGTTCTAAAATTGACAAGGCTTTTGAAGATGCCGGCATTGATGTTGATATTGTGATGTCAGCACTGGATGCCGATGTGATCAAAACCTATGTGGAATTGAATATGGGCGTCGGTATTGTCAACAATGTCGCTTATGATGCGGAACGGGATTATCGCCTTAAACAGATTCCAACCGATATCTTTGGTGTAAATACCACCTGGATTGCGGTACGTAAAGGACATTTGTTGCGCGGTTATGGCTATGAGTTTATTTCACTCTGCTCGCCAGAAGCAGATATCAAGGCACTGAAAAAATTGGCTTATCCCGAAGATTAAAAATTTGATTGATTAAGAAAGGGATATTAAATATCCCTTTTTTTAATTTTAATTCAAATTTTTTATTATTTTACTTATCAATCAAATAAATAATTCACTTTGTTACAGATGTAGGCTATGCCTTCGAACCAGTCAGCAGCAGCCCGGTAAATTTAGTCAATGCAGTACGTTTTAAAATAGACACTCACAATCTGACCACGCTTTTAGGCTATCAACCCAATTCGGCTTGGAATTTTTATGGCGGTTTAAGTTATCAGACCCTAGACACTCAACTGAAAATTTCAGGGCAATCGATGGGAATACAGGCTGATTATATTGCAAATATGGATAAAAACTCGGCCTTGGGCTGGTTGGTAGGTATCAACTATCAAATTCCTGAATATGCACTAAAAACCTCACTCACCTATCGTTCTAAAATTCAACATACGCCACAATTTTATGAGCAGACTTCATCCATTCCTGCAATTCCAGTCTTGAATTTAAGCTCTGCACAGCACATCAGCATCGACACACCGCAGTCGCTAAATCTCGAGTTTCAATCCGGGATCACGCCTCGCAATGTTATCTATACCTCTTTGCGTTGGGTCAATTGGAAAAATTTTAAAATGGTTTCTCCCCTGATGAGCCGGGGTAAAGCTACACCGGTCAACTTGGTGGATTATCAAAAAAATCAGCTTTCAGCCACCTTGGGACTTGCCCATATCTTCAATGAGCACTGGACATCGGCCCTAGATATAGGGATGGATTCAGGTATTAGCAATCCAGCCTCTACCTTAAGCCCTTCGGATGGTTATTATAGTTTTGGAGTTGGCGGGTTTTATAATGTGCAGTCTAATTTATTTATTGCTGGTGGCATTAAATATTTCAAGCTAAACAAAACCAAAATTGAGACGGATCAAGAAGGTGCAGGCAATTTATTTGGCGTGTTATCTTCGGTAAACAATAACAAAGCTATTGCTTATGGCCTTAAGGTCGGTTATCGCTTTTAACTAAAACCAGCTTAATTTTGCATAATTTAATTTTGAAAAAATAAAAAACGAGCCGAAGCTCGTTTTTTTAATGGGGCAATCTTTGATTACCAGTTGAAGCTTACGCCTACTTTACCCACTGGCAACCATTGATATTTATCATCATTTGCGATTTCATTCGCTTCTTGATCTACTGCAACTTGAGCAGGTATGGTATTACCTGCTACTGGCGCTAGATTATTTTGTGTTAATTGAACCTTTGGGTTACCTGTGTAGTAAGCACCTACTTCACCAAATAATCCCCAGTTCTTATTAATTTTTGGTGCGAAACCAAAGCCTACATAAGGAGCAATGTCGTTTTCGTAGGACATTTGACCACGTACATTACCTTCTTGACCTGCAACAGCTAATTGATAGTTATTGCCGTTAATGCTTAAGGTTTCCCCATCTCCAATACGTTTTTGTAAATCATATTGGTTATCCAGATAACCTACACCCGCAGCCATGTATAAGCCTTGTGCCCAACGGTTTGTACTTGCACCCCAAGGACGAATTTCTGCATTCAAATAAGCCAGCTTATTATCCATGTCCAAGTCATATTTTGTACCATTTACTGATACATCATCTGTCCAAGAAATATCACCGCCGTTATAACCTAGGGCTAAACCGACATACGGGTTTGCAGTCCAAAGCAAGGCACCACCATAACCAGTTGTCCCTACTTCAGCACGAACACCGGTAGGAATAAGCTGGTTACGCTCAAATGTATAGCCATCTTGCACTACTGCATCATCAGCTGCCATAGCTGTTCCTGCAATAGCAGTTAATACAGATACTGCTAAAATCGTAGCTAAAGTTTTCATGATAGATCTCCTCAAAAAATTTCTATTTTCATCATTAGTGCTTTTCTGATCATTAAAACTATAAAATATTAATTGCTTAACTTTTATTCGAAATTTGCTGAGTTTTTGTTATTTTTTGATACATTTTCTGTTTGCTTTTGATTATTAAATCATTTTTTGTTTACTTAATATTCATCGCTGATTTTTTATCTTATTTTTCGCCTCTTTCATAATTAATTCCGATCCAAAGCCACTTTTTCATCTATTTCTGTCTCAATATAGTGTAAAATCTTGAAAATTTTTTTTGGAAATGGAAGATCATGTCTCAGCTTTCAACAATCATTGAACAAGCTTTTGAAGACCGTGCAAATTTCACTGCGGCAGACTGCTCCGCTGAAATTCGTAGCGCTGTAGAAGAAGCTATTGCTGGCCTAGATAACGGTACACTTCGTGTGGCTGAAAAAATCGACGGTGAATGGGTTGTTCACCAATGGCTTAAAAAAGCTGTTTTGTTATCTTTTAAATTAAATGACAACAAACCAATCGAGTCTGGTGATCTTCGTTTCTACGACAAGGTAGAAACTAAATTTTCTAATTGGACTGAAGAACAGTTTAAAGCTGCAGGCGTACGTGTAGTACCACCTGCTGTTGCCCGTAAAGGTTCTTTCCAGGCGAAAAACGTGGTATTGATGCCTTCATACGTGAACATCGGTGCTTATGTGGATGAAGGTACTATGGTTGACACATGGGCAACTGTAGGTTCATGTGCACAAATTGGTAAAAACGTTCACTTGTCTGGTGGCGTGGGTATTGGTGGTGTTCTTGAACCACTTCAAGCGAATCCAACCATTATTGAAGACAACTGCTTCATCGGTGCACGTTCTGAAATCGTTGAAGGCGTAATCGTAGAAGAAGGTTCTGTGATTTCTATGGGCGTGTTCATTGGTCAATCGACTAAAATCTTTGACCGTGAAACTGGCGAAATCCACTACGGCCGTGTTCCTGCCGGTTCGGTTGTGGTTTCAGGTAGCCTTCCATCTAAAGATGGTACTTGCAACCTGTATGCTGCAATCATCGTGAAAAAAGTAGATGCGAAAACCCGTGCAAAAACCAGCTTGAACGATTTATTACGCGAAGACTAAGATTTCTTAAGTCTGTTGCGGAGCGATCGCTCCTCATCTCTACGGTCAGCAATGATCGTAGGGATTTTTGTTTTTGTGCTCTGTCATTTTTTGGTGTGGTAATTTTTTGTTATGAATACTCTTCGATCTTCCGCTATTCCTGTTTCTGATCCGTCTGCGGGTTTACGCATCACGGAGATTTTTTATTCATTGCAAGGTGAAGCCAATGCTGCGGGTTTGCCTACGGTTTTTATTCGTTTAACCGGTTGTCCTTTACGCTGCACCTATTGTGACACCACCTATTCTTTTGAAGGTGGCGAGCGACAATCACTCGAAGATATTATTCAAACCACGCTCGATTTTAAAACCCCTTATATTTGTGTGACTGGTGGTGAACCACTGGCACAGCCTAACGCCCTGCCTTTGATGCAGCGTTTAGCCGACTTGGGCTGTGAAGTCTCACTTGAGACCAGTGGTGCTTTAGATGTCTCTAAAGTCGACCCGCGCGTTTCTAAAGTACTCGATTTAAAAACCCCGACTTCCGGTGAAGTTGCACGAAATTTGCTTAGTAATCTCGATCATTTAACCCAGCATGACCAAATCAAGTTTGTAATTTGTAACCGGGAAGATTATGAATGGTCAAAACAGCAGGTTGAACAATACCAACTCGCCGATAAAGTGAGTACCGTTTGGTTCTCGCCTGCTTTTGCGGTGGAAAAAGGTGCAGTACGTTTGCCTCAACTTGCCCGTGATTTAGCACAATGGATTTTAGAAGACCATCTCCCTGTTCGTTTCCAGTTACAATTGCATAAATTGCTCTGGAATGATGAAACTGGTCGTTAATTTATTTCTGTTCTTGAATACCTATATTTGTTTGGAGATTTGAATATGCGCCCTCGTGCCATAGTTTTGTTATCTGGCGGCTTAGACTCAACAACCTGTTTGGCTTGGGCGCAAGCACGTTATGAATGTATTGCTTTAAGTTTCATGTATGGTCAGCGTTCCACCACTGAACTGGATGCGGCTAGAGCATTAACACAACGCGCTGGTGTAGAACATCGTGTCATTAATATTGATTTAGGTAACCTCGGCGGCTCTGCGTTAACAGACCACAGCATTGATGTGCCGGAACATGAACAAGAAGGTATTCCTGTAACTTATGTTCCAGCACGTAACACCATATTTCTGTCTTATGCGCTCGCTGCAGCGGAAGTTTTTGGTGCAGAAGCGATTGTAATTGGGATTAATGCCGTTGATTATTCAGGATATCCTGACTGTCGCCCTGAATTTATTGATGCTTTTGAACGCATGGCTCGCCTTGCAACCAAGGTGGGTGTAGAAGGTAAACCTCTTAAATTTGAAACACCTCTGTTACATTTATCCAAAGCAAATATCATTCGCTTAGGTATAGAACATGGCGTAGACTACAGTCAAACGGTGTCTTGCTACCAAGCAGACGACCAAGGACGTGCTTGTGGTAAATGCGATAGCTGCCGCTTACGTAAACAAGGTTTTGCTGATGCGGGTATCGCCGATCCGACACGTTATATACCGTCATAACAGGGTACAGTACATGAAAAATTTGAAGTCAAACATTATTCTTTCTACATTGGTTTCTGCGGTTGCATTAATGGCTACTGCTTCAAATGCAGCTGAAACAAATAAGCTTCAAGAAGCTTATAAAAGCACTAATGTAAAATCTGCTTTAATTAATGTTTGTAAAGAAGAAACTGGTAAAAGTAAAAAACTTAGCTCATCTGAAGTAAGCAAATACTGTACTTGTGCAGTTGAAGCCGATGGTCGCTTAACCAATGCACAAAAATGGGAAATCCAAAGTACCATTAACCAAAAGAAAAGCCCTGCGACTTTAGCTTTTGTACAAAAACAAAATAAAGACTTACAAGCTTGTTTCGGCCCACAATTGACCGGAAAACTTAAAAGCCTGACTGAAGAAGCAATGAAATCTGCTCAACAACCTAAAAAATAAGTTGATTTAGATTGAATAAAAGCCTGCATCGTTGCAGGCTTTTTTATGGTTGAAATTTATATCCCAACTTCAGCATAAGCAGGACTAAATTCGCTATCATGTCAGCATAAACTTAAGATCAATATGATAAATTCGACTTTATAAGGATCCACACATGTCTGCTATTACGCTGCCCAATCAAACCTTCCCAACCACAAGCGGTGAAATTAACCTGACTGAAATACCGACCGAATGGCTGATTGTGTATTTTTATCCTAAAGATTCTACCCCGGGCTGTACTACACAGGCGATCGGTTTTTCCTGCTTGAAAGACCAGTTTGATGCCTTGAATACTACAATTCTGGGTATTTCACGTGACTCGGTAAAAGCCCATCAAAACTTTACCGAAAAACAAAATCTGAGCATTAACCTGATTAGCGATAAAGAAGAAGTTCTGTGCAATCTTTTTGATGTGATTAAAGAAAAAAACATGTATGGCAAAAAAGTCATGGGTATTGAGCGTTCAACCTTTATTTTCCATAACGGCGAACTGCTAAAAGAATACCGTAAGGTCAAAGCCGCAGGGCATGCAAAACAAGTGCTTGAAGACTTGAAAGCTCTGCAAGCTGCTTAATTTCCCCCTATAAAAAAGGCATGATTTTAACTAGAAATAGTATTGCTCATGCCTTTTTCTTTTGTGTTGTGCATCCACTTATTTCAATAAGGAAATGGCAATAGACCACATCACGCAGCCAATTATTAGATCCAATATTTTCCAGGCTTGAGGACGTTGAAAAATTGGTTGCAAATAACGTGCTGCATAGCCCAAGCTAAAAAAGAACAGGAATGATGCACTGATTGCCCCTAGGGCAAAATACAGTTGCGTGTTGGGATATTGGGTCGAGACTGAGCCAAGTAACACGACTGTATCCAAGTACACATGCGGGTTCAGCCAGGTTAGGCCTAAACAAATCAACAGGACCTTCCATAAACAAGGTACTTCGTCTTGAGTAAGGTCTAAACGCTGCTCCCCTTTCCAGGCCTGATAAAAATGTTGTGCCCCATATATCAACAGGAAAGTCGCACCCAAATACTTGGCAATATTCAGCCAATCCGGATGCAACAAGACCAGTTCTGAAAAACCCAGTACTCCTACTGAAATCAATATTGCATCAGACAAGGCACAACATAGGCAAACGGCAAAAATATGTTGCTGTTTTATCCCTTGTTTCAATACAAAAGCATTTTGTGCACCAATCACCACAATCAGGCTTAAAGCCATGGCAAAACCGTGTAAAGCACTATTTAACATACATACTAAATCTTAAAAATAATTCAAAAATCCTGTAGTGAATTATCCCAGCTTAAAGCCTAAATTAAGTATGATTAAGAAAATATCAATCTTACTAAATTTTTCTTAGGTTATTGCCATGCTCTCAAGTAAATCCTGTGAAGCTTTTCTTGCCGTTGCGGAATCCGGCAGTTTTGACGAAGCTGCACAGCGGCTGTGTATTACCGCTTCTGCGGTCACATTACGGGTGCAGGCTTTGGAAAAAGATTTGGGACAGATTTTATTGCTGCGCGAACGTCCCTGCCGGGTGACGCAAGCCGGTCAAAAGCTGTTAGAATATTTACAGCATCAACGCCTACGTGAACAGAATCTGTTACAACAGTTCATGGGGCAATCCAGCCAGCATGAGTTTCATCAATTCAGTATTGCCACCAATGCCGACTCTTTATCGACCTGGCTACTTAAAGTCCTGCAAAGCACATTGATTGAGCAAAAGATTGCGCTAAAACTGTCTCTGGATGACCAGACCCAAACCCATCAACTGCTTGAAACCGGTTTGGTCAATGCCTGCATCTCGACTGAATCCACTGCCATGAAAGGCTGTGAAGTGCATTACTTGGGACAGATGACTTACCGCATGGTGGCAACAGCTTCTTTTGTAGAAAATTGGTTTAAAGATGGCATTCACCGTGATGCGTTAAGACATGCTCCAGCCATTATTTTTAATGGTAAAGATTTAATGCATCATCAGGTGATCCTGAACTTGTTTGGTCTGAACCAGCAAAGTTATCCGCATTATTTTATTCCCTCTTCGACTGCTTTTGTAGAAGCAGTACATTTGGGTTTAGGCTTTGGTTTAGTGCCGCAATATCAAATGGGTGATGATCTTCAAACCGGTAAATTAGTAGAAGTCATCCCGGATGCCAAAACCGAGATGAAACTGTATTGGCATCACTGGAAGCAGCAATCTGCGCTATTACAAAAATTGACGCTAGACTTGCTGGAAAATGCACCACATCACATGAATTAAAAACAACCCGATCCACAGAAACTGGTTTTAGATGGATATGCTGCGTTATTTGGGCTGCCACTGGCCAAAGACCTCAATATTGACTTTTTCCCCTATGCCGCCGAATGCTTTTTTCATACCAAAGTCACTGCGTTTAACCACTGTTTTAGCTTCAACATCCAGCAGCTGGTGATTGGTCGGATTGGGTTTTAAAAGGGTATCCAGAACTACCGGCTGGGTCACGCCACGCAAGGATAAATCCCCTTTTATGCTGTAGTGATTATTGCCTAAAGAGATGAATTGATGGCTGGTAAATGTTGCGGTCTGGTATTTTTCAGCATAAAAGAAATCTTCACCTAAAATTAAATTTCTTAGCGATGGCTTGGTCAGACTCAAGCTATTCACATTCAATACAAACTGGGCAGAGGCATTTTGTGGGGCTGCGGGATCAAAACTCATGCTGGATTGAACCTTCTCAAATTTGCCTTTTACGATCGAAAATCCCATCGACTTGATATCAAAACCGACATAAGTTGTTGGCGTGAGAGACCACTGCTGGGGATTGGCGTGCGCGTTGATCGCGTTAATATTTAAGCTTAGAACACCCGTAATGAAGATACATTTCAAGCTTGTGTTGAGGTTCATCTTACCCACTCCTGGATCGCTGCAATGGCTTGCCTCGACCTAGTAGCTTACTGAAAATTATGCAAGATTGGTTTTATCTTGGGTCAGGTATTTGTCCTGTAATTGTTGGTAAATGGGCATTTTTTGAAATTTGTGTAAAAACTCGCTGGTTCCGAGCGGAAAAGCTGATTCGATAATTGCACCACTATAATAGGCTTCACGCAACGGGGTCGCTGAAATTTCGCCGATCTGGTTATCAAGTTCCACCATCTCCCATTCCAGGAAGAATTTTAGATCTTAAGACAATTTTCTTAAAATGGTCCAATTAAAAATATATTTGAATTATATAGCTTTCCATTGCCCAATCAGATGAATACTCACCTTCTCACCCACACCGGTACTCGCTTTTTTCATGCCAAAATCCGAGCGGTTAATCACGGTAGCTGATTTCACATCGAGCAGATTTGGATTGTTGTTGTTGGGCGTTAAGATGGTATCAAACACAACTGGACGGGTGACACCACGCAAGGTTAGATTTCCCCGAATCCAATATCTGTTGGTAGCATGCGGTTTAAACTGGGTACTTTTAAAATTCACTGTTTTATAGCGTGAGGTATAAAACAGGTCCTCACCCATAATCATATTTTTTAAACCTGGTTTGGAAACATTCAGGCTATCGACTTGCATGGTAAATTCTGTTGATGCCTGTTGCAGTGTTTGCGGATCAAACTGCATTGTTGCCTTAAATTGCTGGAAACTCCCCTTCACTACAGTCAAGCCCAATGAGTTAATGCTAAAGCCTACATCACTTTTTGGCGTCAAGCTCCAGCTCTTGGCATAAACTGCCGACATACAAACAGCTGAGAGACATCCTGCATAAACAATATTTTTTAAGAATAGATTCATCATGTTGCTGCCTAACAATTAAATGAACTCAATACTTAAAACAGCTTCAGCTCAGATTTGTTTTATCGTTCATTGCAAATTTATGTGCCAATTGTTGATAAGTCTCAGTATTTTTAAACTTATGTAAAAACTCGCTGGTTCCGAGCGGAAAAGCCGATTCGATAATTTCACCACGATAATAAGCTTCACGTAGTGGCGTTGCTGAAATTGCCCCGACCAGGCTGTCCAGTTCTACCATCTGCCATTCCGGGAACAGCTTCAGATAATAGGAAGATTCATCTTTAAAGTGACCAATTAATCCGACTTTCGCTTCGGGCTCGACTACGCCAGTTACCAAAGATTGCACCAGTTGTTGCCATTTTTGATCGTCATACACATCAATCACATGCACAAACTTAATCCGCTGTTGATCTGCTTCTGAAAAGTTGGACAAAATCATCTGTTCACGCTCGGAAGCACTAAATGGATTTTTAATATTGCGTTCATTCTGTGCCGAGCCCAAAGCCAGAATCACATTCTGGCTTTGCTGCAATGCAATTTTAATGGTTTGCATATGTGCCAGATGAAAGGGCTGAAAGCGACCAATGAAAACCAGATAATCAAATGTATAGTTCATAACGGTTCAAATTTTTTATGACTCGTGAGTTGTGCCGCTAAAATAAATATGCGACATAATAAACGCCATAAAATCAAATTAAATTTTAAAGCAAGGATAGTACGATGACACTGAGCTGTATTCAACAACCACATCAACATTTGAATGCGAATTTAGAGCATGGGGTGCTTACCTTAGCCATTAATCGTCCTGAAGCTAAAAATGCCTTGTACGGCGAGCTGTATCTAAAAATTGCCCAGGCACTGGATGAAGCCGATCAGGATAAAGAGGTTCGCGTGGTGATTTTGCGTGGTGCGGATGCCGACTTCAGTGCCGGTAACGACATGCAGGATTTCATGAAGTTTATCCAGACCCCTCTTGCAGGTAAAGCCGGTGATGCACCTCCATTCGTGGTTTTGAAATCAGCTGCAAAATTTTCCAAGCCTTTGATTGCCGCTGTACGCGGTGTAGCGATTGGCATTGGGGTAACGATTCTGTTACATGCTGACCTGGTCTATAGTGATAACACTGCCCTGTTCCAGATTCCATTTGTCAGCCTTGGGCTTTCTCCTGAAGGTGCTTCAAGCAAACTGTTAATCCAGCAAGCGGGTTATCATAAAGCAGCAGAGTTGCTATTCACCGCACAAAAATTTAACAGCGAAAAAGCCTTGAGTGCTGGAATTGTAAATAGCATTGAAGATGACGTTTATGCTACTGCACTGAAACAGGCACAAACTCTGGCTGCACTTCCTCTAGCGTCGATCAAACAGACCAAAGCCTTAATGAAGCACAATCTTAAAGAAATTATTGGCTGTATTGATGATGAAGCTGAAATCTTTATGAAGCGTGTATCTTCACCTGAAATGGCTGAAGCTGTTGCTGCATTTATGCAGAAGCGTAAACCAGATTTTGCACAATTTAACTAATTTTTTAGAGTTAAATGAAAAGCCACTGAATAATGACATTGTTCGGTGGCTTTATGCGTTTTAATAGATATAAATTTCAAGCTTTAAAAGCTGAGTAAACAAAGATGACCCAATCAAGCGAAACCCAAACTGAAAAGAAACGTTATTTTGAGCCAGCCCCAACAGATATTGATGTTGAAAACTTTAAAAAAGTCGTACAAAGCCGTCGTTCGGTACGTAAATTTACGAAAAAACCCATTCCTGCAGAAGTACTGGATGACTGTTTAGATCTTGCCTTGCTTGCCCCAAACTCATCCAATTTACAGCCTTGGACTTTTTATGTGGTGCAGAACTCTTCCAAAAAGAAACAGCTGGTCAAAGCCTGTTTAAGCCAGCTTGCAGCAAAAACAGCTTCGGAATTAATTGTTTGTGTGGCACGTACCGACCGTATTGATGAAATGGCAAAGATGAATATTTCCGAGTTCCCATTTCCGGAAACACCTGTTGCTGTGCAGAAGTATTACAAGTTTATTCCATATAATTATAAAACGGGTTATTTCAATGCTCTGGGTAACTTTAAGAAAGTTGCTTTCAAAATTGCACGTACACTGGATAAGCAATTGCCAGTAACTGCTTTTAACCCGGCAGATGCAAAACTTTGGGCAAGCAAAACCACAGCTTTAGCTTGTGAAAATCTGGTTTTGGCTTTAAGGGCTTATGGTTTTGACAGTTGCATGATGGAAGGTTTTGATGAGCCTATGGTCAATAAAATTTTAAATCTCAATGATGAGGAATATCCTGTAATGGTGATTGCTGCCGGTGAACGGGCTAAAGACGGCGTGTTCTTCCCGCAATACCGTTTTGATCGTGAGTTATTTGTTCAAAAGGTTTGATTTGAATAATCAATTGGCACAGCCTCATATGCTGTCATAACTCAGTTTAAATTTGCATAGGCATTTACGTTACTTTGAAAGATCAAAGTAACCAAAATCTTTGCTAGCCAGAAGGTTCATCCCTGAACCTCTGGCTAGCGGGTGACATCCATGTCACCCTTTCACCAATCAAATATCATCAATAATTTATATCCACCATCTGAATAAACTCAAACGCAGGCTCTTCATACGGATGGCTGACCTTGAGTGCTTTTGCCACATTGGATGCTTGATTTTCAGGCACAATGGTTTCCACCCGCCATTCCTCTACCTGTTCCAGTTCTCCGACCTCACCAATAAAAGGATCTGCACCTTTTAGAGGCTTAAACTGTCCTGTACCCAACACCTGCCAGGCACAATGCTCATAGTTGCCTATCCCACCTGCCCCTGCTTGAAACACGGCGTTTTTGGTTGATTCAAGATGAGATTCAGGAACGTAATAAATCAGTTTAAGCATGCTATCAACAAACAGAATAAAGATAGGATTATCTTAGCGCTTAAATCTGAATTAATCTTTATGAGATTTGATTGAACCCTTATCAGAGCCTCAAAAATCAAAACCATTTTAAATACAACTACCTATTACTTTTTTTGACATTTCTATGACAGTTCAATCTTTTACACTGCTCAAAAAACACTCTATTTTAAAAACAAGATTTAATTTTATAAATTCGGGATAGAAGTTTTTCATTCGCCTCCCGGTCTTAACAACAATATTTTTATTACACCCAAAGTCATTCTAATAAAACAGTGCAATAAGTTATCTTGCGATTTCCAGATATCCTTTACTGTTTCTCTGGCTTTGTACTGGTGTAAGCAACTGGAGACAATAAATGCTATTCATCATCAGTCTGCTTATTCAATTTTTTACAGTATGGGCCATCTTCTTTTTTGGATTGAGTCGAAATACCGGTGCTATTACAACTATTATTGTGGCTGTCATTACTACATTTATCAGTCCCTGGTCGCTGATTTTTGGTATTCCGCTCATCCTCATCAGTTTAATTGTGATGATTGATTCATTACGAATGGCATTCATCACCAAACCTGCCTATAAGATGCTGGCCAATGCCATGCCGACAATGAGCACCACTGAGCGCGAAGCTTTGGATGCAGGTACCAGCTGGTGGGAAAAAGACCTGTTTATGGGCGCACCCGACTGGTCTAAATTCGAAAGTTATCCTTATCCCACCCTTTCAGAAGAAGAACAGTCTTTTTTAGATCATGAAGTAGAACAATTATGCTCGATGCTGAATGACTGGGAAATTCGCCATAACTATAAAGACCTACCTCCCGAAGCATGGACTTATATTCGCGAAAACGGTTTTTTAGGCCTGATTATTCCCAAAGAATACGGCGGTCGCGAGTTTAGTTCATTTGCTCAAAGCCGCATTATGAGCAAAATCGCTTCACGCTCCTTAACGGCAGCGGTCAGTTGTATGGTGCCCAACTCTTTAGGGCCGGGCGAGTTACTCCTTCATTACGGAACAGAAGAACAAAAGAACCGTTATTTACCGGGCTTGGCCAAAGGGAAAGAAATCCCCTGCTTTGGCCTCACCAGCCCTGAGGCAGGTTCAGATGCTGGTTCCATTCCCGATACCGGCGTGGTGTGTTATGGCGAGTTTGATGGTCGGCAAGTACTTGGCCTACGCATGAATTTTTCCAAGCGCTGGATTACCCTAGCCCCAATTGCCACCGTCATAGGTTTGGCTTTTAAGCTGTACGATCCGGAAGGTTTGTTGGGTGATAAAAGCAAAATGGAATATGGCATCACCTGTGCGCTGATTCCTGCCAGCCATGAGGGTGTAAAAGTAGGGCCAAGACACAATCCGGGCGTACCCTTCATGAATGGAACGGTGGATGGTAAAGATGTCTTTATTCCACTGGACTGGATTATTGGCGGTGCTGAAAATATTGGGAAAGGCTGGCGCATGCTGATGGAATGTCTGGCAGTAGGTCGCGGTATTTCCCTTCCTGCACTCTCTACTGCTGCAAGTGAAATGACCTATCTAAACGTAGGGGCTTTCGCCAAAATCCGCCAGCAATTCAAAATTTCTGTGGGTAAATTTGAAGGTGTACAAGAGGCAACCAGTGATATTGCCAGCGAGACTTATATGCTGGAAGCATTCCGTTACCTAGTCACCTGTGGACTGAACCAAGGCGGTAAACCTGCGGTCATGACTGCAATGGCTAAATACTACGCCACTGAAACCATGCGCGATGTAGTCAATCATGGCATGGACGTGGTCGGCGGTCGTGCGGTACAAATGGGTCCGCGCAATTTTCTGGCATTAATGTATCAGACCATACCTGTGTCAATTACCGTGGAAGGTGCAAACATTTTAAGTCGTTCCCTAATGATTTTTGGTCAGGGCTCTATGCGTTGCCATCCTTATTTGTTTGAGGAATTGCAACTGCTGCAAGCCAAGGATAAAGATACTGCCCTAACCACTTTTAACGATATGTTATTTAAACACTTAGGCTATACCTTGAATCGTACTGCGCGTGCATTTGCCTATGGCTATATCGGTGGCTCATCCGATGCACCGAAAAATGTGGATGAATTTACCCGTCCCTATTACAAGATTATTAACCGTTTAAGTGCCGACTTTTCAGTTACTGCCGATATGTGTTTAGGCTTACTTGCGGGTGATATTAAGCGTAAAGAAATGCTATCCGGTCGCCTGGCAGATATTCATGCCAATCTTTTTATTAGCACGGCGATAATTAAATATTATGAACATGGCAAAAAAACTGAGGCTGAACAGGTTCATGCCAAACTGGCGCTGGAAAAATCACTTTACAATGCTCAGGAAGCATTCTATGGCTTGTTTGAAAACTTCCCGGTAGGTATGGCAGCCGGTCTGATCAAATTTATCTGTTTTCCATTGGGCCGACCTTTGAAAAAACCAAGTGATGCTTTGAAACAACAGGCTGGTGATATCATTATGCAGGACAATGCTTTCCGCGATGAACTGAAAAAACATGTGTTTTACACCACTGCGGAAAATGATGTGACCGGTCGTATGGAATCAACCTTTAACATGCTATTGGAAATAGAACCCCTATGGGATAAATTCAAAAAGGCTGAATCCAAAGGTCAGTTTAGTGGTTTAACTTTTGATGAACGCCTTGCAGATGCCGTGGCAATCGGTTTTATAACTGAAGATGAAGCATCAAAACTTGCTGTTTATAATGCCAAGCGCTACGACAGTATGCTGACCGATGTTTTTGATTCTGAACTGGACCAAACGCTGGAACTGGAGAACCCTTATAATAAGGAAGAAGAATCTGCCCCTATGCCTGATCCAAAACAGCGAGAACCATTGTCCCCATAAAATTTCAGCAATAAAAAACGGCTGATTGAGGCCGTTTTTTATAGTCACCATTATCAAAAACAGATTTTAAATTTTCAGCATTTGGCTCAGCAAAATACTTTTGCAACGCTATATACAAAGACCAAACATTATGTAATTCCCCATAAATTTCCGCATTAACTTTTACTGTATTAGATATTTTCTCACCTTTATAATTTAAATAATAAATTATTTATTTAAAATAAATATTAGATTTGTACTTAACCACCCACCAAAAAACCACAAAGACCAAACTTAAAAAAATATAAAATAAACTTTTAATTGTCTTTCTTTTCTATATTTTTCATAAAAACAATCTTCATCATAAATCTTATTGCCATATTTAATATAAAATGCAAAATTCCTATCAAATAGAATATTCTCCTTATATTTCACAAAGACTTCATCACCAACATTGTTAGAAAACGGGCATCCACTTTCAGTTATAGAACAAGAAATTTCAATATAATTTTCACTATTTTTTGCTTTCAGATATAACCCATCAGATGAAACTGGTTCTAAATAATTACTTTTTGGATTCATTTCTCCAGAAGCTCTATTTCTAATTTTTTTTCATAAATAATATAATTCCCACTAGCTTCAAAAATTCCATCAATATTATTTGAGTTTTTTAAAAAAAATGAAAAAAAACTATAAAACAACACAAGCAACAATATAGGAAAAATAAAATATGAATATATTTTATTCCCATTAATTATTGAAATAATAAAACCAAATAAAATAGTACCAACTAAACTTAGATATGAGAAATATCCCCACCCCCAAATATAAAAACTAATTATTTGAAAAAAAATATAACTTCCCCATAGCATACTCAACATAAACTTTTACCTTTTTATTTAAATTAATAAACTAGGACGATTATTCTCAATTTCAGAAAATAATGAAAAAGTCTGATTTACATAATTTACAACACCAGAAATTTGATCTATATAATGCATTAACTCAGGTGTCTTTTCAGCTTGAATAAGCTTTATAGTCCGAGATGGGTCAAAGCCATCAAACTGACAATAAAATAAAGGTTCGCCACGTTTTAAAATTAAATCTTTAGACGTATCATGCCATTCAAAAGCCCACATTAATGGTCTAGGCCAGATATATATCGGGAAACGTCCACCAAAAATTGTTCCTGGCAAAGGATGTTTACGATAGTACCCAAAAGCATCTAATTGCGTGATATAGCTGATTACTTAATTTAGTATTACATCAGAAACTTCATACAATAGTATTTTACGATATATTAGCGTGCTACAGCTCTTGGAATTTAGCTATATATTAGAACAGATGAGTTTTATCATTTTCACGAAAACATTTTCAAAGACTAAATCCAATCACATGACCCGCGACATGAATGTCGCACATTTGGCAGAGATACAAGGATGTATCTTCTGCCAAATAAAAGGGTTTTGTTACTTTTGACCTTTCAAAAGTAAAACATTGCTTATGCGTTATTCATTAAAACTTTGCACAATCAGCGAAGCTATGACTTTATTAAAATAGCCAGCACAAAAAAAACCACCTCACGGTGGCTTTTTCAATCTAAAAATTAAGAACTTTGAAGCAAATAGCTACCGATCAAAAACAGCATTTGTAACCCTACGACTGCCATAAAAAACATCCAGCCTTTCTTACGTAAAGTCGCTTTATCAACATTTGTATAGGTTGCAGTTTTTAGCATTGTGTCACCTCACTTAGAGATTCAATCCTGAACTTATATTTAGTGAACCATCTTTCCTCTATATTGCATCGTGATTGTGCATAAAACACACAAATATTCTATCACTCCAATATAAAAGCAAAATCCAAACCAAGTTCAGCGGGAGAAATAAAAATTAAATAAAAAAATATGTACAAAATAAAAAAGCCACCCGAAGGTGGCTTTTTTTCAAAACACTTCAGAATTAACCAATGAACTTACGTGCATTGCGGAACATGCGTAACCATGCACCATCTTCAGTCCATTCCTCAGGTTTCCAAGAATGCTGAATTGCACGGAAGTTACGTTCAGGATGCGGCATCATAATCGTTGCACGACCGTCTTTCGATGTCACACCAGTAATCCCTTCAGGTGAACCGTTCGGGTTCAATGGATATTGCTGTGTAGCATTACCCAAGCTGTCTACATAACGTAGGCTGACTTGATTGCCTGCATTTAATGCAGCAATCTTGTCTTCAGTTGCAACTACACGACCTTCACCGTGTGCTACAGCGATTGGAAGAATCGAACCTTCCATACCGTCTAACAAGATCGAGTTAGATTTTTCTATACGAACGTTGACTGCACGCGCTTCAAACACTTCTGAAGTGTTACGGTGGAAACGAGGCCAGTTTTCTGCACCCGGAATCAGTGGAGCCAATTGCGACAACATTTGACAACCGTTACAGATCCCTAGAGAGAAGGTTTCTGAACGATGGAAGAATTTCTCGAACTGGTCGCGAAGTTTAGGGTTGAACAATACTGATTTAGCCCAACCACCGCCTGCGCCCATTACGTCACCGTAAGAGAAACCGCCACACGCCACAATACCTTCAAAGTCATCCAGACTGATACGGCCAGCAAGCAAGTCGCTCATGTGTACGTCAACAGTATTGAAGCCGACTTTATCAAATGCCGCAGCCATTTCCACATGACCGTTTACGCCTTGTTCACGTAAAATCACCATGTTTGGACGGCGTGAATTGATGTACGGTGCTTCTACAGGTTCGTTCAAGTCAAATGTAGGCTGAGCGATAATACCTTTGTGATTCTTGTCTGTAATTAAGGCAAACTCTGAATCCGCAGTTTCCACGTTGTCACGTAGACGCTGGATTTGATGCGAAACTTCAGTCCATGCTACTTGTAGATCAGCACGTTCAAGTACCAGACCATTGATAGTCAATTGGTCAGTATTGTTAACTTTACCTACTACAGTGATTGCATCTTTAAGTGAAGATTCAGCGATTTCTGCCTGTAACGCTTCCCAATCAGCAGTAGTGATTTGCAGAACTGCACCAATTTCTTCAGCGAACAGGCTTGCAGTAGATTGATCTTCTAAAGCCACACCCAGACGTGAAGCGAACATCATTTCTGCAACAGTAGCTAACAAGCCGCCATCACCGATGTCATGGTAAGCCTTGATCAAGCCACGGTTGTTCCAGTCCTGCACCAATGCAAAAAATGCTTTGAAATCTTCGAAGCTGTCTACATCAGGCGTTACTGAACCAATGGCTTTATACACCTGAGCCAGGATCGAACCACCTAGACGGAACTGACCTTTAGACAAGTCGATACGTACCAGTACTGAATCTTCATTTTTCAGTTCAGGAGTCAATGTTTGACGTACGTCAGTCACAGGAGCAAATGCAGTGATTACACCTGACATTGGAGAAGTTACTGCTTTATTTTCGCCTTCGTCATTCCAGGTGGTACGCATAGACAATGAGTCTTTACCTACAGGAATGGCAATTCCTAAAGCAGGACACATTTCCATACCAATGGCTTTCACACCTTCGAACAACGCCTGGTCTTCACCTTTTTGACCTGCTGCAGCCATCCAGTTTGCAGACAATTTAATGTCGCTGATCTGGTCGATTTTTGCAGACATAATGTTACTGATTGATTCAGCTACAGCCAAACGTGCAGAAGCCGCTGGATTGAGCAATGCAACCGGTGGACGTTCGCCCATCGCCATGGCTTCACCTGTGTAACCGACCAGGCTGGTTGTGGTTACCGCAGCATCTGCTACAGGAACTTGCCAACGACCGACCATCTGGTCACGTGCAACCATACCGGTAATTGAACGGTCACCGATGGTGATCAAGAATGATTTAGAAGCAACGGTTGGGTTTTTCAGAACACGGAAAATCGCATCTTTCAAATCCACTTGAGCGGCATCAAAGTCATCGCCTTTACGTTCAATGGTCTCGAAAGAACGGCTCATGCGTGGTGTACCGCCAAGCATCACTTGCATTGGCATATCCACGGCTTTGTTTTCAAACAATGGATCTTCAACAGTTAGGTGACGAGCTTCAGTCGCTTCACCCAACACTGCAAACGGACAACGCTCACGTGCACAAAGTGATTCAAACAGGCTTAAAGAACTTGGGCGAATTGCCAATACATAACGTTCTTGCGCTTCGTTCGACCAGATCTCCATTGGAGACATGCCCGGCTCAAGTGATGGAATCTTACGCAGGTTAAGTACTGCACCCAATTCATGGTCGTTGACCAGTTCAGGCATCGCATTAGATACACCGCCCGCACCCACATCATGTACAGACACGATTGGGTTGTAATCTTCCATACGCCAGCAAGCATCAATCACTTCCTGGCAACGGCGTTCCATTTCCGGATTTTCACGTTGTACCGAAGCGAAGTCCAGGTTTTCACCCAGCTTACCGCTATCTACTGAAGATGCAGCACCACCGCCTAAGCCGATCAGCATCGCTGGACCACCAAGCACGATCAGTAAATCGCCCGGTTGAATCGCATCTTTTTCCACATGGTCAGGACGGATGTTACCGTAACCACCAGCAATCATGATTGGCTTATGAAAGCCTTTCACTTCGCCATTTACATTTTGTTCGAAGGTACGGAAGTAACCATTTAAGGCTGGACGACCAAATTCGTTGTTAAATGCAGCACCGCCCAATGGGCCTTCAATCATGATTTGAAGTGGAGATGCCATACGTGATGGCTTGCCGTAGTTTTCTTCCCACGGCTGTTCAAAACCTGGAATGTTCAAGTTTGAAACAGTAAAGCCGGTTAAACCTGCTTTTGGTTTACCACCACGACCTGTTGCACCCTCGTCACGAATCTCACCGCCTGAACCAGTCGCAGCACCGGCAAATGGTGCAATCGCTGTTGGATGGTTATGCGTTTCCACTTTCATTAAGATGTGAGCGGCCTGGCTCTTGTATTTATAAATGTGGTGACCGGTTGCTTCGTCTTTTTTAGGATAGAAGCGCTGCGTATCAAAGCCCACGATTACAGAAGCGTTATCTTTATAGGCAGATAAAACGTCTGTAGGAGATTCTTTATAGGTATTTTTAATCATCTGGAACAATGACAATGGCTGTTTTTCACCATCGATTGTCCATTCAGAACCAAAGATTTTATGACGGCAATGCTCTGAGTTCGCTTGCGCAAACATCATCAGTTCGATGTCATGCGGGTTACGACCCATCTTGATAAAGGCTTCGGTTAGATAATCAATTTCTTCATCAGAAAGTGCAAAACCAAATTCAGAGTTGGCCTTAACCAGTGCTTGTTTGCCCTGACCTAAAATATCGATGCTATTTAAAGGCTTTGGTGCAGTCTCAGAGAATAATGCCGCAGCATCTTCAATTTGATTAAACACACTTTCAGTCATGCGGTCATGCAAAACCTGTTTAACTTCATCAGATACTTCGGAAATACCCTTTAAAGTAAACAAAACACCGCGTTCTAGGCGGTGTATCGGGGTATTACAGTTGGCAAAAATATCAGTCGCTTTAGAAGACCACGGCGAGATTGTTCCTAAACGCGGTGTAACTAAAATTTGAATTTCATCATTTGCCGCTTGGCGAACTTCAAAAGAAGCACCATCGTTTAATAGTTGTAATGCAGATTGATGCTGCTGCTCGTTGAGCGCTTGATCAAACAGATAAATCCATTGACTTTCAATTGATTGAACAGAACTCATTGACGCGAGACGGTTTAAGAGTTGAGTTTTCTTAAAAGAAGAGTGTGCTGGTGCACCGGCCACGATAAACATGCTGATTTTGGCTCCACGGGCAGGTCTTTTGGACCATACCGCCAATGTGACTTAGAGAGAGCGCATATTCTACTGTGTATTGGCAAAATCAGCTAGATAGAAATTCACGAATGTGACATCTATTCACTCAAGAACACGGAAGAATATTTTATTTTTCAGATAAAAATTTTGAATCTTATATAAATTTAAGCCTGCACTATGTTGTTTCTAAATATTATTGCAACGACTTGAGTTTATTCCGAATCTTCAATTAGCCATTAACATTATGGCATCGTCTTCGAATCTTATTTTTTTATCTCAATAAATACCATATTGTCGATTTATTCATATCATCTGCAATAAATCCATCTGTAGGCTGTTTTTATCAGAAAGACAAATCATGTCGCCCTACTCTAGTCGGTGAGACTTTTTTTTGGCATGATGAATTCAGCTCTTCACTGAATAACGATAAATGGAACAAATGCGTTGGTTAGAACTGCTTTCGACAGTTCGTATGGGTAGCAAAAAACAAAGTTCAGAACAGGCACGTAGCCCATTTCATAAAGATTATGACCGCATTATCTTCTCACAAAGTTTCCGCCAGCTGAACCGCAAAACCCAGGTTCATCCGCTAACTCAACACGATGGCATTCACACCCGTTTAACCCATTCGCTTGAAGTGTCGTGTATTGGACGTTCCCTGGGCATGCTGGCCGCGGAAAAAATTAAAGATCAACTCCCAGTTTGGATTTCCCCTGCCGATGTCGGTGCCATTATTCAGGCCGCATGTTTGGCGCATGATATTGGCAATCCGCCTTTCGGACATGCCGGTGAATATGCCATTCGCGAATGGTTTGATGATGCTTCACATGGCAACTTTTTAGAAAAACTCACGCCTGAAGAACAGGCGGATGTACGCCAATTTGAAGGCAATGCCCAAGGTTTACGCTTACTGACTAAAATTGACTATCATCCCAATGATGGCGGTATGCGCTTAACTTACGCAACCTTAGGGGCTTACTTAAAGTATCCGTGGCTGTCTAAAACCATTGCCTCACAAGGCGACCGCCCTGCCAGTCAACGGGCAAAGTTTGGTTGTTATCAATCCGAAAAAGAGATTTTGAAGCAAATTGCCGAACAGCTTGGTTTAATTCAGCTGGGTGAATATCATTATTGCCGTCATCCACTGACCTATTTATTAGAAGCTGCAGATGATATCTGCTATGCCCTGATTGATCTGGAAGATGGCATTATTTTAAACATGCTATCTTATGAAGAAGTGGAACCCATTTTCCTTGACCTGATTGCTGATTATGGAACACCTCAAGAACTGTCTATGCCAACCACCACATGGCAGCAAAAAATTGCCGCTTTACGTGGTCGTGTGATGAAACGACTGGTAGATGAAGTCACGAGTGCCTTTGCCAGACATCACTATGAGATTTTGTCAGGCCAACTTAAAGGTAGCTTATTGCAATATTGCTCTCAAGATATTGAACGCGGCATTGAACGGGCAAAAAATCTGGCCCGTGAAAAAATCTTTGAACATCCGCAAAAGGCCGGACTGGAAATTATTGCGCATCAAAGCCTGCAAAATATTTTAGATGCCTTTATTCCGCTGACTACACCCCATAAGACTTTGAGCTTTAAAGAACAGCGTTTAATGTCCATGCTGCAACGTGCCGGAGTCAATTTTCAAAGTAATCATTATGAAAATATTATGCAGGTGCTAGATATTATTTCGAAATTTTCAGACCATCAGGCTTATAACTTGTCGCAAGAGTTACAGGGCAATAAAGCCGGCTTGATGTAAAGCTATTGCAGATATGCTGGCTAAAATTTTCACCAGATTTAAAAAATTATACGTGAGCATTTTGCCTTTCGTGCAAATGCTCACTACTATGCAACCAACGATAGATAAGTGAAAAACTCAAAATGATTGGATGTCTCATTGGTGAAGTACTGGCTTTAGAAGCACCGACAGTACTGTTAAATGTAAATGGTGTGGGCTATGAAGTGGATACTCCGCTTTCTACATTTTGCCAGTTACAGAAAGGCCAAAAAGTCACCTTATGGACGCATCTTGCCGTTCGTGAAGATGCTCAGCTTTTATATGGCTTCTTGAATGCTCAAGAGAAAATCATTTTCCGTACCCTGCTGAAAGTCAACGGTGTGGGGCCTAAAATGGCACTCGGCATTTTATCGACCTTAAGTGTAGAAATGCTGATTCATACCGTTGAACATGAAGATATCAACAGCTTGGTGAAAGTTCCGGGTGTAGGCAAGAAAACCGCTGAACGCTTGATGATTGAACTGCGTGACCGTTTTAAAGCGATGTCTGCCGGCACTGCCAATAATCCTGCATCAGCACAGCAAATCCAGTTTAGTGGTAACTCGGCTGTTGCTGAAGCCGAAGCTGCCTTGCAATCTTTAGGTTATAAACCTTTAGAAGCACAGAAACTGGTGAATGCAGCCAAAGGTGACTTCACCGAGGCCTCTGATATTATTCGCGCCGCATTAAAATCGATGAATAAATAACCTCATAATTTGAAGTTATAGGTGTAAATAGATGCAATGAAAGGCAGCATGGATGCTGCCGCAGAAATATGGCATATGGACATGCCATTATTTCTGCAAAGGGTTTTGTTACTTTTGCCCTGTCAAAAGTAAGGCATCGCCTACGCGAAAGCAGTGAATATCTTTCATCATTCGCGGCCGTGCAACTAAATATGCTATGTATGACCATAACGCGACAATCGAATTCACGAAAATAGAACTGACTTAATATGCAAGACCGTCTCATCAGTGGTTCTGAAAAACCCGAAGATCATTTTGATCGTGCCATTCGCCCCACTTCCCTCGATGACTACATTGGTCAACCAGTGGTACGCGAGCAAATGGAAATCTTTATTGGCGCCGCACGCGGACGTGGTGAAGCACTCGACCATACCTTAATTTTTGGTCCACCGGGTTTAGGTAAAACCACACTGGCCAATATTATTGCCCGCGAGATGGGCGGTAATTTAAAGTCAACTTCCGGCCCGGTACTGGAACGTGCCGGCGATTTGGCAGCCATGCTGACCAATCTGGAAGAGGGTGACGTTTTATTTATTGATGAAATCCACCGTCTTTCTCCAGTGATTGAAGAAATTTTGTATCCAGCCATGGAAGATTATCAGCTGGATATCATGATTGGTGAAGGACCCGGTGCACGTTCCATTAAGCTGGATTTACCGCCATTTACCTTGGTGGCAGCAACAACTCGTGCAGGCTTGCTCACCTCACCGCTACGTGACCGTTTTGGTATTGTGCAGCGTTTAGAATTTTATTCAGTTGCAGACCTGACGCACATTGTTTCACGTTCAGCCAGCTTAATGGACGTTCCGATGACCGCTGATGGTGCACAAGAAATTGCCCGTCGTGCACGTGGTACACCGCGTATTGCCAACCGTTTATTACGTCGCGTGCGTGACTATGCTCAAGTCAAAGGTACGGGTGAAGTCACTCAGGATATGGCGCAACGTGCATTGGACATGTTGAATGTCGATAAAGATGGCTTAGATACATTAGACCGTCGTTACTTAAGCATGCTGTTAGAACGTTTTGATGGTGGGCCTGCCGGTGTGGAAGCTTTGGCAGCGGCAATGGCAGAAGATTCAGGTACTCTGGAAGATGTAATTGAGCCTTATCTGATTCAGCAAGGTTATACCATGCGTACAGCACGTGGTCGTATTGCCACTAATATGGCGTATTTGCAGTTTGGAATGACACCACCAGAGCCGAAGTGATAAGTAATTTGAAAAGGCAGCTTAGGTTCATTAGTATTTCATAGCCTATTTTAAGCAAGCTTTGGATATACGAGTGTGGCAGGGATGCCACACGTTAGCCACCCATTGCGCCGCGTTTTAAAGCAGTGCTTAAAACTGGCTCAGGACATACCTTCAATCCAACAAAGGGATTTTGTTACTTTTGTCCCGTCAAAAGTAAGTAAACCTTACGCAAATAAAAAATAAACCAAGTATAATATTTGAAGATGTGCATACAACCTAGTTCTATTAACTTATTTTCCTTACAAAATCATATCCGTACTTAAAAAAGATCTAAGACTTAGAAATTACCCTCACCTCTTCTACCAGCATCAACTCACACGCACCATTCCCTGTATCTTCACGACTTAAAGAACTGCGCCACTTCCAGCCATCAGCAGCCGTGACTTCAACCAATTGCCCTTTTAAATAAATCAAATCGTCCTGATCAATAGCTTTCAGCTGCTTTGCAATCTGTTTCGAGGCAGGAATTAAATGCGTATTGGCACTATGCGTTGAAATTTCATTGACTGGAATAGGTGGGGCATTTTCATAACGCCAGTAATACCAGCGGTTGCTCTGACTAATCGACAACTGCTTATAAACAGCAGGATTGTTCATGCTGCCCCATCCCAAAGCAAAATCAACTGGACTAAGTTCTGCCTCTCGCCCAAAACTATAGTCTTCTCTTGATAAAACCCGAAACTCGCCAGCATACGCTTCAAGATTTTTCATACTATAACCATCAAACTGATGGATTCCTTGAGCAGATTGATAATCAGCAGCCTCTGAAATACCTTTATCCGGTTTCAGCCAGTAATTCCACAGTGCAAACCCCAAGGCTAAAATAATTATGTATTTCAAAAAGCGACTCATCTAAATCTCGTATGTTTAGTTATGCTGTAATAACTTAATAATAAATGGAATCGGATTAAATCTCGGGGTCACAGATCCGAAAATTAACTTTTACAACAACCACAATTTATAAAAGCTAATTTCAAAGTAAGATACATAAATTTACAAAGTAAAAGTATCAATAAAAACCTTATATTCCAATCACTAAAATAAATTATACCTTAAAAGTATATTTAAGATACCTACAGAGTTTTGATTAAATTTAAAACAATATGCAATTCTAAAAAGTAACTTTAACTATTTCAAACTCTTAAGGTTCTCCCAAGATATGAACATGTACAAGCAGATCTCCCTTTGCCTTCCATTTATCTTTTGTAGCCAACTCAGCCTTGCTGACTGGATTGATGATTCCGTTAAAAATGTAGAAGCCCACACCATTAAGCTGCGGGAACATATTCATCAGCATCCTGAACTTGGCAACATGGAATTCAAAACTTCTGAGCTGGTACAAAAAGAGTTGAAATCCTATGGCATTGAAGTGCGTAAAGGTTATGCCAAAACCGGTGTAATTGGTGTACTGAAAGGCGCTAAACCCGGTCCAGTCATGGCACTCCGTGCAGATATGGATGCATTACCCATTGAAGAAAAAACAGGACTTCCTTTTGCTAGCAAAGCCAAAGCCATGTATCAAGGTGTAGAAACGCATGTCATGCATGGCTGTGGTCATGATGCGCATACAGCCATGTTATTGGGCGCAGCCAAAGCCCTGGCGGCGAATAAAGATAAAATTGCAGGCACCGTGGTATTTGTATTCCAGCCAGCTGAAGAAGGCGGAGCCGATGTCGATAACTTTAGCCAAGGACATTTAATCGGTTCACGTAAAATGATTGCCGATGGTGCATTGAACAATCCTAAACCGGAAGTCATTTTTGGTATGCATGTAATGGCAGGCATGCCTAGCGGTAATATTTTATATAAAGATGGCGCGATTCTGAACAGTGCTGATCATTTACGCATTCAAGTAAATGGTAAACAGGTACATGGTTCCATGCCTTGGCTTGGTCGTGATCCGATCTATGCATCATCACAAATGATCAACAACATGCAAAGTTTAGTCAGCAGGAAGGCGGACTTGACCAAAGGTATGGGCGTGGTGAGTATTGGTAGCATTCACGGTGGTACAACAGGTAACGTCATTCCAGATCAAGTCAATATGGTGGGTACAATCCGCTCCAATAATGAAGATGTGCGCCAAGGAATATTAAAAGACCTACCGAAAATGATTGAGCATAATGCCGCTGCAAATGATGTCACTGCAAAAGTGGAAATTGCGCCATATGCGCCTGTGACCACCAATGATAAAAGCCTAACTAAGCTGATGCAGCCTACACTTGCTCAGGTGAATGGAGAAAATAAACTGCATGTACTGGACAACAATGCCAGTGCCAGTGAAGATTTTTCTTATTATGGTCAGCTCATGCCGTCTTTGTTTGTCTTTGTAGGCGCAACGCCTGCCGATCAGGACATGGCCAAAGCCGCACCTAACCATAACCCTTTATTTATTGTTGATAATGCGACTTTAAAAACCGGGGTAGAAAGCCATGTGCGCTTTATTCTGGATTATCCAAAGGTTGCCGAACAAGTACAGGCAGACTGGAAAAAGAGCCAAACTGCAAAAAAATAAATGACATTTGTTATAAAAGTGAGCATCCTGTGCTCACTTTTTTATAGCTCAAAGTTTTGTTGATTGCCTGTAGAATAGATTCCATTTGAAACCTTGTGCCATTGGACTCAAATTTCATGATGCTAAACTGCAACGCATTACACAGCTTGACTCTTGGCAATAATAGCGTCGCATTCACAGACGCCATATTTACTAAAAGCCAAGCTCAAAATGCAAAATTGAATCATAAAGCGGGATACCATCATGGCGAATAAATTCGAATTCAACATTCGTGTATATATTGAAGACACTGATGCAGGCGGCATTGTCTATCATGCAAACCATATTCGTTTTATGGAACGTACGCGTACTGAATGGTTGCGTGCCTCAGGCGTTGACCACTACTGGCACCAAAAAGATTACAACTTTGTGGTACATAAAATTAACGTGAAATATTCACGCCCTATCCTTATGGATGATCTGATTACCGTTACTGCAAGTGTAGTTTCGTGTAAAGCGACATCTTTTGTATTGCAACAAAATATTTATCGTGGTGAAATCATGCTTGCATCTGGTGAGGTCGAGTTGGCATGTATCAGTGTAGACGGCATGCGTCCAACACGACTTCCTGAAGAAATCCGTACACTAATTCTGAAAGAGTTAGGACAAGACTAAAAAAATTTATTGGCACATTGTAACTATGGCAACACAACTAGAATCTTCACTACACGTATCAGATCTTATTTTACAAGCAAGTCCTGTCGTTCAACTGGTAATGCTGCTGCTACTCCTGGCATCATTATACAGTTGGTATCTGATTGCCAAGTTACATATGAGTTATAAAAAAGCCCAGGCAGATGATGAACATTTCCAAAAAATCTTCTGGTCGGGTGCCGAATTAAACACTCTTTACAACAATGCCCAGCTCAATTCCAAACGTGTCGGTCTGGAAGATATCTTCTATCAGGGCTTGGGTGAATTTTTAAAGCTGACAAAACGCAATGCACCGGCACAGCAAAGCATTGAAGGTACAGAACGCCTGTTACGCGTCGGCTTAAGCCGTGACCAGGGCAATCTGGAACAAGGTTTGGGTGTATTGGCAAGTATTGGTTCAGTTGCGCCTTATGTGGGCTTGTTCGGTACCGTTTGGGGCATTATGAATGCCTTTATTGGTCTGGCAGATGTTGACCAGGTAACACTGGCCACTGTTGCTCCGGGTATTGCCGAAGCATTGATTGCCACTGCTATTGGTCTGTTTGCAGCCATTCCGGCTGTTTTGGCATTTAACCATTTCACTGCTAAAGGTGAAGCTGTCTATTCAGACCGTGCTTTGTTTGCCGAAGAAATGGTGGCGCTATTACAACGTCAAACTGTGGGTTCTACACAGGAAAATGACTAATGGCGATTCAACGTTCCGGACGCTTTGAGCGTATCAAAAAACCGTTAAAAAGTGACATGAATGTCGTCCCTTATATCGACGTCATGCTGGTGCTTCTGGTGATTTTCATGGTCACTGCACCTATGATTACGACCGGTGTAAAAGTTGATTTGCCTCAAGCCAATGGCACCCCCATGCAGGCCGAAGACCGCCCTGCCATTGTCACGCTTGAATCAGATGGCACCATTAAACTTGAAGATAAATCACATAGTAATGATGTGCTCACACTCGATGAATTAAAAGCCGTGCTGACTGAATCGCAACGTGAAGCGTCAGAACAGAAAAAACAAATGAGCGTACTGATTAACGGCAGTGAATCTCGTCCTTATGGTGAAGTCATGAAACTCATGTCTGCCCTACAGGATGCAGGATTAACTCAAGTAGGTTTACTGACTGAGCCATTAAAATAATTTATGAAAGATTTCACAAAGCCACAATCTAAAGAAAAAACGATTGCGCTTGGATTTACCATCGGTGTCCATGTGGTGGCAATGACTGGCTTACTTTTTTTAGGCATGAGTAAACCACCTGAGCCTCCTAAAAAGATCACGACGGTTTTAGTTAAACCTGAAGATTTATTGCCAGCTGAACCCGTACCTGTGGAACAAACCGATTCAGCAGAAACTACCCATGAAAAAGTAGCAGAACAGGTTCAACAAACAGCAGAACCAAGTGTTGAGCCCGCTCCTGTAATACCAGTTGCCCCACCAACACCAGCTCCAGCTCCAGCTCCAGCTCCAGCTCCAGCTCCAGCTCCAGCTCCAGCTCCAGCTCCAGCTCCAGCTCCAGCTCCAGCTAAACCTGATACAAATAAAGCAGCAGAGCAAGCCAAAGCCGCTGCTGAAGCCATGCAAAAAGCCGAAAAACAAGCTGCTGAAAATGCAAAAATTGCTGCGGCTAATAAACTAAAAGCGCAAGCTGAGGCAGCCGAAAAAGCCAATGTAAAAGCTGCGGCTCAAGCTAAGGCTGATGCTGCTGCAAAAACGGAAGCAGATGCCAAACGTAAAGCAGATCAGGCTGAACGTGCAAAAGCAGAAAAAGTAAAAGCGGATGCATTAAGAAAGGCAGAAGCGGATAAACAGCGTGCTGAAGCCGCCGCAAAAGCCAAAACTGATGCTGCAACGGCTGTAAAAGCCAAAGCCGATGCAGCTAACAAAGCTAAAGCAGATGCTGCGGCAAAAGCCAAAGTGGACACCGCTAATAAAGCTAAAGCAGATGCGGCTGCAAAAGCAAAAACGGATGCAGCGAATAAAGCCAAGGCTGATGCCGCTGCAAAAGCTAAGGCCGATGCAGCCAATAAAGCTAAAGCTGACGCTGCTAACAAAGCCAAAGCAGATGCCGCTGCAAAAGCTAAAGCTGATGCAGAAGCGCGTGAACGTGCAGCTAAAGAGGCCAAAGCATCATCTGCTAAACAAGCTGCTGAAGAAGCCGCGACCAAAAAAGCGGAAGCAAAGAAAATTGCCTCAACTGCAAAACGTGACTTTGAAAATAAAATCAAACGTGCGTGGGATATTCCGAGTGGTTCATCAGGTCAAAAAGCCACTGCCCGCGTTACTTTAAGTGATAGCGGTTCGGTTCAATCGGTGATTGTTAACTCTAGTGATCCAGACATGAAAGCCAGTGTAGAAGCAGCTGTTCGGTCAGCAGCTCCCTACCCAATGCCTTCTGACCCAGATGCACGACGTGAAGCAAGAACATTTACTTCAACCTTTACAGCAAAATAAAGCTAAAATCGCATCAATTTTCGATTGATGCGGTTTTTTTTGATCTTTAAACTATGGAATTGAAAAAATAGCTGAAATTTTATTCACTTTTCACAGTCTAATAACAGTTTAGTCCTCATGATGTGCTTCCAATCATTCAAAATCATGCCATTATGTCACACAAGCAAATTCACAATAATTTACATCTTTTAGAGTACGTAGCGGATGATGGAAATGACGCGTAAACATCTACTTTGCCTAACCGTTTTAACAGCTTTAAGCCCAGTTTTAGCGACACAGTCTTATGCACAATTGCATTTGGAAATTGCTAAAGCACCAGAAGAAGCACCAAAAATTGCCATTATTCCGTTTAATAATGATCAAAGCATCTATCCTATTGTCGAAAATGACCTGAACCGTTCCGGCAAATTTTCCAGCGCTTCCAAGAATCTCCCTGCAACAGCGAGTATGAATAATCCAAATGCCGAAGCCTGGAAATCTGCCGGTGTACCTTATGTGGTGACCGGTACGGTAAAAACTACCGACAATGGTAGTTTTGAAGTTCATTACCAGCTCTACGATATCGAAAAACAGCAGTATCTATTAAATGAATTATTGACTGTCCCTGCGTCACGTATCCGCCAAGCTGGACACATGATTAGTGATGCAATTTATCAGGCATTAACGGGTATTATGGGGGACTTTAGCGGACGTATTGCCTATGTACTGCGCAACCCGGCAACCCCTGAACAGCGCTATACCTTGCAAATTGCCGATACCGATGGTGAACAGCCAAAAACTATTTTGACCTCTCGTGATCCGATCTTGTCACCGGCCTGGACACCAGATGCCAAAAAAATTGCCTACGTTTCATTTGAAACCAAACGCCCAGCCATTTATGTACAAGACTTGGCGACTGGAAAACGTGAAAAACTGGCGAGCTTCCGTGGTTTGAATGGTGCACCAAGTTTCTCGCCGGATGGCAAGAGCATGCTGTTTACTGCTTCCCTGCATGGCAATCCAGAAATTTATCAGATGAACCTGGATACGCGTGAACTACAACGTATGACCAATGACAGTGCGATCGATACCGAAGCACGTTACGCTCCAGATGGTAAATCCTTTATTTTTACCTCAGACCGAGGCGGCTCACCGCAAATTTATAGCTATAATTTTGCAAATAGCACCAGTAAACGCCTGACTTTCCGCGGTGCATTCAATGCACGTGGTACCTTAAGTGCTGATGGTAAAAAAGTTGCACTGGTACATCGTCCAAGCGGTAGTAACTACAAGGTTGCCATTCAGGACATCAATACCGGCATTACCAATATCCTCACCCCGACCAGTCTGGATGAGTCACCAAGTTTCTCGCCAAATGGTCAGATGGTGGTCTATGCCACACGTGAAGGCAACCGTGGCTTATTGTCCATCATGTCACTGGATGGCCGTTTCCGCATGAACTTGCCAAGTGAACAGGGCGAGGTTCGCGAACCGGCTTGGGCACCAAAATAACAATTTAATTTTATTAATCTAAAGTAATGATAATCATGGAGATAAAGATGAAAGCAGTTCAATTATTGGTCCTTCCTGTTCTTGCTACAGCATTGGTGATGACTGGATGTGCCAGCCGCAAGCCTGCTGCTGAAATTCAGGCAGGACAAAATCCGAGCGGAGCCACTACCGTCAGTACTGAAGGTCTAAGTGAAGATGCAGCCTTGAATGCACAAAACCTGGCAGGTGCGTCATCTAAAGGTGTTACTGCGGCAAATAAAGCATTTTTAGCGAAACGTGTGGTTCACTTTGACTATGACAGTAGCGAACTGTCAAACGACGACTATCAAACCCTTCAGGCACATGCACAATTCCTTGTCGCCAATGCCAATTCTAAAGTGGCTTTAACTGGCCATACCGATGAACGTGGAACACGCGAATACAACATGGCTTTGGGTGAACGTCGCGCCAAAGCGGTAGAAAGCTTCCTCATTACCAACGGTGTCGCTGCAACTCAATTAGAAGCAGTGAGCTATGGTAAGGAAATGCCAATTAATGCAGGTCATGATGAGAATGCATGGAAAGAGAACCGTCGTGTAGAACTTAACTACGAAGCAGTTCCTCCCTTATTAAAATAAGGGGTTCCAAAAAAAAGCGCTCTATTTTGAGCGCTTTTTTTAAGCTTTTTCAGATTCTTCGGAATCTTGTTTCGGGCTTTGCATAGATTCTATCAAATCATGCTTGTTGAATTTTTTATATTCCGCTTTCGCTTCATAACCTTTCCAGGCTTCTTTCACTTTTTCGGCAGAAATATCTTCTAAATTCATAGCTTCATTTGGCGTTGGAGTCGCATCAAACTTTTGCGTTGTCATAACTGTGCTCCTATCACGTTTTCCATAACCTATAGACCTCAACATAGCATTTTTTACAGAACTTACAAGAGTAAAATCGCGACAAATAGTCGAGTTTAATTGTTCTTTTGCTGCGTTCTCATCTAAAATGGTTGCCCATATTCTTTTGATAATTTTTTATCATTTTTTAATTGGAGTTTTCCTGTCATGTCATACCTCAGCCTTTCCCAATATTTACAACAACAAAACGGGAATCTAACCCCTGAACTGGCTCAAGTTATTGAAACGATTGGTAATACATGTAAGGACATCGATCAATTATTGCAAAAAGGTGCTTTAGCTGGCGTTCTAGGTAGTGCACAACACGAAAATGTTCAAGGTGAAGAACAAAAGAAACTTGACGTTATTTCAAATGATTATTTAATTGATGCGTTAAAAGTACATGCTGAAGTTGGCGGTTTAGCATCTGAAGAATTGGATGAATTCACGCCTGCGCAAGAAAATGGTAAATATCTTGTATTGTTTGATCCATTGGATGGTTCTAGCAACATCGACATCAACATGTGTGTAGGTACTATTTTCTCAATTCTTCCTGCAAAACATGCAGTAACACAAGCTGAAGACTTCTTGCAAGCAGGTACCAACCAGGTTGCAGCAGGTTATGTACTCTATGGCCCCTCAACCATGATGGCACTTACTGTCGGTGCTGGCGTTGTATTCTTTACTTTCGACCCTGAAACCAAAGAATTCTTGCTCACTAAAGATGCGATTACTGTAGCTGCCGATACTAAAGAGTATGCCATCAATGCATCGAATCAACGTCACTGGGAAGCACCGGTAAAACGTTATATCGAAGAATTACTTGCAGGTAAAACAGGCCCGCGTGAAAAAGACTTTAACATGCGTTGGGTGGCTTGTATGGTGGGTGATATCCACCGCATTCTTTGCCGTAGCGGTATCTTTATGTACCCATATGACACTAAAGATCCGAAAAAAGCCGGCCGTTTACGCTTAATGTATGAAGCGAATCCGATGAGTATGCTGATGGAACAGGCAGGCGGCGCATCTACAACTGGTCGTGTACGTATTCTAGAGATTCAGCCGACTGAACTTCATCAACGTGTACCTGTGGTGATTGGTTCTAAAAATGAAGTTGACCTCGTAACGCACTACCATAATTAATTTTTTATAGCGGAAGTAAGTCCTCATGACTTGCTTCCGTGGATTTGATCTCCCATGCCTACTATTTTTCTAGAATCAAAAGATAATCCTAAAATTAAGCATTTACGCGGCTTAATTGAGCAAAATTCATATCGTAAAAAACAAGGTCAAACCGTACTTGAAGGTACCCATTTGTGTTTGGCCTGGTTAGCAGAAGATAGAAAAATCAAATCTATTTTTACCACCGAACAGGCTTTAAACCATCCTGATTTTGATCTGATTGCTGAACAATATCAGGGCGCAATCTTTGTCATTAGTGAATCCTTGTACAAGGATTTAAGTACCTTGGGTACTACCCTTGCATGTCTTGCCATTGTCGATTTACCCAGTTCACGCCATGCCCTCGATTTCACGGCTGACACCTTGATTCTGGAAAATATCCAAGATCCGGGCAATGTCGGCACTTTGCTCCGCTCTGCAGCTGCAGCAGGTATTCAGCAAATTGTCTGTACCAAAGGTTCAGCTTCACTGTGGTCGCCACGGGTACTGCGTGCCGGAATGGGTGCACATTTTTCTTTGCACACTTATGAAAATGTGACACTTGAAGATATTTTGGATCAATTCAAGATTCCTGTTTACGTTACCAGTTCACATGAATCAGAGAGCTTATATTCCAAGGATTTAACCCAATCTTGTGTCTGGATTTTAGGCAATGAAGGTCAAGGTGTTTCTGAATACGCCCTTGCACATGCACAGGCAGTTTCGATTCCCCAACCTGGTGGACAAGAGTCTCTAAACGTTGCCATTGCCGGTTCTGTCTGCTTCTTTGAAATGGTTCGTCAACGTTTATAAACGTCTCATTCGTTACTTTATTTTAAACATCCCTCGTCAATGTTTAAAAATAGATTACACTAGAAAAATAATAATTTTTTTGTCAACCAAACCATTATTTCCAGCGTTATAGGTATATGAATATGGAAATAATGGTGGGTATCCAATGACAGGATTTTCCATCTCTATGGATTCAGCACCGAGACAGTCTAAGTCGGAAAATTTGAGTACTCTGAAGAGTACGGCTGAACAACGCCTGAAAATTTTTATGCAGGATGTGACTGGACGTGCTTTAGTCATGATGGAGAGTGCAACCCAAGGTCAACAAGGCATTGCAATGGATCTCGTGCAGGAAGCATTTATTTCCTTGCATAAGGCATATGCCGATAAGTCGACCGATGAGTGGTATCCCCTGTTTTACACCATTTTGAATCATAAACTGCAAGACTGGCGCAGAAAAGAAGCCCGTCGAGCACAACCTTTTTCTTTTTTTAAAAAGGTAAGCCTAGATGATGACGATATCGAACTGAATGATATTGTTGATGAAAATACACCTAGTCCATTCGATTTTCTTGATCAAGCCGTAACTGCCGAAGAAATACAGGAAGCTATCGCTCAGCTTCCTGTTCGTCAGCAACAAGCTTTTATGCTGCGTGCTTGGGAAGGTTTTGATACACACACGACTGCACAAATTATGGAATGCAGTGAAGGGAGTGTAAAAACCCATTATCACCGTGCTATTCAAGGTCTCCGAGCTTCTTTAGCACATTTGAATCCATATCGTGGAGGGTCATCAGAATGAAGCAAGATGATTTCTTAAAACAAGTTACTTCCAAACTCGATGGACTCGCACAACATCACAAAGCCAAACCTGCTGTGATGAATCATGTGATTGAAGAAATTCAAGCGCGAGAAACATCCCGTTATGGACTTTGGAAAATGTCAGGTTTTGCTCTTGCCGCTGCAATTGCAGGATTCGTGGTGTTCCCAGATTCCATTGAAATGGCAACAAAACCTCAAAATCAGGTTGTGGTGACTCCGAAACTCTCTCCGCAAATGGTTGAAGATTTGGAGATGCTCATGGTTTTAGGTGAGGATAAGGTTCCACATGGCAGCTAAAAAATTAGCATTTGCTTTTTGTGCTCTCGGATTTTTACAAACCAGCTTTGCTGGCTTCGAACGTTTTTGGATTTTTTCCAAAGATGCCGACACACAAATAGCAGAAACCTGGGATACATTATCGGATAGTGAACAGCGCGCACTTATTCAACGCTACCAATCACTCAAAGAAATACCTGAAGCACAAGGCACAACCCTACAGCAACGTATGGATTGGTTTACCCAGCTTCCAGAGCAAGAAAAACAAAAAATGCGTGAAACCTGGCAAAAAATGAGCAGCCAAGAACGTAAAGAGTTGGGTATCCGTATGCAAAAGGCAACACCCGAAGAACGACCTCTGATTCGCGCTGAATATATCAGTAAATATTTACCCCAAACTGTAACCCATCATTAATTTGATATTATTGAAAAAGATTAAACTCATAAAAAAGCCGCTGAAATCAGCGGCTTTTTATTATTTCATTCGATAACGTCGATATAAACCTAAGCTTGCTAGAACAAATATCCCATAAATTCCAAATGAACCACCACCTGATGATGTATTGGTATTTTCAGCAGTGTTCATCAAAAAGATAGTAGCAGTATTTGATCCCAGTTCCTCAGCATCATATATTTTATAAGTCACCGGATAATCAAATCGACTTAAATTATTTTTAACTGCGAAATGTAATTTTCCACCATAACATATCTCGCCAGCATGACTACCAGGACAAGGACCTTGTCGTTCTGCAGTTAAGGTTAAGCCTGCTGGTAATTTCTCAATATGAATCGGAATTTCACCAATTTCTTTATCAGAATAAAATGATTTTTTAGCAGTTGATAAATGAGTTGTTGAACCATCTCCATCATCGCTATCATTTTCCAAAGGATTAACAGTAATTTCTAAGTTAGAACTTGGACTAATAGAATAAGTATCATCATTTGCAATAGGTGCAATGTTAGTAAAGCGTGCCTGTAAAATCCCTGAAGATGAAATACCTGTTGCTTTATTTAGAATCGTATACTTACAATATTCTGCCTTTGAAGCTACAGTTTCTTTACCATCTAAACGGTACATAATGATTCTTTTTAGGTCTGGCTTCCATTCACATTTTAAATTTGTATCAACTTTAATACTTGATAAATCTATACCACTTTGTGAGCCATTAAGGTCACCTACCCCTTGAGCTTCTGCAGTTATTTCATAATTATCACTATTTAGGGCTTTAAGTTGTCTAGCACCAGCCCCGGTAACTTCTACTTCATCTGGTAGTGCAAGCTTAAAAGGATCAACATAAATAGTACGATATTCCTGATATTGTTTTGTATATTTAAGCAGGTTTTCTGCCTTATTTAAATCATCGTTATACATCGTTAAATAATCAGGATTAGTATCTTTATTATTCACCAATGCTTTTAATTGATCATAATCTGCTTGCAAAGCATTAATAGTAATCACAGCAGAACTATTAATTAAATCTCCAATATCGGCTGCAGTAAGATGCATCATTTCTACAGAACCAATATCACAGCTATTGGTTAACGTAGGATTAAATACTAAAGTTGAACTAGTAACACGTTCAATTGCTCTTTGATCAACTTCACTACACCCTGTTGCTGAAACATCCACTAGATCAGTATTTGTTTTATTATCTTTTGGATAATATAACGGTAAATACAAATTATAGTCTGAACCTTCCTGATAACTTGATAATATTGAAGTCATACTAATGTTTGAAACATCTATATTATTGGCAATATTTCTTGTGCTTACATTATTGCTAGCCGGATCAGGTAAAGTACATTTACTCACTCCATCTAATTCTACTGCATTATTAACTGCAGTCATATCTATATTATTTAGAGCTATATTTTTAGCACTTGTATAACTACAAGACTCTCCCACATTATAAGCAAGTACATTAAAATTTAAATTTTTATTACCATTTTCATCATAATACAATATATTATTTGCTGTGTTTTCTACTATCGTATTACTGTTTAAAATCAAAGAGGATAATGAGCTTAAAGGATGCCCAGTAGAGTCTACATTATTAATAATTGAGCTATTGCTACTACTAGCAATATTTTTTGCGATAGTATTTGCACTTAAATTTGCCACAACATAACCACAAAAATCTAAAGTACTTGAACTATTATTCAAATTTCCATTTTTGACAATACTGCTATTGGTAATACTGATATTAGCTTTGGTTTTAATTAAATTTGCTGTACAGTCCATAGCCAGAACACTGCCAGTAATAGCGTTATTTCCTTCTACTAAAGTGTGATTAAGTGATAGAGACTTTTCAGAATTTTGCGCAACAAAATAAACTGCCCCACCACTTTTTTCTGATTTAGATGCTGTAATTGCACTATTATCCATAAATAATGGACCAGCCACATATAAAGCTCCCCCATCCCCTTTAGAATAGCCTTTTGTTAGCTCTACATCCAGAAGTGTTAATGCAGATTCACTTCCTAACGTATTAAAGAGACGGGTCTTATTTTGCCCACTAATTTTACTTACTAATTTCCCCATAAGTGGATAATCATTTGTTAAAGGACTCTTTTTACCCCAATCTGCTGGAGATTTTCCTTGTATAATGATTTGGCTTGTGGGACTAATTTCTTTTTCTAATTTATATTCTCCAGCTTCTAGTTGAATAATATCTTTTTGACCATTTAGTGTGTTTCCAGCACTACAACCACCATAAGCTTTATTTAAACTTGCAGCTTGAACTGCCTCACGCAATGAACATTTATCAGAGTTTATATTATCTTCATCATCAAATGTATTCACATAAATTGTCTTATTCTCTGCTGCAATTAATGGCATCGCAGACAAAACCATTACGCATAGTAATCCTTTCTTATAATTTTTCATGGCTATATCCTTATTTTTTAAAGCGACGCAATCCAAATAAACCCAAGACCGCTATTACGCTAAAAATCCCAAATGAACCGCCGGAAGTTTTAACTGATTTATCTTCCATGTTATTTTCAGCTTCCTGCACAATTTGTACATTTACTTCCATATAAGGTTTACTTTTATTAAAGCGAGTAGAGGAAGTTACAACTCGAATCGTGAAAATATCAGCACCACGCCATGCACCATTTGGGGTATATACCAGATTCCCCTCCAAATCAATGGTCAGTTTTCCTTTAGAAGGAGTCTGTGTTTGCACAATCATTAAACATCCATCTTTCCATGGCTCACCAGTTTGATTTTCCGGGTAAATTTTGTCACATTCTTCTTTGGGTATAGGATCACTATCTCCCAACATATCGGCAATAGAAATTTTAGCAACTTGCCCAATCAACAAATCTTTACCTACCAAACCAATTGTGGCGGGTACAACAATTTCAATAGCACCACGATCGCAATTTTCTGCTTCTACATCTCTGCTTTTACCACGTTGATCAGAACCTTCGCATCCGATATATACATCTGAACTTGTTACTCGTGCTCGCCCTTTATTCACGATTAAAGAATTAGCAAGACTTGAATAGGAAAGTAAAATACGTGGACGGAAATAACCCAGGAAACTATTTTCAGACTGTTTATATGGACATAAAATTGACTGATCATCATCTTTCAATGATAAACAATTTCCTTCTATGTCATTTCCTGCAAATAATTGAGTACCTGTCCAAAATTCATTCTGATAATTTGCTGCCCCACTACCACAATCTTGGGAAACAACATTATTTAATAAAAAACTATGATCATTATTAAAACGACAGTCTGAACGCACCCCAGTAACCGGGTATGGGTTTCCTAAAAGGATACTATTACTTAAATAAGCTTTTTCTCGCGATGCATTAAATATTAAACCAGCAGTATTTGCGACAATCGTTAAGTTATTTAATCCCATACCATCAATTACATTCGCCACAGTACCTATATTCTTAAAAAAAGTACTGTTTGATATAGTGTATTTAACTAATGGAAATGCAGCAATTTCTGCATCTTCAAGTTGCTGAGCTGAATAAATATTCGCAGAAGTATTAGAACGTGTTTCATTCCCGGAAAAGACTGTGTTCATAATTTTAAACCCAGGCTTTTGACTGTAAATGATTCCACCTTCATCTGCGTGATTGTTTACGATTAAACTATTACTGATTTCTATATAACTGGCAAATGCTGGATGAGCAGTATTTATAGCTACATTATAAATCGCACCACCTTGTTCAGCATAACCACCTGATAATTTGACATAATCTAAGTACAAGCTTTCATTGTTATAAATTAAACCGCCATTTTGAGCACAATTTTGGTCAGTACAACCTGCTAAATTTACTTCTTTTAAATTAACAGTAAATCTTTTCTCAGCATCGGCATCATCTATATAAAAGATTTGATCTTTCCCAGTCATATGAATAGTTGCATTATTTAAACCCGGAATAGCATCTTCATTCACATTCGTTTCATAAGTGGTTTTAATTGTTAATTCGGCTTTAATAGTTAACTTTGAAGTAATTTTATAATTAGCTTTCTTTTCCAAAAGAATTGATGAGGTAGAATTTTCCCCACCACAACCATTATAACCTTCCTTAGGCATTCCCCGATTAACGTATTCTATTGCTTCACGTAATGAGCATTCCTTGTCATCTTTGGTAATATCTTCTGTAGTATTCACGATAATATCGGCACTATAAGCATGTCCTGCAACGCATAACATCCCTATACCTATGCTCCGTTTGAGCATACCTTTCTCCTTGTATTCTTTTATATATTTTTATTCTTAAGTTGCACATTCCCTGCAACATCGAACTATTTTGCTGTACTTTGTCACAGCTTGAATAATTACTCAAGATTTTTTATTGTTTACCGATATTCATCAATCAAGGCATAAATTTGTCTCAAATTTGCATGACTAATTTTGGTCTTCTCACCTTTTAACAGTTGAATCAGTTGTTCTAAAGTTTGCAATAAAATAGAAGTCTGATGAGGCCCATGCACCAGTAAATAATCGATAATTTGTTGATCTATATGAATGCCCCGGCGTGATAATACTGAGGTGACCAGTGCATAGCGGTCAGCATATAAACTTCCCGTTGGCACCTTAACGCTGACTGCCTGGGTCAAACGTGACTGTAAATCTGGTAGTTCAAGTTTTAATTCAATCGGTGCCAAACGGGAGGAAAAGACCAGCTGCCCACCTCCTTCATTATTGTAATTAATTAAATGAAAGACTGCTTTTTGCCAATGTGGAACACCACTAATCGCTTCAATATCATCTAATGCCACCAGATCATATTGATCTAATGAAGTAATCGCTTCAGTGGGTGCATCCAGCAATTCAAGCAGTGAAACCTGAATTGCCGACTTACCAATTTCCAGATAAGAATCACAAATAGCAGAAAGTAAATGGCTCTTGCCAGATCCTGCACCACCATATACATAAAAGCGGTTCATTAAACCCGCATGTAATTGTCGAACTGCATCAATAACATGTCCCCATCCCGGCCCAGAAAAATCGCTGATTCTGGCATCCAGTTGAGGTTCAATATCTAATTGCAGTTGACGCATATATGAGCTTTAACCTTCAGATTCTTTATTATCTATCAATCCAATCTTACTCGATTTTTCAGCATCTTGCAGATTTTTTACAGGCTGATCTTGTAGCTCTACATCAACATTCATCTGCCCGCTTTCAATTGAAACCGATCCGATATCTGCATTCTGTATCACCACTTGAGGTTGCCCATAAATACGACTCTTTTCATAACATTCACGCGCATGACGCAACAGCACCACAATGATGGCGGCTACTGGCAAAGCAATCAACATGCCCAAAAAACCCGCAAGCTGGGCACCAGCCAATACAGCAAACACCACAGCAACAGGAGACAGACCAATTTTATCGCCCAATAAGAAAGGTTGCAGAATATACCCTTCAACAGCCTGACCGATCATAAATACTACACCGACCAAGAGCAATTGCATCCAGTCCAGTCCAAATTGGAACATTGTCGCAATAACTGCCGCAATAATACCCACAGCAAAACCCAGATAAGGAATAATACTGGCTAGACCTGCAACCATGCCTATAATCAGACCAACTTCAAGTCCAATCATTTGCAAGCCCCCTGCATAGACCACGCCAAGCAAAAGCATCACTAGAAATTGACCTTTGACAAAAGCACCTAAAACACTGTGACATTCACTTACAATATTTAAGGTTGCCTTTTCATATGGGCGGGGAATCAATCTGCGAAAACTGTCCAGCATACGGTCCCAATCCAGCAAAAAATAAAAGGCAATGATTGGAATTAATATGATGGTTCCACCAATTTGAATAAAATTCAGACCAGACTGGGCGACTTTTAGAACCAGTGCTTGAACACTGTCTGCGCTATAATTGGTTTGAATATAGTCCATAATTGCTGAGGACATCTGCTCGGTATCGATTTCCATCGGTGCGAGGTTAAATGTATGAGACAACCAAGGCAGGACGGTATAGTTCACCCAGTGAATGCCTGCGGGAATGCTGGTTTTAGCATACATCAGCTGTTTCCAGACCAATGGAGCCAGATACCACATTGCCCAAGTCACTACGACCCCAATCCCTATAAAAACCACACTAATTGCTAGCCATCTTGGCAAGCCAATTTTATGTAATTTATCCACCAATGGACTGAATAAATAAGCAATTAAAAATGCCCCTATGAAAGGCAATACCACCGGTTTAAGCAAATACAGAACCCAAAGGATAAATGCGATTGCTGCAAGTATAAAAATGCGTCGTGAAGTGCGGTCGACCATAGAAACTCGCCTTTTTTCGGTTTATTTGTTCTAGACAGTAAAATATTTTAATAAAGATAGCATTTTAGCGCATAAATAACATAAGAGTTTCGTATATTCGGGTATAATCGCGGCGCGAATGCGGAGACTTCATTATGAGCAACTCAACTTCCCCTAACACTGGTTTAAGCTATAAAGATGCAGGTGTCGACATTGAGGCGGGCGACTTACTCGTCGATCGTATCAAATCTGTCGCAAAACGTACTTCTCGCCCTGAAGTCATGGGCGGACTAGGCGGTTTCGGTGCACTTTGTAAAATCCCTAAAGGTTATGAAGAACCTGTTCTCGTATCTGGCACAGATGGTGTTGGTACAAAATTACGTTTGGCATTGAATTTGAACCGTCATGACACAATTGGTCAGGACCTAGTTGCAATGTGTGTCAACGATCTTATTGTATGTGGTGCTGAACCATTATTCTTCCTTGATTACTATGCAACTGGTCATCTGAATGTTGACGTAGCAGCAAACGTAGTGACTGGTATTGGTAAAGGTTGTGAGCTTGCAGGCTGTGCATTAGTCGGTGGTGAAACTGCTGAAATGCCAGGCATGTATGAAGGCGAAGACTATGACCTAGCAGGCTTTTGTGTAGGTGTTGTTGAGCAAAGCAAGATTATTGATGGCTCTAAAGTTAAAGCTGGAGATGTTTTGATTGGAGTTGCTTCATCAGGTGCTCATTCAAACGGATACTCTCTACTTCGTAAAATCTTTGATGTAAAAAATGTTGATTTAACACAAATTGTGGATGGTCGACCATTAGCAGACACTGCAATGGAACCAACACGTATTTATGTTAAATCTATTCTTGAATTGCTTAAAGAAGTTGATGTTCATGCCATGGCGCACATCACTGGTGGGGGTTTACCAGGTAACTTACCTCGCGTACTTCCAAATGGTGCTCAAGCTGTAATTAACGAATCTTCATGGCAATGGCCAGAATTGTTTAAACTTCTTCAAAAAGAAGGTGGTGTTGAACAGTTCGAGATGTATCGTGCATTCAACTGTGGTGTAGGCATGGTCATTGCTGTCGACGCTACGGATGCTGAAAAAACCATTGAAGTTTTAACTGCTCAAGGCGAAAAAGCTTGGAAAATTGGTCATATCCAAGAAAATGCTGAATCAGTGGAAGGTGCAGACGAAAAAATCCGTGTGGTTTTTGCATAAGTACTTCGCATGATTAAAATTGCTGTCCTTGTTTCAGGAAGTGGAAGTAACCTGCAAGCCCTGATTGATGCCAATCTTTCAGGTCAAATTGTCGGTGTTATTTCCAATAAACCTGAAGCTTATGCTTTGGAACGTGCTGCAAAAGCCGGGATTCAAACTGCGGTTATTGAACATAAGCAATATCCAAATCGTGAAGCCTTTGATGATGTGATGCATCAACAATTGCTGGATTGGGATGTTGATCTGGTGATTCTTGCAGGCTTCATGCGCATCTTAAGTGCCAAGTTTGTCAAAGCCTGGGAAGGGAAAATGCTCAATATTCACCCTTCTCTACTGCCTTACTATAAAGGCATGCATACCCATCAACGTGTACTCAACACAGGTGATGTGCTGCATGGCTGTACGGTTCACTATGTTACTGCTGAACTGGATGCAGGTCAGGCATTGGCGCAAGGTGTGCTGAAGGTGAATTTGCATGATAATGCGGTTTCTTTAGCAAATCGTGTGCATGTGCTTGAGCATGTGATCTATCCACAAGTGGTGGAATGGATTTGTACTGGAGCAATTCAGCATACTGCGCAAGGTGTGCTGTATCACGGTCAGGCAATGAAAGAACCGGTACAATTCTGTAAACTGTAAGTTTTAAAGATTCTTATCTCATAAAAAACGCATCCTCGGATGCGTTTTTTATTGCTTCAATTTTTCTTATTTCACAATCAGAGAAATTATGCTGACTGCTGTTGAATTAATTGCTTGATTAATTCTGCAACGTCGATTGGATGCTCCAAAGGGAACATATGTCCACCTTTAAATACCTCAAAAGGAATACCGAATTTCTTCTGCACCTGTTGTGGAAACTTGCGTGCTAGAAAAGGCCCTTTTTCAGCCACCACCAGATGTACCGGTAGCTTCGGTTTGGATTGAGGCAACCACCAAAGCGAAGGATTAGTCTGGAAGATCTCTACTTCATCCTGCTTGGGAATGGTCAGCTCTACGCCACCGCGAGCTTTATCGTCCGTCAATGCATAATCGATATAGGCTTGAAAGCAGTCAGCGTCAAAGTCTTGATAAAAACCCTTGGGTCTAAGTAACTCTGCCGCCTGTTCACGACTCTCCCAATGATCACGACGACGCTTGGACAATCCGGCAGGTGACATTTTATCCAGTGCTTTTAACTTGAAAAGTTTAGCAAAATGTAACACCAAAGATTCTTTACCCATGATCAGTGGCGGGTCGAGCATAATCACTTGCCTAAACAATTCCGGACGTTTCAGTGCAGCCTGAAAAGTCAGCACCGAACCCAAGGAATGTCCCAAACCAATCACAGGTCTGCCCTGTGCTTGGCGCACAATGCTATCAATGACTTGGTTGGTCAGGCTATTCCAGTGATTATCTATGGGATAACGCTTGTCCGGCCCAAGCAATGGTACATAAATAATGTCATATTCATCTTTCAGCCCATCAAACAATTTTTGATAAACCTTCGATGGCACGCCATTGGCGTGCGCAAAGTGGATTACTGGTTTCATTGCAATTTTGTTGTTTGTTCAGATTGGACTTGCTGTGAAATTGAGCTGGCAAAACCCTTCCCCATGGAACTGCCTACACGCCCCAGTACAGAATCGAAAGGACTATATTCGATGGTGTAATTGACTGCTTTTTCAAGCTTCAGTTCTCGTTTTAAGCTATTCAAACTGCCAGTACGGTCTGCAATGCCCAATTTCACTGCTTGCTCACCAGTCCAGAACAGACCTGAGAATATTGCAGGATCAGTCGATTTCAGTTTTTTACCACGTCCCTGTTTCACGGCATTGATAAAGTGTTCATGTACATTATCCAGCACCCCTTGCACATGAGCTTTTTGCGCAGCATCCACCGGCTGAGTCATCGACAAAATGGCTTTATTTTCACCTGAAGTCATGGTGCGGTCTTCAACGCCTAATTTCCGCATTAAACCATTCACGCCATAATTCGGCATGATCACACCAATCGATCCCACAAGGCTTGATGGATTAACAATAATTTCATCGGCAGCAGAGGCAATATAATATGCCCCTGAGGCACCGGTATCACCGATGATGGCATACAGTTTTTTATCGCTATGGGCTTTCTTCAAATATTGAATTTCCTGCCAGATTTCATCCGATTGAACCGGTGAACCGCCTGGTGAATTAATATTTAAAACCACGGCTTTGCTTTGCTTGTTTTCAAAGGCTTTCTTTAGCGCTTTGACTGTATCGGTACTATTTACGGATTGCTTATCTGCAGCAATAGTGCCAATAATATCGACCACTGCAATATGAGAACTGGTGGTTGCTGTTGGATCTGCAGTAGATGTACTACAACTTTTAGCCAGTAGCACTAAAATAAAAAGAATATAAGCAAAAGTTAGACATTTAAAGAAGATTCCCCAACGACGTGCACGGCGCTGTTCTTCTACAGAAGCTAAAACGGCTTTTTCTAAAATATGCCATTCTTTTCCAGATATATTTTGACTATTATGTTGTGTGTTCTGAATTTCATTTTCTGGTTTTGGCGGCCAATCGGACATGGAAAACGATCCACTGTTGAGTTAAATTGCACTCATTATATACACTGATCCGGGTAAATCTGTCTAAATTATCTGTTTTCCCTTATAATAAATTTATCTTTTCCATTTATGATGCAATTGACAATACAACAATGACCGATCGAAGCTCCCAGAATACAACCTATCGTCTTTTGCAGTTTATTAGCCGACAACCTATTCAAATTTCTCGATTTATAGCTCGTGGTTTAGCTGGTCTGGTCAATGCTCTTAAAATTTCTAAAACCTCAGAAACCATTCGACTGAATTTAAATATTGCCTTGCCTGAACTGAGCGATACAGAACGGGAAAAAATTACTGCTCAAGCCATTCGCAATGAACTGATGTCATATTTTGAATTCTTCAGTATTTGGGGTTCCAGCAATAAAGCCAATCTTGCACGCATTCACAACGTACACGGCAAACAGCTGTTACTGGATGCACTTGCCGAAAACAAAGGCGTGGTTTTAATTGTTCCTCATTTTGGTACTTGGGAAATCATGAATGCCTATCTTGCCCAATTTACCAAAATGACCATCATGTACAAACCGGTGAAAAATGAAGCGGCCGATCTGTTTGTCCGTAATGCCCGTAGCCGCGAACAGGCAACTTTAGTACCTACCGATGAATCCGGCGTTCGCCAGATTTTTAAGGCCTTAAAACAAGGTGGGACGACAGTTATTTTGCCAGACCATACCCCAAACGTTGGTGGTGAAATGATTCCTTATTTTGGACTGCCTTTGGCCACCAGTAACTTAAGTGCCAAACTGATCCAAAAAACCAAAGCCAAAACATTATTTTTATATGCACTGCGTAATGATGATCAGGGTTTTGATCTACATTTTGAAGCAATTGATGAACGCATCTATAACGTCAATACCAATCAAGGTACAGGCATTATTTTTCAAGCCATTGAAAACCTGATCCGTCGTTACCCTGAGCATTACCATTGGAGCTATAAACGCTTTAAAGCCAGCCCCGAATTGGATGCACTGTATCACCTCAATAAAACAGAGGCTTTAGCCTTGGTAGATAAAATCCGTGCCGAGACTGCAGCTCAAGCTACAATTAGCTTGGAAGGATAAGTAGGCGCTAGAATTGGGCATTTTATTGAAACCTTGGCGTTGTACGGTTTAACCATTGCCTGTGTTCGCGTGCATAATGTAATTGCATTTGTCCATCGGCCTGTTGAGTAAATTGAATACTGCCCTGCTGAACTGTGGTCAATAAAGGAATATCCAGCTGCCGTAAACGTTGCAATGTCATTTTACTTGGATGTCCATAACGATTATTAAATCCTGCCGATGCGATCGCGAGTTTCGGTTTTAATTGCTTTAAAAAAGCATAGGCCGAGCTATGTTGACTACCATGATGCCCCAAAATCAGTACATCCACTTTTAAATCAGGATAATCCTGTAAAATTTGATATTCGGTTTGCCAGCCGGCATCTGCCATCAGTAAAAAATTCTGATAAGGTTGGGCATTTTTCACCTGTAAATAAATCACGCAGGACATTTCATTTTTCTCAGCCTTGGCATAGGCCAAATTTTCGGCTTTGGGTGACAACACGGTCATATCCACATGGTTTTTCCAATGCCATTGCAGGCCCTGCCGGCAATAATCAAACCGGCTTGAACTTGGAATTTCAATTTGCTCATTGGAATAGACCTGCTTGATCGCCAAGTCATGTTTAATCGACTGATAAGCGCCATAATGATCCAGATCGAGATGGGTCAAAATCAGTTGATCCAATTGATCCACACCCTTCACCGATAAAAAGGGCAAAATGATTTGCTTGCCGATACTAAATTTAGCCTCATCATAGTTGCCCCCCATATCAATCATCAGGGTCTGATCTTGATCGCGGATAAAAATTGCTTGTCCTTGCCCTACATCCAATACATTTAATTCAAACTGGTTTTTACTGGCATCCAGGGTAATCAAAGGAACAAAACACAATACCGCCCAGGCTTTAGGCAACACGGCTCGCGGTAAAAATAGAATCATTAAGCCTAAACATAGACTGAGCCACACGGCAAAATTCATGGCAATGGGCTGTAATGTCGGAGCAAACAGCCAGTCTAGAAGTTGCAATAACCACAGCAAAGCTGCAAGACCCAGGTCATTGAGTTGAAAAACCAGACTGCCCAAAGGTTCAGCAATGAAATAGCACAGCGCTGCAAGCAGATCTAAAGGCACAATCACCAGACCAATCCAGGGAATGGCAAACAGATTACTCAGTGGCGTAATCCATGCAATCTGCTTAAAAAACAGCATCATCAAGGGAAATAAAGCCAGAAATATTTTCCACTGTGATTCAATCAAAAGTTTCAGCTGCATTTTGATGCTTTGAATTCTGCTCTTTAGCTCATCCGTACCACTTTGCTGCTGAACGGTCTGATAAATACGTAACAACACAAAGCATGCACCATAAGACAGCCAAAATGCAGCCGATAAAATACTGAAGGGATCAAAAATTAATAAAATAGATGCACTGAACAGCAAAATATTAAGCGGTCGAACCTTTTGTTTGAATAAGATAAATAGACTGATCAATACACAGCTAAACAGCGTTCTTAACGCCGGAATTTCAAAACCGATAAATGCACAGTACAGTGCTACACTCGCGCAAAAAGGCCAGATCAGCAGATATTGCTTGGGCCATTTTAAATAAATCTGCGGCCGATAACGACTGATGAACTGATGCAGGCTCCAACACAGTAGTACAGCAAAAATCAGCACATGCGGTCCAGAGATCGCCAGTAAATGACTCATGCCAAAACGCTGAAATAACTGTTCAGTTTCAGGGTCAAGTAAACTTTTATCTCCGGTCAATAAAGCCAGCATTAAACCTTTATGCTGCACCGGCTGCTGATTGATAAAATTGCGCAATGCTAAACGCTGTTGTTCGACCCAGAGTTGAATCTGATTGGAAACAGAACCTTGTTGCCTAAGATGTCGACCATAGCCCAAAGCAGCTACTTGCTGTTGTGACAGCTTTTCTATTGCAGAAACTCTAAATCCAGACATGATATTTTGCTGGATATACCATTGCTCTTGATCAAAAGCACCTTCAGTTGCATAGCTGTGCGCTGGCAGAATCTGGCCATGTAAACGATAATATTGACCTAATTCAAGTACGGTAGATGAATCTGCATCTGCCGCATTTTTTAAAAATGCCTGCCATTGCACCACTTCTGTATGCCGATTCAGTATCTGAATTTTTTTGTTGTATTGAATGATCGCCTAATTCATTCAGGTTTTTAACATAGCCAATCACCTCCACTACTTCAGGCTGTTGTTCCCGAAACTGCAAGCGCTCATTTAATTGAAGTTCAGCATAGTGATAGCCTAGTGTTAGGCCCAGACAGAAGGCGATGCAAAGCTGTAAAAACTTAAAATACAAGCGCTGGATATGTTTGAGCACTGTCAGCTTTAACAGCAAAGTCAGGATAAACAGAGCAATACTGGGAACCAGCCATAACTGCAACAGTGGAAAAGTTTTCCCCATTGTTGCAATGCCCAGCACCCAGCCGATACAGATCATTTGAATCATTGTTATTATAATTTTTTTATTTTGTGCAATATTAAAGCCCACCGAAGTGAGCTTCAATTGATTTTTTAATTTATCGATCAGCGTCTAAGCATCGATCCAAATACCGTCTTGCATATGCAAAATCGAATCGGCAGTCTGGGCCAGCTGTTCATCATGGGTCACAATCAGCATTGCCATATTGAACTCATCACGTAACTCACTGAGCAGTTCAAAAATTTTCACTGCCGTTTTACGGTCCAGATTACCTGTCGGTTCATCTGCCAACATCAATTCAGGCTTTGCGACCAAGGCACGCGCCAATGCCACACGCTGGCGTTCACCACCAGACAGCTCACCGGGTTTATGAGTCATACGGTGCGACAACCCGACACGATTGAGCAGGTATTCTGCCTGCTCCTTAGATTGCTTGTAGTTAGTGCCTGCACGCAGCATTAGTGGCATTGCAACATTTTCCAGTGCAGTAAACTCTGGCAACAAATGATGGAACTGATAGACGAATCCCAGATGCTGATTACGTAAATAACCGCGTTCAGCTTCACCCAACGTATCAAAGCGCTTGCCATTTAAAAACACCTGGCCTTCTGTTGGACCATCCAGCCCACCCAACACATGCAGCAAGGTACTTTTACCGGAACCGCTCGAACCGACAATAGAAACAAACTCACCCGCTTTAACCTGTAAAGACAAGTTTTTAATCACCTCGACCGTGGTTTTGCCATCGGTAAAGCTTTTCGAGATATTTTTGGCTTCGAGGACAATATTACTCATAACGTAAGGCCTCTGCTGGTTGAGTTTTTGCAGCACGTAATGCCGGATAAATCGTGGCAAGGAAACTTAAAACTAAAGACAGGCTCACAATCACCAGCACATCTTGCCAACGTAAATAAGACGGCAAATAATTAATGAAATAAGCATCAAACAGGTTCCATCCAAATGCGGTATTCAACCAGCCAATTACATTGCTAATACTTGAAGCAAAAATAATCCCCAGAATGGCACCTGAAACCGTACCGATCACGCCAATGATAGTACCCTGTACCATAAAAATTCGGGTAATGGTTGCAGGTGAAGCACCCAAGGTACGCAAAATCGCGATGTCGGATTTCTTGTCGGTGACGACCATCACCAGTGACGATACAATATTAAATACAGCCACCAGTACAATCAGGAACAGTAGCAAGCTCACCATGGCTTTTTCCATCTGGATGGCGCTGAATAGATTACCGTGGGTATAGGTCCAGTTTGATGCATAAAAATTGTTTGGCAGATCCTTAACAATATCATCAGCCACTTCAGGCGCTCGGAAAATATCATCCAGTTTTAAACGTACCCCTTGGGCACCATCAGGTAAGCGCAATAAAGTTGAAGCATCATTCAGGGCGATATAGCCCATCATGGAATCCACTTCCGCTCCGATACTGAAAATACCGACAATTTTAAAGCGCTTAAAGCGTGGCACCACCCCTGCAGGAGACGGCGTTGCTTCAGGAAGCACTAAAGTAATATTGTCGTTTAATCCCAAACCCAGTGAATCGGTCATTTGTTTACCTAAAACAATGCCGAATTCACCTTTTTTCAGACTATCAATACTGCCTGCAACCATATGATTTTGGATAATCGAAACTTTCTTTTCGTATTCGGGTTCGATACCTGTGACCATGATTCCAGCGACTTGCCCTTGCGCAGTCAGCATTCCCTGCAGTTGGGTAAAGGGCGCTACACCCCTGACATGCTCATGCTGCTCAACTTTTTTTGCAAGTTCTGGCCAATTTTTTAATATTTGTGTTGAAGAAACAGTAGCTTGAGGTATCATTCCCAATACACGGTTTTTCAGTTCTCGGTCAAAGCCATTCATTACGGATAAGACTGTAATTAATACAGCCACACCTAAGGTGAGACCGATCATAGAAACCAGAGCAATAAAAGAAATAAAGTGGTTACTACGCCGTGCGCGAGTATATCTCAACCCTATGTACAGCGAGATTGGTTTAAACATACCATTTAGTCCGAGGAATAATTATGGAAAATTTACAGCATCAAAGCGCCAATATGGAACGCCGCGTTATGTCGCGTATAGATGCTGCCTTGCGAGTTAATTATCAGATTATTTCTGATGATGTCGCGCTTAATGACCCTTATGATCCTAACTTTGTGCTGCCCCGCTATTTTCTACTACTCGCAGAATTAGATCAATTTGATCACGCAGTAAACTACGAATTAGAACAATTAACTGAAAAAGATCAACAAATTGCTAGAATACTATCCTTATTCAATCAAAAATTAAACCTTATTACCGGTTCTTTGTACGATGCAATTGTACAATCCATGTTACCAATACCGGAACATGTTAATTTTTCCGAAACAGGTTTCAGCTTCTTTAGCGAGCGCCCTATTCAGGAAGGAACGTATATTCATGTCACGCTCAGCCACCCTGAGAATTTTTTCCATATTGCCGCGACTGCCCAGGTAGTCTATAGCCGTGCAGAAGAGAACGGTAAGTTCCGTACCGGCGCTTATTTTATTACTTTACATCCACAAGACCGGGTAAAACTTGCTGAATGTATTACGGTAAGCAAACCTAAAGATTAAAAAATTTAGGGATTAGACTTGATCTTGATGGCGAGATGTTGGCTCGCCTTAAGATCACGGTAAAAATAAACAAACAGGCCAAACAACAAAATAAAGGCACCGACAAAAACCATCAGCGATAATTTTTCATCATTCAGCAGTGCTCCAAACAGCATGGCCAACATAGGCGTCAATACAGTGGTCAACGATAAGGTGGTTGCCTTAATATTCTGTACCAGTTTGAAATAACAGAACATCGCCAATAGTGAAGCCATAATCACCGCATAAAACAAACCGATTAATGCCTTGGTATTAGGCAGATGATCTGGCGCATGCTGCCAGATAAACGGCAGCATACACAGTGCGAACAGACTAGAGACCAGAATGGATCCGGTTGCCTGAGCCATGGGTTTTAGCGGTGCATTGACTTTTTTGACCCAGAAAATGGATGCGCAATAGACAAAAACACTGATCAGCATTAGCCCTATGCCCATGGGCTGGACATGATGTTCACTGCCACCCAGACAGATAATACCCAATCCGAAGACCGCAATACACATCCCTAGCCACTGCACCCGTTGCAGATGAATGTTAAAAGCAAAACGACCGATTAATCCAGTCATAATCGGTGCCAAACCGAACATCAAGGCAATAATGCCTGAGCTTAAATAGGCCGTGGCCAAATAGGTAAAGATTTGCGAACCAATAAAACTACAGGCACCAGCGACATAACTATGCAAGGAAATGGCATTGGTCGGTAACTTGATTTTCAGTACCACCAATAAGCCCAATGCTAAAGGCAAGGCAATGAAAAAGCGCAGTGCCAACGCCCACAAACTATGGATGTCCGAAACACTCCAGACAATTGCCAGTGGCGTGGTAGCCCAAATAAACACCAATAAGGCATATGTGGACATGATGTTGCTTTTTGACGGCATGACGGACTCAAATTACAGTGCAGTTTTACGTTTCTGTTTCTGGATGGTTTGATCCAGTGAACTGGAAAATTCGCGTTTATCGCGTTCAGAAATCGGGGGTGGACCACCCGTATTGACACCTGCTCCGCGTAAAGAATCCATGAAATCACGTAAATGCAGACGTGCTTTTACATTGGCAGTGGTATAGATTTCACCACGAGGATGAATGGCAATTCCCCCTTTTTCAATCACTTGAGCAGCCAAGGGAATATCCTGGGTCATGACGATATCATGCTCTTTCATGCGCTCGATAATTTCTTTATCTGCAGCATCTGCGCCACTCATCACCTGAATAGAGTTAATCCGTACGGATGGGGTAATCCCCACATTTTGATTGGCTACAAAAGTTACTTCCAGCTGATAACGGTCAGAAGCGCGAATGATCACATCACGCAGGATTTTAGGCAATGCATCGGCATCGACCCAAAGTTTAAATGGCAGCACACCACATCCATAGTCAAAAAAGAATAGCCTGTAGTTTAGCAAATTCCATACGATAGAAGGATGGCTAAATTGATTCAGCTAATTCGCTGTTTTTAGATTTAATTCAGATGGTCATGCTTTCCATGACACATTTGCAGGCTTCATCGCATCCAGATACAGGATTTTGAATCTATTTCAGCGACTTTAATGGTTAAATTTAGTCCCTTGACTTGAAATTTAACAATAACCCTCGATTTAATAGATAAATACAGCCCAACATCAATTGTGAATATGAAAAATCAAAATAGACCAGAACTGATCACCATTGAAGACCAGAACTTTGGCAGTCATGTCGAACATTGGAATCTGCTTACAGATCAACCATGTACCGATGTGCCCAAGTGGTTAGGCCTGGCACTTGATGCACCAGTGATGCCAATGGGTTTATGTAAAGAAGAAGCCGATATGGACGCGTCAGCCTGGCTTATTCAAGGACCTAAACAGGCAACCGTGCAAATGACCCAGGTCATTGCCGTTGAAAACAACAAGCCCCGAGCGGTCAAAACCGCCTTTCCGAGTTTTGAAAGTCCCTACAAAGTGAATGCCATCATTGAACGGATTATCACCTGTAAATCCAACACTCAGGCGGTACTACGTTTGAATTTGGGGGCCAATACCATTGTGTACGCCTTCGATACGCTCTATAGCGTCAATCATGACCATTATGAAAAAGATCAACCTTATCTTGTGCAGCTCAATGCCTGGGCCTATGAACTGGAAGCTGTTTCCGACCATGAGCAACTGGTGGTGGATGATCCGGCATCCATTAAACATCACCGTGCATTGAATGACATTCTGGCCGCCAATAACGGCGTGGCACCTGCCAATTTACAAGAACAGATTGATGCCTGGGAACCCAAATCGGAAGATGATAAAGAACCGGTGACCGTCGATTTTTCCAAAATGGTGGCCTATCTGTATGGCGAAAATATGGGGCAGGAAGATGAAGCATGGTTCCAAGGCAATATTGTCGGTAAAACCTCCATGTCATTTATGCAGCAGGAATATACGCTTTATGATGTTGCCTTAATTCATGATGAAAATCAGGCAGCCACCCTGATTCGTATTGCCACCAAGAATCCGGCTTATAAAGACTTTGAAATTGGCCAATTCATTCGTGGCAATTTATGGATTCAAGTGAATATTTACGCTAAAAAATAAATCTTCTAACCATAGCAGCACCACAACAGGATTATCCTCTCAGGTTATGGTGCTGCTTTTTTTATTTCTTTAATACTCTTCTTTCATCATTATTCATCCCCTCTTTATTTTTCTCCCTCTGGGATAAATAAAAGGAATTTATAAAAGAAGTCTAAATTTTATTATCTCTACTCACAAATTGATTAAATTTTATCCACAGATACACATTATATTTAACGATTTTAAATTCAAGTTAAAATAACTTATCCACAATTTTAAATTCAAAATTTTATTTTAACTAACTACTACAGCTATTATATTTTTATGCCTTATTTTTAATTCTGTTATCCACCATAACCCTCTAGGGACAAGAATCTGACAAGCCAGCTGATCTTCTGGCCAATAAAATAAATATTTTAATTACATATTTTTATTTAGTACTTTATTTAATCAATTTTTTATGCTAAAAATAAAAACTATCCATATAAATTAACGATAAATAAATCGGAATAGAATTTCCATGAAAATCGTGCAAGAAGAAAATATACAAACAGTTGGCCATCAACTTACTAAACGCTTCCAGTTAGACAGCATTTCATGCCTGTTCTTTATCTTAGGTATGTTTATGTCTGCCTATATTTTGCATCACTTTATTTTTTAAGCTTATTTTAACCACTTATTTTTACCATGCTTATTTCAGCCAATAAAAAGCCCATCATGTGATGGGCTTTTTAGCTTTAGGAATTAAGCATTGCGTTTGGCAAAGTCATCCATAAAGTTAACCAGAGCCTGCACGCCTTCTAATGGTACAGCATTGTAAATACTTGCACGCATACCACCCACTGAACGGTGACCTGCCAAGTTAAGCAAATGGTTTTGCTCAGCTTCTTTCAGGAACAATTTATCCAAGTCAGCATTGGCCAAGGTAAATGGCACATTCATGATTGAACGGTTTTGTTCAGCAATCGGGTTAGCATAGAAATCGCTAGAGTCGATATAACCATAAAGTAATTTTGCTTTTTCAAGATTTACTTTGTGAATAGCATCCACGCCACCATTTTCAAGTAACCATTCAAATACCAGACCAGACAAGTACCAAGCATAAGTTGATGGTGTATTCACCATTGAATCATTCTTCGCCTGCGCAGAATATTTCAAAATGCTTGGAATTTCAGGTTTCGCCTGATCCAGCAAGTCTTCACGCACAATCACTAAAGTTAAGCCAGCTGGACCAATATTCTTTTGCGCACCGGCATAGATTAAACCAAATTTAGATACATCAATCGGTGCTGAAAGAATACTTGAAGATAAATCAGATACGAGTGGTGCATTCACTTCAGGAATGCCTGCAAACTGAAGGCCACCGATAGTTTCGTTATCTGCATAATGTACATAAGCAGCATCGTCAGATAAGTTCCAGGTGCTTTGCTCAGTAATCGCCAATTTACCGTTAATGCTTGTACCCGCTTCCACGACATTGATATCGCCATAACGTTGTGCTTCTTTTAACGCTTTTTCAGACCAGATTCCGGTATGAATATAATCAGCCTTGTTGTTTTTACCCAACAGGTTCAAAGGAATGGCAGAGAATTGTAATGAAGCACCACCTTGCAAGAACAATACTTTGTAGTTCTCCGGGATGTTCATCAATTTGCGCAAATCTGCTTCTGCTTTTTCTGCCACAGCCACATAGTCACTGCTACGGTGACTCATTTCCATGATCGAAAGACCCTTGCCATGCCAATCGAGCAATTCAGCTTGAGCTTTTTCTAAAACGGCAGTCGGTAATGCAGCAGGGCCAGCACAGAAATTGTACGCGCGCATGATTTTTCCTTTCAGAGTGAAACACAATAAAATGATGGCATTTAACCACAGATAGCCGGTGCTTGCAGTAAATTATCCTGAAAATATTTCAATGCTGTCGGACATTTAAAATCAAAATCTCAATAAAGATTGGTTTTAATAAGTCCTTTTGCATTCCCTGCCAGTAGGCTTAAAGGTGCAACTGCATCTTATTTCTAATCTTTTCAAAGTTGCTCCCGCAATAGGCGGGAATAAAAATCTAATCACGTGATTGATATACAAATGCATATTAAACAATACAACAACTTATTGATTAGACATACAATTCAATCTATGCAATATAATTGTTACAAAGAAATTGAGAATCTGAGCAATGTCACTGCATGTACCTGCACAAGCCAAGAAAATTGCACTCCTCATACAACATGGTTTTCGTCTTGGAGTGTGTACGGCCAGCCTGCTTGGCCCAGCGCAGGTTTTTGCTGAAAGCATCAGTTATGTGCAGGCCGAACAGAGCCTGTTGAAAGACTCTTACACCACGCAGGCCAATCAGGCTTTACAACAATCCGCACAATTACAAGCCGAGGCGGTCAAGGGTTTAGGTCTGCCCCGAGTCGATTTAAATGTGCGTGCCTATGCCTTTCATAATGAAGTCGACATTCCTCTGGATTCTTTTAAAAGCAATTTGGAACGAACGCTTTCTCAAGGCATCAACGATCGTATTAATCAAGAAAACCTTCCTTCCAATATTTCTGATCCTTTAAAACAAGGACTGAATCAAACCATTCATAGCGGTATTGGGCTATTTCCCGACTCGGCCAATGTGGTACTGGAAGATCAAGTAATCCGTCCTACCGTTTCAGTATTAATGCCTTTATATACCGGCGGCCTGACCTCAAGTGCCAAGGAAATGGCTGATCTTAAGGCACAGCGCAGTCAATTGAATAGCAAGCAACAGCAAGATACACAACGCTTTGAACTGATTCAGGCTTATTTTAATGCCCAATTGCAGAAGCAACTTTTGGCCTCCAGTCAGTCCAATTTTAATGCCATGCAAACGCATTACGGCAATGCCTTAAAACTGGAACGCCAGGGATTCATCAGCAAAGGTCAGCGCATGCAATTTGAAGTTGCAAAGAACAATGCCGAGCGTAGTGTGCAAAATACAGCAGCCAATTTAAGATCAAGCCTGTTTCAGCTGAATAACCTGTTACAGCGTAGCCAGATTACCGAACTGAGCACGCCATTATTTGTCAATTCCAGCCAAAATCAGAACCTGAATGCGCTGTTAAAAAGCTATCCGGAGCAATCTGCACTGATCCAGAAAATGCAGATGGATACCCAATTGGCCAATGCCAATGTTAAGGCTCAAAGCGCAGCGAAAAAACCCAACCTGTTTGCCTTTGGAGAATACAGCCTAGATGAAAAGCAAAACTGGATTGTCGGTGTAGTTGCACGCTATAACCTATTTTCCGGCATAGATAAAAACAAAAATGTTCAGGCTGCAGAACTGCAACGCTATGCATCGCAACTGTTAACCGAGCGCACTAAGCAGGAAGTCGAAAATATTATTTACACCTCTTACAATGAGCTTTCGGCTGCGCAGCAAAGCCACCAACTGCTGCAACAAAATGTCCAGGCTGCCCAGGAAAATCTGCGTATTCAGACCTTATCTTTTAAGGAAGATATGGGCACGGCAACCCAGGTGATAGATGCACAAAATAGCTTAAATGCTTTAAAAAGTGAGATGGCGCTGAATGCCTATAAATATGTCATGTCACTGGCGACTTTACTGCAAAGTCATGGTTCGATTGACCAATTCCAGAATTACATCAGTCAGTCTAATACCAGTTATATTCGTTAATTTTTGATGGGGAATACAATGACTCAAGATCAAAACAAAGCTGATCAAGATACAGAAAAGACCTCATCAGAAGAGGCTGCTAACAATCCATCCGCTCAGCAAAATGAATTGAATACTGTAGAGCAGTCTCAAGAACAGCCAAATCATACAGATTCAGCATTTTTCAGCTATTCAGAACAAGCGCAAGCGCCAGCCACTGAAAATACAGATTCAAAATCTTCAGCTACCATTAAAGTGGTTGGCATCATCATACTGATCTTGCTTCTAGGCCTAATTGGATTTGGGTTATGGAAAAGCTATCAGCCCAAGGAAGTTGAGCTGCAAGGACGTATTGAAGCAGAAACTATTCATATCAGTACCAAAGTACCGAGCCGCATTGAAGAAATGTATATCCATGATGGTCAGAAAGTGCTTAAAGGCCAGCAACTGATCCGCTTATTTAGTCCTGAAGTTGAAGCCAAAAAGCAACAGGCTCTGGCCAGCCTGCAATCTGCCTTAGCATTGCAATCCACAGCGAACCGCGGTTCACAACAGGAAAATATCGCCAGTTTATATGCCAACTGGCAAAGCCTGAAAGCCCAGCAGCATTTAACCCAAACCACCTATCAGCGTGGAGCCAACCTGTTTAAGGAAGGGGTGATCTCCCGACAACGTCGTGATGAACTGCATGCAGCCGCACAATCTGCCGCGCAAATGACCGAAGCTTCTTATCAGCAATATACACGTGCCAAACGTGGCAGCACAGCAGAACAAAAGTCCTCCGCAGATGCACAGGTTGAAATTGCCAAAGCCGCCGTTGCGGAGGCCAATGCACTAGAAGCCGAAACCAAACTGGTTTCTCCAATCAATGGCACAGTGTCTAAAACCTATGGCAAGGTGTCTGAACTGGTGGCTATGGGTGTACCTGTGATCAGTATTCTTCAGGATGATGATCTTTGGGTCAGCCTAAATATTCGTGAAGATCAGTATGCACAGGTCTATCAGGCCAAATCGATTGAAGGTTTTATTCCTGCATTGAACAAAAAGGCCCTGTTCAAGATCAAAAATATTGATGCCGAAGGTGAATTCGCCACCATTAAAACCACACGCCAAACCGGTGGCTATGATATTCGCAGTTTCAAGATTCAGCTTACTCCAGCCCAGCCGATTGCAGATTTAAAAGTCGGCATGAGCGTGCTATTTAAAATCAAAGAGTCTTGATCATGCTGCATGGCATACTGCGTGAACTTGGCTATTTGCTCAAGCATAAGTGGGACTTGTGTATGGTCACCCTGGCCCCGGCATTGATGATTGTGCTGTTCGCCAATATGTTTGCCCAAGGCAAACCCAGCCATCTGCCAATTGCGATTATTGACCAAGACCACAGTGAACTGAGCCGGACGATTATCCATCATGCCGGCCTGAATCACAGCCTGAGCATCAACAGCATTTCCAGCAGCCAGGATGAGGTTGAACAGCTGCTTAATCAAAATAAAATTTGGGGTTATATCACTGTTCCGGAAGGTGCCGAACAACGGCTGGTACAAGCCAAGGATGCTGAAATCAGTATTGCCTATAATCAAAGCTATTTTAGTGTCGGCAATAGCATTTCATCGGCCATGCTGATGAGCACCTTACAAGCGATTGCCGATTTTGGCGGTCAGCAATATCTGGAAAACCGGATTCCTTATCTGGATGCACCCACACCGAATGTCAAAATTTCGCCACTGTTCAATCCGGGCTTAAGTTATGAATTTTATTTAGAACCGTACATGATTCCAGCGATTTTGCATCTATTACTGTGTTGCTGCGTGGCCTTTGCCGTGGGACAGGAATTGAAATTTGGTACGACAAAAACATGGCTCGATGGTCAAAATTTATGGCTTGCCCTACTTTCCAAGAATATGACCTATGTGCTGATTTTCAGTTTCTGGACCTGGTTATGGATGTTCTGGCTCATTGAATTTCGTGGCTGGTTTGTAGAGGGACAACTCTGGCCTATTTTATTAGGACAATTTCTTCTCTATAGCGCATATGCCTTTATCAGCAGTACCGTGGTTTTGTCCACACATAATCTGGCTAAAAGTTTTGGTTTTATTGCCGTCTATGGCGGATCTTCTTTAAGTTTTGCCGGCGTGACTTTACCGCTGAACAATGCACCCTTATTTACCCAATTCTGGTCCAATATTATTCCCTATACCCCTTATGCCAAGTTACAAACGGAACAATGGGTCGTGGGCAGCCCAATATCCATTTCACTGCTACCGCTTGTGGTTTTAGCCGTTTATTGCCTGTTCTATCTGTTTACTGCCTATCTCTTTCTTAAAAAGTATGTAAAGGGAGTACAGGCATGAAAACTCTCAAAAACTTTCTATACTTTTATTTTAAAACCTTTAAAGATATTTCCGCCAATAGCTCGATCTTGACTACTTTGGTGCTCTCGGTATTTGTATATAGTTTCTTCTATCCAACAGCTTACAAGGCAGAACATGCCGAATCCTTGCCGATTATCATTGTGGATGAAGAACCAAGCCTGGTGACATCCAGCATTATTGGCGAAGTGGCTAAAAGCCCGAATGTACAAATTAAGGCAGTCACAGGTAATTTTGCCGAAGCGGAACAGATGATCAAGCTGCAACAGGCCGATGCTATTTTATTGTTGCCGAACAATTTATCCGGCAGTATCCGTCGTGGTGAAGTGGGCGGCATCGGTTTATATTTAAGTGCGGCCAATTTTTTAAAAACCCAAAAGATTGGTTTGGGTCTAGCAGCCTCTATTGAGCATGCGCTTGCCGAACAGGTGCAGAAATTTGGCAATATTTCGCATTTCTCCCCTGCGCTTTCCGTTCATCAAATTCCTTTATTTAATACCCTGTCCGGTTATGGCAGTTATATTTTCCCTGCCGTTGCACCGCTGATTATCCATCAGACCATTCTGCTAGGGTTGTGCATGTTGATTACGGGCTATCGTGAAAAGAACTGGACACCGAGTCAAACCGAATTCTGGGCATTATTCAGTGCCATTTTGACTATCGGCTTCCTGGGCTGTTTATACCTGTTTGGATTTACCTTTTGGCTGAATGATTATCCGCGTGGTGGCAACTTCATCGGTATGTTGATTGCTGTGCCTATATTTGTAAGTTGCGTGATTGGCTTGAGCTTGATGATTGCATCTTTTCTGGATATGCCGGAACGCGCAGGACATGTGATTGTCTTTACTTCCATTCCGCTATTTTTACTATCAGGGACAGCATGGCCACACGCAGCCATGCCTGAGTGGATGCAATGGTTGGGAAATATTTTGCCTTCCACCCAAGGCATACAGATGTTTATTCAATTGAACCAAATGGGCGTGCCTACCCAGCTGGTCATTCCGAAAATGATTTATCTGGTGACTTTTGCCGGAATCTGTCTGGTATGGGGATATTTCCGTCTGACCAGAGCTGCTCAAAAATAATCTTTTAAGTATGACATTATAAGATTATTAAATAAAACTTTACAATTTGATTATTATTTAAACTAAAACTGGTTTTTTTTTAACCATTCAAATCAATTATGAAGAAAAAAGTTAGATTGAATATACTAATCGATGCAAAATAGCCCCCAGTTCATATTTCATGAATATTTTTTATATGATTCATTCCCACGCTCCCCGTAACATGCCGATGTGATATCGACAGTGTTATAGCAGCTTTTTTTATTAAAAATTTGATTTTAAGGGCTTAGCATGAAAAAGATTAAGATTAGTCTTGCTTGGCAAATCGTCATTGCGCTCATTTTAGGTGTGCTTGTAGGCTCTTTTCTACATTATTCTCCCGAATATCGTGAAACTCTGATTAATAATCTGCTGAGTCCTTTGGGTTCAATCTTTATTAATTTGATTAAGATGATCGTTATTCCGCTTGTCGTTTCAATGCTTATTTTGGGTATTGCCAATGCAAGTCATGGTCAAAATGTGGGTAAACTCGGTTTCAAAACCATTGTTTATTTTGAAGTCATCACCACCGTTGCCATTCTGGTCGGTCTGGTTGCAGCCAATGTGTTCCAGCCGGGCGCCGGTATTGATATGTCGAGTTTGACACAAACTGACATTTCTCAATATCAGCAAACCACACAGGAAGTGAGTAGCCATTCTCATGGTCTGGTGAATACCATTTTATCTTTGATCCCTTCCAATATTTTTGGATCACTGACTGATGGGCATATGTTGCCAATCATCTTCTTCTCGGTGATTTTTGGTGTAGGTTTAGGCTCTTTAGCTAAAGAAACCCGAAAACCGCTCATTGATGTATTGCATGCTGTTTCTGAAACCATGTTCAAAGTAACGCACATGATTATGCTTTTTGCACCTTTTGGTGTATTTGGCCTGATTGCGGTAACCGTTGCGAACTTTGGTTTTAGCTCGCTTCTTCCATTAGTGAAGTTGGCCGTTTTGGTTTATGGTGCTATTTTCTTCTTCATCTTTGTCATTTTAGGACTGGTTGCTAAATTCTGTGGTTTCAGTATTTGGGAAATTATTAAAATTCTAAAAGATGAACTGATTCTGTCCTATTCAACTGCCAGTTCTGAAACCGTATTACCGCGTATTATGGAAAAAATGGAAGCTTATGGTGCGCCTAAATCCATTACCAGTTTCGTGATTCCAATCGGTTATTCGTTTAACCTGGATGGTTCGACTTTATATCAAAGTATTGCAGCCATCTTTATTGCACAGCTTTACGGTATTGATTTGAGCATCACCCAGCAAGTCATTCTGGTGTTAACCCTAATGATTACTTCTAAAGGTATTGCCGGCGTTCCTGGTGTGTCTTTTGTTGTGCTGTTGGCAACCTTGGGTAGTGTGGGTATTCCACTTGAAGGTCTAGCATTTATTGCCGGTATTGACCGTATTTTAGATATGGCTCGTACTGTATTGAATGTAATTGGTAACTCGTTGGCTGTTCTTGTGATCAGTAAATGGGAAGGCCAGTTCGATGCTGAAAAGCAAAAAGATTATCAAGTTGAAATGAAAGAAGCTGCATAATTCATAACATCAAAAAAGGAAGCTTCGGCTTCCTTTTTTATGCATTCACATCTTGAAAAGATAGTTGGTTCATTTTTCAAAATTTAACTGATTTAAAATTTTTTGAGGAAATAGTTCCTTTCTGAGCTTTGCATGTGGTTGATATAGAACTTGAAAAAGCTTCTTATCTTTTCTGGGATCAATTTCTACAGTAGTAACTTTATTTTTTCCAATTTTTATTTTACCTAAATTTTTAGGATTAAATATCTCAATCAATAATCCTTCTATAAGAAGGTAATAAAATTTTTTGCAATCAGAAGTATAAAATCCTGCACATTTTTTCATATCATGTACCCTATCTCTGACAGGATAAATATTTACATCTATATTTAGCAGGCAATTAATATCCTTATTTAGAATACTTAATCGTAATTTTTCAGCTATCTCCTTATCTATATGTACAAAATTAAATTGAGGGTATACCCTCTTTGCATAAAACATGCGCCAAAATATTGAGCAAATAACTATTTTAATTACATCCAAACTATCACTTTCAATAATCAAATACTTCCCTACTTTATTTTTATATTTCTGAGACCATAGAGTTTCCAAAAAGACTTTTTCTAATTTTCCTAAATGCTGTTCACATTCAGCACAAAGCAATTCACAATTAAACGTATTTTGAGTTAGTTCAACTAAGCTATCTACTTTGGCATCTAACTGTATTAAAAGTGAGTTATTAATAGAATTCTCTTTTAACTTTTTAAATACGCCATTTGGAATTGAATGTGAATTCCTTAACTTTTTATCTTCCAAACACAAATGACAAATCATTCCTGATCTCTTATTAATTTTTTATATTTATAACAAAAAAAAGGACGCTTACGCGTCCTTTCTTTTTAAGTCAAAACTTATTCTGCGTCAGAATCTCTTAAATCCGATTCAGTGTCAGCTTCATCAGCAATAGTTTCATCATCCACCAAAATTTCAGAATCAATTAAAGCTTCAGAGGCAACTACTTCTTCGCCTTCCACTGCTTCAATAAACTCATCTTCTTCAACTGCTTCAACAGAAACAACACCTACGAGCAGCTCTTCGTTACCTAGACGGATCAAGCGAACACCTTGTGCATTACGACCTGTGGTAGCAACTTCTGAAGCACGGGTACGAACCATCGTACCACCATCAGAAATCAACATCAGCTCTTTGCTTTCATCAATGGAGACTGCACCGACCAATTCACCGTTACGTTCAGATGTTTTAATTGCAATCACACCTTTACCACCACGTTTTTTGGTCGGGAATTCGCCCACCGGGGTACGTTTACCGTAACCGTTGGCACATGCACATAACACTTCGCCAGTTTCCGGTACAACCACCAACGAAACGATACGGCTGATCAATGCTGAATCTGAAGCATCTTCATCATCAGTCTCTACATCAGCTTCGTCGTTTTCTTCCAGTTGTGCTGCTGCACCGATGGTGACACGCATACCGCGTACACCTTTCGCTGAACGACCCATTGAACGGACATCAGTTTCTGCGAAACGAATCGCTTTTCCTTCGTTCGAGAACAACATGATTTGCTGTTCGCCATCGGTAATTGCCACACCAATCAAGGTATCGTCGCCATTCAATTCAATCGCACGTAAACCGTTTGAACGCACATTCGAGAACTGTTCAAGCTCTACACGTTTAATCGTACCGTACTCAGTCGCCATAAACACATAGAAGTTTTTGCGTACCGCTTCAGCTTGCTGTGCAAAGTCATTGATGATGTCATCATCCAGATCAGTGCTCGACAACTCTAAACCAAGCTGTTTCAACTGAATACGTAATGCGTCCGACAGGTCATCTGCACCATCTTCCAGTTCAGCAAGCGCTGCTTCCAGTTCAACATAATGTGAATTGATAATTTCATTTTCTTGCAGTTTCGCAGCATTGGCTTTCACAAATGCCTTGAAATCAACCAGGCGATCTTTAAATTTCTTCGGCGCATCAATGACCGGAAGAATCGCTGTAATGGTTTCGTTTGCATCAAGCGGCAACAGGTTCACCATTGGGCGACCTTTGGCACCACGTGATGCTTGCGGCACTTCAAATACTTTCAGACGATATACTTTACCGACATCGGTGAAGCATAGAACCGTTGCGTGGTTCGATGTCACGATCAGATGCTGGATATAATCATCTTCTTTCATTGAAGTTGCAGACTTACCACGACCACCGCGACGCTGTGCAGCGTAGTCAGAAAGTGGCTGGGTTTTCGCATAACCTGTTTTAGAAACAGTCAATACGACTTGTTCTTCTGGAATCAGATCTTCACGCGAGAAGTCGATACGTGATTCAACAATCGCGGTACGACGTGCATCGCCATACTGTTGCAGAATCAAGGCTAACTCTTCACGAATAACATTCATCAACAAATTGAAGTCATTTAAAATTGCAGTAAGTTCAGCAATTTGACCCAAGATTTCAGAATATTCCGCATGTAACTTGTCTTGTTCAAGACCGGTTAAACGGTGTAAACGCAATTCAAGAATTGCACCAACCTGTGCTGGAGATAAACGGTAAACATTGCCATCTAAACCGAATGGACGGCTTGGATCTTCACCGTCAATCTCGTCTGGACGTACAGAAACTGAACCTGCTTTTTCTAACAACGCAACTACGCCACCCGCAGCCCACTCACCCGCCTGTAAACGCTCACGCGCTTCACCCGGGTTGGCAGAAGTCTTGATGGTTTCAATGATGGCATCAATGTTGGCAAGTGCAACAGTCAAACCTTCCAAGATATGACCACGTTCACGCGCTTTGCGCAGTTCGAACATGGTACGACGGGTTACCACTTCTTGACGGTGACGAATGAAGGCAGCGATGATGTCTTTCAGGTTCATCAACTTCGGCTGGCCATTGTCCAGACAGACCATGTTGATGCTAAATGAATTCTCTAACTGGGTATTCAAGAACAGGTTGTTGACAATCACTTCAGCGTTTTCGCCACGCTTCAGGTCAATTGCAATACGCATGCCGTCTTTATCAGACTCATCACGAAGTTCAGAAATACCTTCCAGTTTTTTCTCTTTTACCAACTCGGCAATACGCTCAATGGTTTTTGCTTTATTGACCTGATAAGGAATTTCAGTGAAAACAATGGTATTACGGCCGTTTTTAGGGTCTTCTTCAATATGGTATTTACCACGGATGTGCAGACGGCCTTTACCGGTACGGTAAGCATCTACAATGCCGGATTTACCATAAATAATACCGCCGGTAGGGAAATCTGGACCAGAAATGTGCTCCATCAACCCTTCAATGCTGATATTGGGATTATTTGCATAAGCCAGACACGCATTCACAACTTCAGTCATGTTATGCGGTGCCATATTGGTTGCCATACCGACTGCAATACCGGTTACACCGTTAATCAGCAAGTTAGGGACACGTGTAGGCATGACTTGTGGAATGCGTTCAGAACCGTCGTAGTTGTCTTCCCACTCGACTGTATCTTTTTCCAGATCAGCCAAAAGTTCATGGGTGAGCTTACGCATACGGACTTCGGTATAACGCATTGCTGCTGCGCTATCACCATCGACAGAACCGAAGTTACCTTGACCATCCACCAATTGATAACGCAAGCTAAAGTCTTGAGCCATACGAACAATGGTTTCATACACAGCAGAGTCACCATGCGGGTGATATTTACCGATCACGTCACCGACTACACGGGCTGACTTTTTGTATGCTTTATTGTAGTCGTTGCCCAATTCGTGCATAGCGAAAAGCACACGACGATGAACAGGCTTTAAGCCATCTCTCACGTCAGGTAATGCACGAGAAACAATAACGCTCATGGCATAGTCGAGATATGAGCTTTTGAGTTCATCCTCAATGGCAATCGGTCGGATTTCCGATACGCTCATGCATACTCCTTATTACAAACAGCTATTGCTAAAACTGTTCGTTTTATATAATCAATCTAGCAAAAAATTAACTCAAAATAAGCTGAGTTAAAGTCTAAATACAGCCGTAAATTATAGCATAAATTCTGTGGTTTTTGTGCCATATCACGTATGTTAATCCTGTTAATTTTCTATAATTTATCGTTTATTTTTTCAGCACTTTCATTTGTCGGAATTTTATGTGATTTAGTTCATTTTATTTAGCATTCTGCAGCCAATTTTAATCCTAAATTCCCAAGCTATTTATTCAGTTAAAATTGGGTTTTCGACTTTAAAAAAATATAAATCGATTAAATCTGTCCCACCATAGCTGTCCAAATGCATTAAACCTGAACCACCTTGTACAACCATAAAAGATGTACATTTGTTTAATGCCCCTGAAATGCTATCTCTTGAGTCAGAATGGCCACATTCACCCTCTAAAAATAAATGAGCTACAAACATCCAGGCATAAAAAAACGCTCCTGAGCAAAGCAGTAAAGCGTTGCTTTAACTGCTTGCGCAAGAGCGTTTTTTTTTCGAACAGGGTTCAGAAACTAGATTTTAGACACCAATTCCGGAACTACAGTGTTCAAGTCACCGACTAACCAGTAGTCAGCAACTGCATTGATTGGCGCTTCTTCATCTTTGTTGATCGCAACGATCACTTTAGACTCTTTCATACCTGCCAAATGCTGAATCGCACCAGAAATACCTACAGCGATGTATAGGTCAGGCGCAACGATTTTACCCGTTTGACCCACTTGCATGTCGTTAGGAACGAAGCCAGCGTCAACTGCAGCACGTGAAGCACCTTGCGCAGCACCCAATTTGTCAGCCAATGGATCAAGCACAGTGTGATAGTTTTCACCTGAACCCACACCACGACCACCAGAAACCACGATGCGTGCAGCGGTTAATTCCGGACGTTCAGATTTAACGATTTCTTCTGAAACGAATTTAGAGATGCCAGCATCGCCTTGTGACGCAGCTGCTTCAACAGAAGCTGAACCACCCTCAGCAGCAACAGCATCAAATGCAGTACCACGAACAGTCGCAACAACGATAGATTCACCTGATTCTACAGTGGCAATTGCGTTACCTGCATAGATAGGACGTTTGAAAGTTTTAGGGCTTTCAACAGCAATGATATCAGTGATCATGCTGACGTCTAACAGTGCAGCAGCACGTGGTAGTACGTTTTTACCTGTAGTTGTAGAAGCAGCAAGGATATGGCTATAGCCTTTACCCAATTCAGCAACTAATTTAGCAACGTTTTCAGCCAACTGGTTTGCATAAGCAGCGTCGTCAGCAAGTAATACTTTGCTTACGCCAGCAACTTTAGCGGCTTGGTCAGCAACGGCTTGCGCGTTCGAGCCAGCTACCAATACAGTGATATCACCACCGATTTTTTGAGCTGCAGCAACAACGTTTAAAGTTGCACCATTAAGTGCTTTGTTGTCGTGCTCAGCGATAACTAAAATACTCATGATTTTTATCCTTCTGTATTAGATCACTTTCGCTTCGTTTTTAAGTTTGTCAACAAGCTCATCTACAGATTTCACTTGTACGCCAGCTTTACGTTCAGCAGGAGCTTCAACTTTAACTGTTTTCAGTTTAGTTGTTGCAGTTACACCAAAGTCAGCAGGAGACTTAGCATCAAGCGGTTTTTTACGCGCTTTCATGATGTTTGGAAGAGCAGCATAACGTGGCTCATTCAAACGTAAGTCCGTGGTGATGATTGCTGGAAGTGCAAGCTCAACAGTTTGTAAACCACCGTCGACTTCACGAGTGACCTGTACTTTGTCACCGTCAACTTTCACTTCAGAAGCGAATGTACCTTGACCTGCGCCAAGTAGAGCGCCAAGCATCTGACCAACCTGGTTAGAGTCGTCATCAATGGCCTGTTTACCAAGAAGGATTAATTGTGGTTGTTCAGCGTCAACAACACCTTTCAGGATTTTAGCCACTTCCAAAGCACCAAGCTGGCTGTCATCAGCTTCAACCAGAATACCGCGGTCAGCGCCAAGTGCCATTGCAGAACGAATTTGTTCTTGCGCTTCTTTAGGACCAATAGAAACAACAACGATTTCTGAAACAGTTCCTTTTTCTTTTAAACGAACCGCTTCTTCCACTGCGATTTCACAGAATGGGTTAATTGACATTTTAACGTTGGTTAAGTCAACACCACTGTTGTCCGGTTTAACGCGAACTTTAACGTTGGCATCAACCACACGTTTTACAGCAACAAGAGCCTTCATGTAATCCTCGGCTGTTTTAGCAAATGTAAATGTTGAGAAAAGTTATAATAACTCTTCACTTAAATTTTTTTAGGTGCCCTATCTTGCAATGTGTACGGCATTTCGGTCAAGTCACAATTATCGAAACAGCCGTAAAAATGCATCATTTTCCTTGAACTTGGCGTTCATATTTTTTTACACTACTTTTATTAAGATGAAATTCCTAAATATTTATTTATTTTTTAAGCATTGATTTTTATTATGTTTTTATCTGATTAACTTCATCAAAAGTTCTGATTTAATACGTGTTTCCGATTAGTGCCTGGCTGGTCTGGCACACATGGATGACAAAACGACCAAAGTAATGAATTGTCATTTAAGACAGATTCCGCTAAATTTTTCAGTCTGTTTGTCCTAAAATCGAGCGCTTTTTTAAGTTAAACATGTAACAAATTACTTTTTATGCCCAAATACTACTCGGCATTAAAAAAGCATGTCCTCACAACATGCTTTTTCACAGCTCTTAATTAATGATCAGCCAGGTTGCAGCCAGCATTAACAAACCACCTGAACCACCATCAATCCATTTTTGTTTACGTTCATCAATATGGGTTTTTTGGGTGATTGTGGCAAACAACATACTCAAGCCGCAATACACCACAAAGATCAACCCAATAAAGATGAAAGACAAGATTAACCCTTGGCTCACCGTGTCCCTAGTTTTATCAATAAACTGCGGTAAAATTGCAAAATAGATCAGCATGCCTTTGGGGTTTAATAAGGCAGTAAAGAAGCCTTTTTTGATCGGGTTGGAAGATGATTTTCTCTCGATGGTTAATTTATTTTGACTAAACACCGACTTGATCAGACTAAAAGCCAAATACAGTAAATAGGCAATCCCCAGCCAGCGAATGGTTTCAAATAACACAGGGAAAGAGACAATAATGGCTGCAATTCCCAAAGCCACCAAAACAGAATGGACCAAATAGCCCAAGCAAATCCCTACAGTTGCCCGCATGCCTGCCTTTGCATCTTTACCCATCACTTGAGACAGAATAAATAGCATATCTGGCCCAGGGGTGAAAATAAGCGGAATAACCGTTAAGGCAAACAGTGCAAATACAGACATTTCCTTTTCCCTTTCTATGTCTTGAAAGTGAAAATTAGTATCGAATAAATAATACAAAATAGGATTTCAAATATTCTATAATTATGATTATTTTTCAAATTATATTCTAATTTATGAAACTATCTTCCAAATTTGTTTCAGTAAAGCTGGATCGTATTGATAAAAATATCATTCAGGCTTTACAAAACAATGGTCGGATGCAAAATAACGATCTGGCCCGTGAAATTGGGCTGTCGCCTTCTTCCTGTCTGCGTCGGGTGAAACTGCTCGAAGAAGCAGGCGTAATTCAGAGTTACACCACAGTTGTGGATCCGCAAAAAATTGGCTTGCAGCTGATTTTGTTTTCACGAATCTGGTTAACCGGACAGGATGCAGAAACCATTGATACCTTCATTGAAGCCATGAAGGAACTTCCTCAGGTGATGGAGTGCTATATTATTTTGGGGGAATGCGATGCGATGTTAAAAGTGGTGGTTCCAGATCTGGAAAGTTACCGTAAATTTCAGTCAGCGCATCTGACCAAGAAAAACGGCATTACCAGCGTAAAAACGGATTTACCCAGTCAAATTATTAAACAGAGTTTTCAATTACCGCTTGATGGTCTGTAAAGACATCTTATTTTTCAAAATTTTGGAAATTACTGTATATAGAAATCAGTTATTGAATATAAGTGGCATTACAAGAATAGGCTTAAGCTTAAAACTGCCATTACTCGAATTAGGACTTTAGGGCTACATGAAGGATATCGCATGAAATCAGGTAGCCCTTGAACAAACCTATAAGCTAAAAAGGCTGCTTATACAGGCTGACTCTGCAAGAAGTCACGATGAACATGGCTTAAATCAATTAAATCGTAAGCTTGAAGATTAAATATTTTCCAGACTGCTAAAAAATCTTCTTTTAAGTCTACATTTGAGGTCGCAATTGGACGCTCCTGCCATTGCAGGTCTGAAATCCACAAATAGGTTTGTTGGGTCACATTATTAATGGCCTGCACCTTACCTTCTGCATTAATCCCTTGTACATGCGTATGTGCAGGTAAAACCGGTTCAATATTAGGCAAACTTATTTCTACAAAATGTTTAACTTGACGAAGTCCATAACCTGCAAAAATTTCTTTCTGCGCAGCCGTTAACTGGTCATACTTCTCTAAAATATCTGAAATCATTGTTTCGCCTATCATTTTCCTTCCCAAATTTAACCGACCTGCAGTGAAAGCATAAATAATTTCATCTCTATACATTATTCATGCAATTCACTGTATGGTTATAGGTGATTCTTATACCTTATAAATTGACTTTTTATTATCCGACAATAGTTCAAAATGTCATCTTTATGAACCGATATTTTTACATATGCTTATTTAACTTTGATTAAATCTCATTAACTGGCGCTAAAATAATTAAGCAAAGTCCAGGCCAGATTGATTCAAATTTTAATATTGTTACGACTTTTTCAATTGCGCTCGCGGATGTGCCTGATCATAGACCTGTGCCAAATGATCAAAATCGACATGGGTATAAATTTGCGTAGTAGTCAAATTGCTATGTCCCAGCATTTCCTGTACCGCACGCAAATCCCGGCTGTTTGACAACATATGACTAGCAAAACAATGACGTAATAAATGCGGATGTAAATCCACATTAACTCCGGCACGCTGTGCCTGAAACTTCACCCGATTTTCAATTTGACGCGCACCGAGCGGATTGCCCTTTTGAGTAATAAAAACCTGCGCATCCGGTACAAAATCACCCTGCCATAATGGATAGACTTGCAGCCATTTCATCACTGCATCTTTGGCTTTGCTACCAAAAGGTACCACCCGTGTTTTATTCCCCTTACCGGTAATACGCAACAACTGGCGGTTAAAATCGATATCCTTAATCCGCAGCCCCTGCACTTCAGCCAAACGTAAACCACTGGAATATAGCAATTCCAAAATAGCTTTATCCCGTAGCCACATTTGCTGTTCAATGGGTTTTTCAGGTGCTGGCTGATCTAGAATCTGGTTCACGGTTTCAATATCGACCATCCCCGGAAGTGGTCTGGGAATACGTTTTAACTGAAAATCATCCGCCGGATTAAACGCCAGATACTGCCCCTGTTCGGCCCATTTCATAAATTGGCGTATGGACGAGAGCATCCGCTGTAAACTGCTGGAACTGAGCTGCTGCTGTTCCACTTTATGGGCCAAATATTCACGCAGATCTGTGGTTTCGATATTGGCCAGATCCAGTTTTTTAGCTTCACAAAAGTTTAAAAAATCGGAAACGTCACGTTCATAAGCCTGCAAGGTATGTCTGGACTGATTTTGAATTTCTCGTTCTTTTAGCCAGATGGATAATAATTGCGTTGCATCCATTAATATAAACCTTCCTACACCAATCCACCTTTCTCAATATTACATCTATCTATATTTTGTATCTAAAAAATCAATCATTTAAAATTCATTTTATAAGATAAATTCTGATCAGCTTTTGCTAATATTAAATCACTTACCAAAAAACATGACATAAAAACGATTTCATAGCGAGTATAAAATGCATTCATTTGAAAAAATTGCAGCATCTTTTAATTTGAACAGCCTACAGACCGAAGAACTCACCAATGAATTAAAGGAGTTACAAAAGCGCTTTAATCCAGATAATATCCAAGCCTTTTATCCTGAATTTGAAAAAATTGCCTCAAGCTTTGGCATTCAAGATGATCAAATTGAAGTATTTGTAGACATGCTTTATGCCAACCCTGAATTTAGCAATCTAGTGACTTTTATCATTCCAAGTTTCTACAGCATTGGTGGCGATCGCATGATATTTGAAGCCACGTATGAACAAATGATGGCAGACCTGCAAACAGAATTAGATCAATAAAATAGAAAGCAAAAAGCCTATCTCATGGATAGGCTTGTTTCAAAGTAATACCGCTTAAGCCTGGTAATAACTCAAATCAATACGACCTTGATAAACATTTGCCGTTGGACCGGTCATCCAGACCACATCACCCTCTTTCCATTCAATTTGCAATTTGCCACCAGCCAGTTCAATCTCGACCGAGTTAGCCAGCAAGCCACGACGCATACCGGATACCGCTGCAGCACAAGCGCCTGTACCACAAGCCAAGGTTTCACCTACGCCACGCTCAAACACACGCAAACGTGCATGCTTTTCATCAATGATTTGCATAAAACCGGCATTGACGCGTTGCGGGAAGCGCTCATGTGATTCTACTTGTGGGCCAATACGTGCCACATCAGCGGTGATCACATCGGGAACGATGGTCACTGCATGTGGATTGCCCATATTGACCACATCAATCGTTAACTTTTCATTGTTGGCCAGATCAATGTCATACAAACTTTCAGGCTCATCTGCCAAAAACGGGATTTCATTCGGCAAGAATTTAGGATAACCCATGTTCACACGAACCCAGCCATTGACACCCAGTTCAGGCTCGACAATACCGGCTTTGGTCTGCACTTTAATTTTGGTTTTGGTGGTGAGCTGACGCTCATGCACAAAACGTGCAAAACAGCGTACACCGTTTCCGCATTGCTCGACGTCAGAACCGTCGGCATTAAAAATACGATATTTAAAATCGACATTCGGTAAATCAGGCGGCTCAACAATCAGCAACTGGTCGAAACCGATGCCAAAATGACGGTCAGCCAGACGCTGAATGGTAACGGTATCCAGGTAGGCACGCTGGCTGATCAGGTCAACCACCATAAAGTCATTGCCCAAACCATGCATTTTGGTAAATTCTAAAAACATCTCAGAGCTCTCCATTATGGCAATAAGCGTTCACGTTCCCACAAAGATTCAACGCTTTCACGCTCACGAATTAAATGTGCCTGATCACCATCAACCATCACTTCAGCAGCACGTCCGCGACTGTTGTAGTTCGAGCTCATCACAAAACCGTAAGCACCTGCACCCAATACGGCAAGTACATCATTTTCTTTGATTGCCAGCTGACGTTCTTTACCCAGGAAATCACCCGTTTCACAAATTGCACCCACCACATCCCACTCTTTCGCTTCAACGTCAGTACGTGGCATTACTTCCTGAATATCCATCCATGCTTCATATAAAGCTGGACGAATCAGGTCGTTCATTGCGGCATCAATAATCGCGAAATTACGGTGATTAGTCGGTTTGAGCAAATCGACTTTGGTCAGCAATACCCCTGCATTGGCAGAAATACTGCGGCCTGGTTCCATATACACTTTCAAACCGAGTTTTTCTAAAGCCGGTTTCAAGGCATTGGCATATTCTTCAACTGTAGGTGGAACTTCATCTTTATAAGTCACACCCAAACCACCACCGATATCGATGTGTTTTAGATTGATACCTAATTCTTTAAGCTTCTCAATCATCACAATCACACGATCAAGTGCATCAACAAAAGGCTGGGTTTCAGTCAACTGTGAACCAATATGACAGTCAATCCCGACTACGTCCAAATTCGGCAATGATGCTGCATATTGATAGGTTTCAAATACAGTATCGGAAGGAATACCGAATTTATTTTCTTTTAAACCGGTGGAAATATAGGGATGGGTTTTGGCATCGACATCAGGATTGACACGTAAAGAAATCGGGGCTTTTTTACCTAAATTTGCCGCAACTTTTTGAATACGATCCAACTCGGCATAAGATTCGACATTGAAACAGGAAATACCCACTTCAAGCGCTTTTTGGATATCCGCTTCAGATTTACCCAGGCCCGAGAAGACTATTTTAGATGCATCGCCCCCTGCTTTAAGCACACGGGCAAGCTCACCACCAGTAACAATATCAAAGCCCGCGCCACGCTTGGCCAATACATTCAACACCGCAAGGTTAGAGTTAGACTTTACCGCAAAACAAATTTGATGATCGATAAAGCTAAATGCACGATCCATATCTAAATAATGCTTTTCAAAAGTCGCTTTTGAATAAACATAAAGTGGCGTGCCAAATTGCTGCGCAAGCTGTTGTAGAGAACATTGCTCGGCGTGCAAAACCCCATTGATGCGGGTAAAACTCATGAATGTATCCTTTCGATGACGCGTTTAGATATTGAAAATTAATTCGTTTCAGCAGATGAAGCGGGAAGCTCTTGTGCTACCGGAGCTGCTTCTTGCTTATTCGAAGATTGCTGTTTTGAATCTACATTGGGATATAACAAATATTTTGCACGTTTGTCATAGTTTTGATCGCTAGGTAGCTGTAAAGCACCCGATTGACCACAACCGACTAGAGCAAAACCTGTTACCAATAAACTGATGCAGCAAATGACAAGACGCATCTGACCACCTATTTCATATTTTCGAAGAAGTATAACCTGATCATGTGACCTGACCAAAGCACTAAACGCTAGAGATTATAGTGAGATAAAAAAAAACGCCAGTTTGAAACCGGCGTTTTAATCATTTGTGTTAATTATTTATGTTTCGGTTTGTAGAAACCAAAATAGCCAATAATCAAGATAATGAACCAGATTGGGCTGACCATCAGCGCTTTCATGGTATCGGCTTCCAAAGACAACACATAAATCATGCCGATAAAGAAGATAATCACCACCCAACAGGTAAACAATCCACCTGGCAGTTTAAAGGTTGATTTTGCATGTAATTCTGGACGTGTTTTGTAATACACGATATAGCTCCAGATGATCATTAGCCATACACAGATAAACAAGATCGTCGACAGTGTTGTTGCCAAAGTAAAGGCTTCAACTGTATTTGGTACAAAGTACTGAAGCGCAGCACCTAGCAATAAACAAATCGCAGAGAAATATAAGGCATTCGCAGGAACAGCACGTTTATTCAGGTGACCAAAAGCTTTAGGACCCTGCTCTTCACGTGACAAACCAAACAACATACGGCTGGTCGAGAACACACCACTATTCATGGATGACATCACTGAAGATAGTACCACCAGATTCATGATAATCGCTGCAGCAGCAATACCGGCCTGGCTAAACAGGTTTACAAATGGACTAATGCTTGGATCAATTTTATTCCATGGTGTTACCGACATGACAATGATCAGTGCCAACACATAGAAAATAATGATACGAATCGGAATCGAGTTAACCGCTTTAGGCAAGTTACGCTCTGGATCTTTGGTTTCAGCTGCAGTTGTACCGACCAGCTCTACCCCAACAAAGGCGAATATCGCAATCTGGAAACCTGCCAGGAAACCGGTTACCCCAGTTGGGAAAATACCGTCATGTGACCACAGATGGGTAAATGAAGCCACTTCACCTGCGGTTGAGCTAAAGCCAGTAAAGATCATCCATAAACCGACTGCAATCAGTACCACAATGGCAATAATCTTGATTAAGGCAAACCAGAACTCTAATTCACCGAATAATTTAACGGTAACCAGATTCAGCCCCATAATAAAGATAATGGCCGCAACACTGATCATTACCCCTTCTCCAGGCGTAAACGGCAGCCCTCCATTAAAGAATTGCAGGTAATAAATAATTGCGGACAAATCAGCAATACCAATGGTGATCCAGCACAGCCAATAGGTCCAACCGACAAAATAACCCGCCCAAGGACCAATTAAATCTGTTGAAAAATCAATAAAAGACTTGTATTTCAGGTTAGACAGTAACAGTTCGCCAAGCGCACGCATGACTAAAAACACCATAAAACCAATAATCATATAAATGATCAGAATGGATGGTCCGGCCAGGCTGATGGTTTTACCTGAGCCCATGAATAAACCTGTACCAATTGCCCCGCCAATCGCAATAAGTTGCAAATGCCGATTAGACAAACTTCGCTGAAGTTCACCATGTGCAGCAGATGAACTATGGTTTTCATTTGACATTGTTATTTTCGTCTCTAAATTTAATGTGTTAAAAGTAGCCCAAAACAAAAAAAATAAAAAAAGTTTTTTGAGCGATTATTTAATATTTTTCAAGCCTAATGGCGCTTTAGATTATTTTTCATACACTTTAAGTCCTTTTTATTTCCTTTATTAAACTTTCCATGAATTAGCAGTTTACGTGCCAATTTTTGATTTGGCGATAGAACATACAAAAAATTGTGTTTCTGAACGGCTATTGCTACATTCACAAATACTCTTTTAGCTTTCACAAGATTTATATTTTATGAGCAAGGTCAAAACTGTTTACCGCTGTGAACAATGTGGAACGGATCATCCAAAATGGGCAGGTCAATGTACAGATTGTGGTGAATGGAATTGTCTAACCGAAGTTCGGCTTGAACCTGCAGTGAGCCACCGTGCACAACCGAAAATGGGCGGCTATGCCGGTCAGGCGGCAAACATTACCACCCTGAATAAAGTTTCTGTTTCACATGAAACACGTTTGGCTACTGGTATTGGTGAATTTGACCGTGTTTTGGGCGGTGGTCTGGTCACGGGATCTGTAGTGCTGATTGGCGGTGACCCGGGAATTGGTAAGTCTACCATTCTGCTGCAGACTGCGACCCATATGGCAGATGCACAAAGTTCTGCACTCTATGTGACCGGTGAAGAATCACTGTCGCAGGTTGCGTTACGTGCTCACCGTTTAGAACTACCGACTGAACATCTTAAAGTGATGGCAGAAACCTGTGTCGAACGGATTTGTGAAGTTTTAGCTCAGGAACGCCCTGCTGTTGCCATTCTGGATTCCATCCAGACGCTGTATACCGAAACCTTGCAGTCTGCACCAGGCGGTGTTTCGCAAATTCGTGAATCTGCAGCCTTGCTGACCCGTTTTGCCAAAAATAGTGGTACTGCCCTGTTCTTGGTCGGCCATGTGACCAAAGAAGGCGCATTGGCTGGCCCTCGGGTACTGGAACATATGGTCGACTGTGTACTGTATTTTGAAGGTCAGTCCGACTCGCGTTATCGCATGATTCGTGCGGTAAAAAACCGTTTCGGGGCAGTCAACGAACTGGGCGTATTTGGCATGACCGATAAAGGTCTGCGTGAAGTGGCCAACCCATCGGCTATTTTCTTGAGCCGTTATGATGAAGCCATTCCCGGTTCTATTGTAATGATTAGCCGCGAAGGTACCCGGCCACTTCTAGTGGAAGTTCAAGCGCTGGTGGATGATGCCCATGGACAACCGCGTCGTGTTGCCTTGGGCCTGGAACAAAACCGGCTGAATATGCTACTGGCAGTCATGCATCGTCATGGTGGCGTGCAAACCTCCGGACAGGATGTTTATGTCAATGTGGTCGGCGGTCTAAAAATTACTGAAACCGGTTCCGACCTTGCTGTATTGCTTGCCTGTGCCTCAAGCTTGCGCGGCAAGGCCTTACCACAACAACTGGCCGTATTTGGCGAAGTGGGCTTATCGGGTGAAATCCGTCCCGTGCCGAATGGTCAGGAGCGCTTAAAAGAAGCCATTAAGCACGGTTTTAAATACATTATTTTACCGCGTGGCAATGCACCACAAAAACCCATCCCGAATGTACAGATCATTTCGGTTGCACGCTTACATGAAGCTTTAACCGAAGCCATGAATCTAAGCGAAGAATTGGCTTAAGCTTAAACACATGAAAAGTCATGTAAAAAAAATACCAGTTTGTTATTGAAATTCGCTCTAAATGGCTGCATAACTATAGGGCTATAATTTCATTTTTATTTATTAGGAAAAATCAATGGAAGTTCGACAGCGTAGTTTGATGGCCGGTATTTTAATGGCAGCTATGGTGGTTGCACCAATGGCTGAAGCGAAACGTGCGGGTGGCGGTAAAAGCCATGGCATGAGTCGTTCTGCTGCTCCAAGCCAATCTTACCAACAACCACGTCAAGCTGCTCCTGCCCAACAACCTGTTGCTCCTGCTACAGCCCCACAAAAATCAGGTCCGGGCGTAGGTGGTATGGTTGCTGCTGGTGTTGCTGGTGCTGCGATTGGTGCAGTTGCAGCCAATGCAATGGCGGATGACAAACCTGCTGCAAGCAGTGCTGATGCTACAGCACAACAGCAGCAAGAAGAAAAAGGCGGACTTCCAGGCTGGATCTGGATTCTTCTGGCAGCAGCAGTCGCTTTCTTCTTGTTCCGTAAATTCGGAGCAAAAAAAAAATTAGCCGCTAACAATCCGTATGCACCAAACAATGCTGGCAATACAGCCCCGTTTGGTCAGCAAAATGCAGCACCACGTACTTCAAATGACAACAGCAATATTTTTGGTCAAACAGTAGGTGGTTCTGCTGGCGCAGCAACTCAAGCACCATTTGGTGCTGCTTCAACCAGCAATGGCAATCAATTGCCAGATGGGACTGAACCTGCTGCATTCTTACGTGTTGCTCGTCAGCGTTTTAACCACATTCAGTCCATGAATACAGCAAGTAACATTGCTGAAATTCAACGTTATTTAACGCCTGATCTTTATCAGTCTATGTATAACGACATTATGGCGAACCAAGACCAGGATGTTGCTGAATTCTCTAACCTGAATGCCATGGTTACAGATTCTGCAACTGAAAATGGTCAATATGTGGTAAGCGTACGCTTCACCGGTACAGTAAGCGAAGACTTAAACAGCTTGCCGCAACCGTTTACTGAAATCTGGCACTTTGTAAAACCTGCCGGTTCTAACCAGGACTGGCTGGTTGCAGGCATTCAGCAAGAAAGTTAATCCCTTGCTAAAAACTCATCTAAATGCACTGACATGAGTTGATGTTTTTAGCGACAATACTGTAAAAGCCAATCTTCGGATTGGCTTTTTTATTTCATTCCTTTTAGGCTATAGCAAAAGTTTTTGGATACATGTATGTCTAACCGAATTTCTCCCCCTGCCTCGCTGATGAATTTAGCTATTACAGGAAATGCCAAAGCGCAATTTGAACTGGCCGAACTCTATATGCAAAGCGAGCATGATGATGACATTATCCTTGCTGAAGAATGGGCACTCAAAGCTGCTGAAAATGGCAATATTGAAGCCATGTATTGGTTAGGTGAAGGTTATACCGTTTATGCCAAAGACTTGGCAGAAGAAGATCCTGAAGAATCCAAAGCGCATTTTGAATTGGGCTATTACTGGCTCAGCAAAGCCAATATGCAAAAACACCCTGCTGCGACTTTAGAGTTAGCGGGTTATTTCCGTCGTGGTGATGTGATTGAAAAAGACGTGGAAAAATCGGTTGCTTTAGTTAAACAGGCAGCTGAATGGGGCGATGCTCAAGCCATGCGTGATCTAGCTTGCATCTATGAACACGGTTTAGGTGTGGATGTAGATGAAGAAAAAGCGGATTACTGGTCTGAAAAAGCACAAGCAACTGAACAATAATTGAATTAAAAAAGCCCATCCAATGATGGGCTTTTGTTTTATACAGTTTTTAAATATTAACTCTGGATATCATCATTTACTTCGACAACAATCACTTGTCGACAAATTCCGTCTGCTTGACGTTGCTGCTCAAACACTGAAGCAGGCATCGCATCAAAACTGTCAAAGAAACAGATTTCATCCGCATTTATATCGTAAACAAGTGAGTGGTTACCCACATCTTCTAATGTGTCGTAATAGACAATTACAAATTTATTTTGATCAAATGCCTGTTGGATTTGCTCATAATTTAACGCTGGGAGAATGGGTAAACCTAGTTGTTCAGCTTCTTGGTAACTGAGTTTTTCACTGTCCTGAAGATCAGGGTCATGCTCGGTATGAAACTGAACATTGAAACCAAACTTTTTTAACCCTACAGCTAGACCTATGGTTGTCGTGCCATTTTCCGAATCATACCCACATACATCTACCAGTTGCTGAATATCAGCATCGATACCTAAATGTTGCAGCAACATCCATACCGCAAAAATTCCACCATTTGCTTCTAGATTCGCTAATTCTTCAGGCATTTCTAAAGCCATAATTTTCATCCAAAATATGATTGTACTGATAATAAACAAAATGGCATAAACTCGAAATCAAATAATTATCTCAACCTATAGAAAGTGTATAAATTTCATATATATTAAACATAAATAATCAAATTTCAGTAAATTAGAAATGGCATATCAAGCTACAATTTTAAATGTAATGATCGCATCACCAAGTGATGTCGCAGAAGAAAGACAACTTATACGTGATGCAATCTATGAATGGAATGCGATTCATTCTAAGCAATTTGGTGTAATGCTGAATCCTGTTGGTTGGGAAAATAATGTCGCTCCACAAATGGGAAGTAGACCTCAAGAAATTATTAACAAAAGAATTTTAAATAATTCCGACATATTGTTAGCTATTTTTTGGACTCGATTAGGAACTGAAACTGGTGAATATGTGAGTGGGACAGTCGAAGAAATATATAAACACTGTGAAAACAATAAATTAACTTCGATTTATATTTCTAAAAAATCATATCCTGACAATATAGATTTAGAACAGTTACAGCTTTTAAGAGATCAAACTCAAATTTGGCTTAAAGAAGGATTATTAGATTTTTATGATAATCACTCTCTCTTTAAACAAAAAATCAAAGATCATTTATCTCTTCATATTCAACATAATGAATATATTCAGACTATTATAAATGAACTTAACTCCAACGATACGCCAATCGAAACATCTACAAAACAAACTATCGAGCCCAGCGATGAAATGATTCAACTTATAATAAATGCTGGAGAGGCCGAAAGCGAAATTCAATTTATTTCGGGTATTGATTGTACAAATTTATATGCTGGCGCTTTAAAATTAAATTTGGATACGCCTAGAAAAATTGCTACATGGAAAAGCACTCTGCATGAACTTGAAACGTTGGGACTCATTCAAGATGAATATGATGGAAAACTCTTTAGCCTCACACAACAAGGTTGGAAAGCATTTGATCAACTAAAAGAACAACAGCAGGAAAAATAAATAATATTCGCACTAACAACTTGGAACACTTTTAGAATCCAAGTACAATAGCCGGCTAGTCGAGGGATGCTGCGACTTTTTCACAGGCTCATTTTAAAAAATAGCAATGTGAAATCGCTAGGCTCGACGATCCGGTCAAAACATCGGTAAAAAACTGGTTTTGATCAAAAACGGCATCCGCGAACATAACGATCCAATCTATTTTTTCTCTAGGAGATCCTGATGAACGCGGTTACTGCTTCATTTACAGATTATAAAGTTGCCGATATTTCACTTGCTGATTACGGCCGTAAAGAAATCAAACTAGCTGAAGCTGAAATGCCAGCCCTTATGGGTCTGCGTAAACGCTACTCGGCAGCTAAACCACTTGCAGGCGCGAAAATTCTCGGCTGTATCCACATGACCATTCAAACTGCGGTTCTTATTGAAACTCTGGTTGAATTAGGTGCAGAAGTGCGTTGGACTTCATGTAACATCTTCTCTACTCAAGACCACGCTGCTGCTGCAATTGCTGCATCTGGTGTTCCAGTATTTGCTTGGAAAGGCGAAACTGAAGAAGAATACATGTGGTGTCTTGAACAACAAATCAACGTCAATGGCAAACCTTGGGATGCCAACATGATTCTAGATGATGGCGGTGACTTGACTGCTGTTGTTCACGAAAAATATCCTGAACTGATTGCTAAAATTCACGGTATTACTGAAGAAACGACTACAGGTGTAGCTCGTCTTCTAGAAATGTGGAAAGACGGTTCACTTAAAGTTCCTGCAATCAACGTAAACGATTCAGTAACCAAATCTAAAAACGATAACAAATACGGTTGCCGTCACTCACTCAACGATGCCATCAAACGTGGTACAGATATGCTTTTATCTGGCCGTCGTGCGCTTGTGATCGGTTATGGTGACGTAGGTAAAGGTTCTGCTCAATCACTTCGTCAAGAAGGCATGATTGTACGTGTATCTGAAATCGATCCAATCTGTGCAATGCAAGCCTGCATGGATGGTTACGAAGTTGTATCTCCATACAAAAATGGCGTACAAACAGGTAAAAAAGAAGATGTAAATGTTGATCTTCTTCAAAACACTGACTTGATCGTAACTACGACTGGTAACTACCACGTATGTGACTCTGCAATGCTTGATACATTAAAAGCTGGTGCAGTAGTTTGTAACATCGGTCACTTTGATACTGAAATCGATACCAACTACCTACGTGGTTACAAATGGGTTGAAGTTAAACCTCAAGTACACCAAGTGTATCGTACAGAAAATGAAAACGATTACCTGATCCTTCTTTCTGAAGGTCGTTTGGTGAACCTTGGTAACGCAACTGGTCACCCATCACGTGTAATGGACGGTTCATTTGCTAACCAGGTATTGGCTCAAATGCACTTGTTCGCTGAAAAATTTGCTGATCTTCCTGAAGACAAAAAACAAGCCGCAATTCGCGTAGAACTACTTCCTAAAAAATTGGACGAAGAAGTTGCTGCCGCAATGGTTGCTGGTTTCGGTGGTGTATTGACTACACTAACTCAAGAACAAGCAGACTACCTTGGCGTACAAGTTGAAGGTCCATTCAAATCTGAGACTTATAAATACTAAGTTTTTAAATGACCTCTCCCTAGCCCTCTCCTATAAGGAGAGGGAACATTCATTACCAAATGTATGTCATCGAGGGTAAGTCCTCTCCTTTCAGGAGAGGATTTAGGAGAGGTAAGACTAATTAAAACAGTATTTATAAAAAGGATTTGAAAATGTCTAAACGTGTTCCTATTTCGTTTGAATTTTTTCCAACTAAAACTGATGTCGGTGCGGAAAAACTTCGTGTTGTTCATAAAGAATTACAACTGTTAAATCCTGAATTCTTTTCAGTGACTTATGGTGCTGGCGGTTCTACTCGCGAACGTACACTTGCTGCAATCAACGACTTTAATGGTAAAGGCACACCTGTTGCCCCGCACCTTTCTTGTATTGGCGATGACAAAGCGCGTATTGCCGAGTTGCTGGATCTATATAAGTCCCAAGGCATCAATCGTATTGTTGCGCTACGTGGTGACTTGCCTTCAGGTCAGGTTGGCTTGGGTGAATTGCCTTATGCTCAAGACCTTGTTCGCTTTATCCGCGAACATTCAGGTGACCATTTCCAAATTGAAGTGGCTGCTTATCCTGAAATGCACCCACAAGCAGACAGCTTTGATAAAGATATTCAACACTTTGTTGAAAAAGCCAATGCCGGTGCCAATGCAGCATTAACCCAGTTCTTCTTTAATCCAGATGCATATTTCTATTTTATAGACCGTATTCAAAAAGAAGGTGTGAATATTCCGGTAGCGCCTGGCATTATGCCAATTACCAATGCAAGCAACCTGATTCGCTTCGCTGATGGTACCGGTGCCGAAATTCCACGCTGGATTCGTAAGCAATTGGCAACCTATGGCGATGACACAGCAAGCATCAAAGCCTTTGGTCATGAAGTTGTAGTGAACTTGTGTGAACGTCTGCTTGCAGGCGGTGCACCAAGTTTGCACTTCTATACCATGAACACCACTGATCCAACCCGTCAGCTTGTGCTCGATCTTGGCCTGGCCTAATTTTTTATCTGATTTGTGAGTAATACTTAAATGCCGCGTTTTTATATTGAAGCTGATTTAGCTGTTGATATGAATGTTGAATTAACTGAAACGGTTTTTCATCACTGGGTCAAAGTATTACGTGCACAAACAGGTGAAAAAGCCACCTTGTTCAATGGACAAGGTGGTGAATATGAAGTTACGCTTATTGAAGTAACAAAAAAGTCAGCGACCGTTTCTGTCGACTCGTTTAATCCTGATGATCGCACCCCTGCGTTTAGCACCTTGCTTGGACAAGTGATGAGCAAAGGTGACCGGATGGATTATGCCATTCAAAAAGCAACCGAACTTGGGGTTTCTAAAATTCAGCTGCTGACTTCCGAACGTTGTGAAATGCGGCTTAAGTATGATCGTGACCAAAAGAAAATCGACCATTGGCAAGGAATTGCAATTGCAGCTTGCGAACAATGCGGTATGAACAAGGTTCCTGAAGTGTTAGCACCTGTATCGTTACAGGACTGGCTGGCCAGTGAATTACCGGCAACAAAACTGGTACTCGCACCTAATAAAGACCAGGTCAATGTATTGGCTAATGCTACCCCAGATATTGCATTATTGATTGGTTCTGAAGGCGGCTTAAGCGAAGCAGAGATACAATTATCTAACAATGCAGGATTTATAAATTGGTGTATTGGCAATCGTGTGTTACGCACAGAAACTGCCCCTGTTGTAGCCTTATCCATTTTGAATTATAACTTAACTGTATAGTTCATCAGAATTTAGATAAATGGGGTATGATTAGATTGATTTTTTCAAATAACGTTATTACTCTTGACTTAAAGAGACAAATATATATTTAGAATATAGTTTAGTTTTTTAACAGAGTTAAAATTTTAATAAGTAATTTATTGCAAAACAAAAATAAGGTTTTTGCTTATATGTCAGATATTCAAGACGAGTACATTAAGCAGCATGTGAGTGCTGCTCAAATTATCAATACAATTCGGCTCAGTCGCTTCTTTCTCATAAGTATTGTTCTCGTTTCATTATATGTATATGGCATTTATCAATTTTATTACAGCAAGCCATCTTTTTATTTCAATCTCTGGTTTATTGTCATAGAACTGTTCTGTGGCCTGAATATCCTACTGACCAGCATCTATTTTAAGCCCGATCAGTTCTGTTTGAACCATGCACACCGTTGGCTGCAATTTCAGAGTTTATTGACTGGAAGTGCTATTGGCATCGGCATTAGTCTGATTTACTACTATCTACCGCAATACAATCCTGCATTTAATTATGTAAATGCATTAATTTTGTCAGCGTTATTACTCATCGTCAGTCAGGCATTTGCACTGACCTTTTTAACCCAGCGCTTAACCTATTTCTGCCTGACGTTTATACCGGCTATTTTTCCTTATCTGGCCTCACAATTTATCAGCACAGAAACAACAAATCACTTATTCCATCTGACCATAAATTTTGCCCTGATTGTCATGTTGTTATGTGCCAATACCACATCGCGTATTCATCAGCGCATTTCTGCCCTTTATTCAAAAAATAATCGTTTGGTTGAAAATGCCAAACAACAGGTTTTATGGACGGATGAATTATGCAAGCAATTACAAACTGAAATTAATAAATCGAAAGATATTGAACTGCAATTACAATTAAATAATCAGCTGCTTGAACAGAAAGTTAAAGAACGGACTTTTGATATTGCCAAAATGAATGCTGATCTAGAAAATCAGCAGCAAAATCTGGTCTTGGCACATGAAATTGCCGGACTGCGTCCATGGGACTGGAATATTAAAGATCGTGAAATTCTGGTGACGGACTCAAAACAGCAAAAGACCCTTAAACCATCCAAATTACATCATCATCAGCTAGAAAATATTATTCATCCGTCTGATCTTGACCAGTTCAAGCGAGCAATGAAAAAGCATTTACGTGGTCAGTCACCACTTTATGAAGCAAGCTATCGAATTCAAAATAGCAGTGGCAAGTGGAAATGGGTGCATGATATTGGTCGAGTCATTGTTCGTGATCCTAACAATAAAAAGCCCCTACGTATGGTGGGTATCCGTCGTGATATTCATCAGGAACGTAGCGATCAGGAACGCTTAAAACTCGCAGCGAGCGTACTTCAGCAAGCTGCCGAAGGTATTTTCATTCTTGATGAGCAACTTTGCTATATCGACGTTAATCCATTTTATGAACAGCTCACCGGCTTTACACACCAGCATATTATTGGCAAAAATTTATTTGATATTACGGCAAACTATAAGTCGCAACAAAGAAGCAGCCACAACTCGATTGTTCAGCAGCTAGAAAAAATTGGCGAGTTTGATGGTGAACTGCACGAAAAATTCCTTTCCGGTAAAGAACTGCCCCTCTGGATGCACATTAATGCCATTACCGATGAGCAAAATCGTGTCACCCACTATATTGGTATTGTTTCCGATCTAACTGAGCGCAAACTGCAAGAACAACGTTTGTCTTATTTAGAGAATTATGATCCTCTCACAGACTTGCCTAACCGTTTTTATTACAACTATCAATTACACCAATATTTAGTCAGCCAAAAAGATTCAATTAAACAACTGGCCGTGATTCGTTTGAATATCGACCGTTTCAGACCATTAAATGAGTTTTTAACCAATAGCGGTGGTGACGAGCTGTTACGCCAAGTTGCACAACGACTGCGCCTGACCAATGCCGAAGCTTTATTTGTAGCGCATCTGAATGGTGATGATTTTGCAATTGTGTATGAACTTTCACATATTCGCCCATCGATTCAGCAACACTGTGAACGCATTACCAAAGCTTTTTCCTTACCTTTTAACATTTTCGGTCAGGACCATATTATCACCCTGTCTATGGGGATTTCGTTCTATCCGGAAAATGGACGCCAGCTAGACTATCTGAACAATTGTGCCGAACAGGCTTTAATAGAAGCCAAAAACCTGGGCGGCAATACCTGTAGTTTCTATTCAAATAAAAATACCGCTTTACTTGAGCAAGGCATTTATCTGGAACGTGATTTGCGCCATGCCATCAATAATAATGAGCTGATCGTTTACTATCAGCCAAAAATAAATTTCAGTGATCAAAATATTTATGGTTTTGAAGCGCTGGTGCGTTGGAATCATCCAAGCAAAGGGATTATTCCACCCAACATGTTCATTCCTTTAGCTGAACAAACCAGCCTGATCTCGGATATAGGCAGAATTGTAATTCAACAAACTGCCAAACAAATCCGCCGATGGAATGACTTAGGCTTTAATAATATATGTGTATCGGTCAATGTGGTTGCCCAGCAATTGCAACGTGGTCACTTACTGCAAGACCTTGATCACGCCATTCAAACCTACAAAATTTCCGGTTCTAGTCTGGAACTTGAAATTACCGAATCATCATTACTGGAAAATTCAGTCAAGGTGAAAAACCTGTTGAATGAAATTAAAGACCGTAACATTCATATTTCCTTGGATGACTTTGGAACGGGTTATTCCTCTCTATCTTATCTTGCTGATTTTCCAATTGATATTTTAAAAATTGACCGCAGTTTTGTATCTAGGATTGGACAAGACAAACAGGAAGCTATTGTGAGTGCCATGATTGCCATGGGCAAGGCCATGGGCATGATGGTGGTTGCAGAGGGGATTGAAACCGAACAGCAACTGCAGTACCTGCAAGATCTTGAATGCGATATCGCACAGGGCTACTTATTTTCCAAACCGCTACCTGAAAAAGAAGCAACTACATACCTAGAACAACATCGACTTATACCTTCTTGATATAAGTCAATCTTTCTAATCTCAAGTTTGCTTGAAAAAGACACATACGCGACTGTGCTAAGGTCGCAACAAATGTTATATTCGATTCAACCAAGCAAAAAACCAGCAGCTTTGCTGAATCCCCCCAGTAACAAACGAGATACAGATGGACGATCAATCTTTAAAACAACAGGCATTGTATTATCACGAATTCCCAACACCAGGAAAAATTAGCGTCACGCCTAGCAAGCAACTGGTCAATCAACGTGACTTAGCGCTTGCCTATTCACCTGGTGTTGCTGCACCATGTCTTGAGATTGAACGCGATCCTTCAACTGCTGCCCTTTATACTGCACGCGGTAACCTTGTAGCGGTGGTGACTAATGGTACTGCAGTACTGGGCTTAGGGAATATCGGTCCTTTGGCTTCTAAACCGGTTATGGAAGGTAAAGGCGTACTGTTCAAAAAATTTGCAGGTGTGGATGTTTTCGATATCGAAATTGCAGAAAACGATCCTGACAAAATTGTCGACATCGTTGCAGCCTTAGAGCCAACCTTTGGTGGTATTAACCTCGAAGATATTAAGGCTCCAGAGTGTTTTTACATCGAGCAAAAACTTCGTGAACGCATGAACATTCCTGTGTTCCATGACGATCAACACGGTACATCTATTATCGTGGGTGCAGCTCTTCTTAATGCATTGCAATTCAACGGCAAAAAAATTGAAGAGATTAAAATTGTCGCTTCTGGTGCCGGTGCTGCAGCTCTGTCTTGTTTAAATCTTCTTTGTGCCTTGGGTGCTAAAAAAGAGAATATCATCGTTGCCGATTCACGTGGTCTATTAACCACTCAGCGTGAAGGTCTGGATGAATCTAAAAAAGCATACGTACAAGACATAGAAGGCTCTCAACTTGCTGATGTCATTGGCGGTGCAGACATGTTCCTTGGTCTTTCTGCAGCCGGTATTCTCACCAAAGAGATGGTGAAACTGATGGCCAAAGATCCGATCATCTTTGCATTGGCTAACCCGGATCCAGAAATTCTGCCTGAACACGCGCACGAAGTTCGTGATGATGTCATCATGGCGACCGGTCGTTCAGACTATCCAAACCAGGTGAACAACGCACTTTGCTTCCCTTATATCTTCCGTGGTGCATTAGACGTTGGCGCAACCACTATCAACGAAGAAATGAAGATCGCTTGTGTACACGCAATTGCTCGCATGGCGCATGTTGAAGCAGATGCGGCATCTTATGGCGAAAAATCGGCATCATTTGGCCGTGAATATTTAATTCCGCGTCCACTCGATCAACGCTTGATTCTTGAAATTGCTCCTGCAATTGCACAAGCAGCTATGGATTCAGGTGTAGCAACTCGTCCAATCAAAGATTTCTCTGCATATCGTCAACGTTTGTCTGAGTTTGTTTACAACTCGGCATTCATGATGAAACCGATTTTTGCACAAGCTAAAACAGATCCTAAGCGTATTGCCTATGCTGAAGGTGAAGACTTGCGCGTACTTCGTGCAATCCAAATTGCCGTGGATGAAGGCTTGGCTAAACCGATTTTGGTTGGTCGTACCGCAGTGATTGAAGCAAACATCAAGAAATTGGGCTTACGTCTTGAAAATGGTGTGAATATTGAAATCGTAGATCAGGAGAAAAACCCGAACTACGAAAAATTTGCCGATGATTACTACAACATTATGCAACGCAAAGGGGTAACACCTGAGTATGCACAACGTGAAACACGCCGCCGCTCTACCCTCATTGCTGCGATGCTGGTAAAACACGGTTTAGCTGACGGGATGCTATGTGGTACTTACTCAAGTTACGATATCCACTTAGACTTCGTGGGTAATGTGATTGGGAAAAAAGAAGGTCATAAAACTTTCTTCACTCTGAATGCGTTAATGCTTGAAGACCGTAATCTGTTCATTGCAGATACCTATATCAACCGCAACCCTACAGCTGAACAGCTGGCTGAAATGACCATTTTAGCTGCTGAAGAAGTACGCCGTTTTGGTGTAACACCACGTATCGCGCTTCTTTCTCACTCAAGCTTCGGTAGCGACCAAGATGACTTAAGTGCGCAAAAAATGCGTAAAGTATTTGAAATTTTGAGTGAAATTGCACCTGAACTTGAAGTTGAAGGTGAAATGCACGGCGATTCTGCATTGGATGAAAATATTCGCCATTTTGCCTTCCCGAACTCACGTTTCAAAGGTTCGGCAAACCTGTTGATTATGCCTAATCTGGATGCCGCCAACATTTCGTTTAACCTGTTGAAATCAACTTCCGGTAATAACGTGACTATTGGTCCTATCCTGTTGGGTGCTGCAAAACCTGTACACATTTTGACACCAACAACCACTACACGTCGTTTGGTGAACATGACTGCATTAACTGTTGCCGAAATTCAGGAAAATGAAAAATCAGCACTTTAATTTAGTTAGCTAGATCACATTTTGTGACTTGAGAAAACCTTTATTCTGTAGCATGATTGCTTGAAGAATAGAGGTTTTTTCATGCAAGTTTATTTAGTAGGCGGTGCAGTTCGAGATCACTTGCTCGGACACCCCTATCACGAAAAAGATTATGTTGTGGTTGGCGCAACGCCCGACCAGCTTCTTGCTCAAGGCTATCAGCCGGTGGGTAAGGATTTTCCTGTTTTTTTGCATCCCGAAACAAAAGAAGAATATGCACTGGCACGTACTGAACGCAAGTCAGGTCGTGGCTATCATGGTTTTGAATTTCATACCGATCCTAGTGTTACTCTTGAAGAAGACTTAATTCGTCGCGACCTAACCATCAATGCCATGGCGATGGACAGTGAAGGCAATATCTATGACCCCTATCATGGTCAGCAAGATTTAGAACAGCGAATTTTACGTCATGTCTCCGATGCCTTTGTAGAAGATCCCCTGCGCGTTCTTCGTATCGCCCGCTTTGCTGCACGTTATAAACGTTTAGGCTTTAGTGTGGCGGAAGAAACCCTCGCTTTAATGAAACAATTGGTGGAATCAGGCGAGCTCAATGCACTGATCTCGGAACGTGTCTGGAAAGAAACTTCACGTGCACTGATGGAAGTTCATGCCGATGAATACTTTGCAGTCTTGCGTGCCTGTAGGGCCTTAAAAGTCTTGTTCCCGGAACTGGATGCCTTATACGGTATTCCACAGCGTCCTGAATATCATCCGGAAATTGATAGTGGTATTCATACCATGATGTCATTACAACAAGCCTGTAAAGCTAACTATTCTTTAGATGTACGATTTGCCGTTCTGGTTCATGACTTAGGCAAAGCATTGACTCCTGCAGACGAATTACCGCGTCATATTATGCATGAAGAACGTGGAGTAAAACCGGTCACTGAAATTTGTGATCGCCTTAAAGTGCCGACCAATACCAAACAACTGGCCATTGCTGTATGTAAAGAACATTTAAAATGCCATCAGGCTTTAAGCTTGAAACCGGGTACCTTATGGCGTTTATTGCAACGACTCGATGTGCTGCGTCGTCCTGAACGTGTCGAAGCTTATGTACAAGCCTGTGAATGTGATTCTCGTGGCCGTTTAGGTCTGGAAGACCGTGAATATCCTCAGGCTGCTTATGTGCTTGAAGCCATGCAAGTGGTGCGTAATATCAAGGCACAAGATTTACCGCCTGATATTCAGGGACCTGATATTGGTGAAATGCTGATTCAACGCCGCATTAAAGCGATTGAACAGCTCAAAGCACAACAGATGGTGGCTGCTGTATAGCCCATAAAAAAAGCACCTGAAGGTGATTTTTTTTGATTTCTATCAATCTCCCTAAATCCCTCTTTTCCAAAGAGGGACTTCCTCCCCTTTATGAAAGGGGGTTAGGGGGGATTACTAGTAATCATTTAAATCAAGAAACATCTGCCGGGAAAGTAATGACTTTTTCCAGCTTCATTTGTTCAGTCGCAACCATTAATAGACGATCTATACCCAAAGCGATGCCTGAACATTCTGGCATCTGAGGCAAAGCTGCCAACAAATATTCATCGATTGGCATCACATGCAGTCCCAAAGCTTCTCGCTCTGAGTTATCAGCGGCAAAACGGGAACACAATACATCAGCATCAATCAGTTCATCATAGGCATTGGCGAGTTCCAAACCTTCAATATAAAGCTCAAAACGGGCGGCAACCAGCTCACCATCTTCATCGATTTTCGTCTTGGCGAGCGATGCCAGTTCAGGTGGAAAATCGGTTAAAAATACCGGAGTATCAAAACCCAGACTCGGTTCAACAAAATGCGAGAACAGCAGATCGATGTAACCCAAGCGATCATCACCTAAATCCAGATTTAACCCCACCCGGTTACAGCAATCTTTTAATTCTTTTAAGCTCGCTTGCAATGGATTTAAATCCAGACGATCGATGAAGGCATGCTTATAGCTGAGGATGGTCGGACGTACCGAACCAAAACGATGCTTTAAAGTCACATTTAACAGGTCGGTCACTTCAAACATCAGTTCTTTCAGGCTTAATCCGGGACGATACCATTCCAACATGGTGAATTCGCTATTGTGTTTACGGCCATGTTCGTCATCACGGAAGACTTTGCAGATTTGATAAATGGGCCCGCTGCCACTGGCCAACAGCCGTTTCATGGCAAATTCAGGTGAAGTTTGCAGATAGTGGGTCTGCTGTTTGCCTCGTACATGTCGCTGCGCCTGTATGGATGCCAGATGCACATCGGTCACCCCGGCTTGCGACAAGATCGGCGTTTCAACCTCAAGCACATCACGTTCAGCAAAAAACTGGCGAATCTGTGCATATAATTTGGCACGTGCTTGCATAGCCATTAAGTCACAAGTCGGCTGATAAGAAACAGATAGACTCATGCCTTAGGCCCTCCATGTGCAGCCCACTCACGGCGTAAGGGATAGGTTTTACGTAAATAATCAAAGGCTTTTTGATCGACCTTGCCATCTTTTAGGCAGGCGCGTAAGTTCACATCATCCTGGGCAATATCATAAATCTGGGAAAGATATTGTTTCAGTACAGCTTTTAGATCACGCTCTTTGAAATACTGTTCACAGACCGGTAACTGGGTTTCAAATTTTTTGTCAGCCGGATAATCAAAGGTTTTGCAGAATGCATCATAGATCATCTGGGTGCCACGCGCCTTGCCTTCCAGACTGTAACCTGCAATATGCGGTGTAACCAAAGTGATTAAATCCAGCAACTCAGCTGAAATTTCTGGTTCATGCTCAAAGACATCCAGCACCACCTGACGGCCGGTCTTTTCAATATCGGCTATTAAAGCAGCTTCGGACACCACAGGCCCGCGTGCCGAATTAATTAAAATGGCTTCAGCTTTCATGCTTGCCAAAGCTGCAGCATTGATCAGATGATAGGTCGGATGCTCACCCGTCTTGGTTAAAGGCACATGGATGGAAATGGCATCGGCTGTTTTTAATAATTCATCAAATTCAACTTGATTGACTTGTTCGCGTTGTACAAAGGGATCATAACCAATCACATTCCAGCACAGAAGTTTGGCCATAGTCGCCAGACGTGAGCCTACATTTCCCAGCCCAACAATACCCAAAGTAAAAGTATCATTGGCATCAATCAGCTCAGGTTTTAGCTGTAATAAAGCGGTAATCACATATTCAGCAACGGCCTGTGCATTACAGCCTGCGGCATTTGACCAGGCAATCTTGTTGTGTTCCAGTGCTGCAATATCCAAGTGATCGGTACCAATGGTTGCACTGCCCACGAACTTGATCGCACTATCTGCAATTAAAGCTTGATTGACTTTCGTTACCGAACGAACCAAAAGTGCTGCTGCATCTTTAACATCGGCATGGCTTAGGGTACGCCCTGCTTTTTGTTCTATTTCGCCAAATTCAGAAAAGAAATAGTCGGTAAATGCCAGATTTTCATCTGCAACGATTTTCATAATGCAATCCAATGATCTTATGCCGATTATGATAACGCTTAGCACTGCATCTGACCATGCACCTTATAGGTATCGCTTTCTCGCTTTGGACAATTTCACCGACACTAGGCTGCATAAAATAGATAGATGTTATCTTTCCTTGCACAAAAAAAGAACCAAATGCTTTAACAATCCGGTCCAACAGGAGCAAAACAAATATGGATCAAAAGAAGGTTGCTTAAGCTACCTCTCCATCAATAATGCCTTGCAATTTTAAGGCACGCAGCTCATCCGCCGTTTTAAAACGCGATAGAATCTGTTGAGTATGTTCTCCCAACTGCGGTGGCGCATTGCGATATTCTACCGGTGTATCCGAAAGCTTGATCGGAGATGCGATCACTTTAAAGTTTTCATTCAAAGCATGTGGAATATTCACCACCATGTCACGATGCTGAATTTGCGGTTCAGCCAACGCATCTTCAACTAAGTTGATCACACCCACCGGGACTTTCATGGCGTGAATGGCATCGACCCAATCTTTGGCATTTTTATCGAGAAAATATTCCGACAGTAATGCAATCAATTCATCACGGTGTTTGACCCGATCCTGATTGCGCTGAAATTTCACTTCTTGCAATAATTCAGGCAGTCCAATGGCAAGACACAAGTCCTTAAATTGCTTGTCATTACCACAGGCTATAATAAATTCCTTGTCCTTGGCCTTAAAAGTTTGATACGGCACAATATTCGGATGACTATTTCCCATCCGCTTTGGCGAAATTCCAGTGCTTAAATAGTTCATACCCTGATTGGCCAACGTGGCAACTTGTACATCCAGTAAAGACATATCGATATATTGGCCACGTCCAGTATGCTGACGTGCCAACAAGGCTGCCTGAATGGCGATGGTTGAATACAGGCCGGTTTGAATGTCCACAACTGCCACACCTACTTTTTGCGCACCTGCGCCCGGTTCACCGTCTTTTTCACCGGTAATGCTCATCAGACCCGACATACCCTGAATGATAAAGTCATAACCTGGTTCTTCGGCACGTGGCCCATCCTGACCAAAACCGGTAATCGAGCAATAGACTACATTGGGGTTCAGTGCACTTAGACTCGCATAATCCAGTCCATATTTTGCCAGTGATCCGGCTTTATAATTTTCAATCACCACATCGGCAGTTTTGGCAATTTCCCGTATAATTTCCTGACCTTGAACTGAGGCAATATCCACAGCCACTGAATATTTATTACGATTGGCACACTGAAAATATCCAGATTCACGCGTGGCATTGCCCTGCTGGTCTGGCATCCATGGCGGCCCCCACATCCGGGTATCATCACCCACTTGTGGACGTTCAATTTTAATCACTTCTGCGCCTAAATCTGCCAGGATCTGTCCACACCAAGGACCAGCCAATACCCGACTCAAATCCAGCACCCGAATTCCCTGTAATGCACCCATTGTCATTCCTTAATAGAGGAAGATGCCGCACAGACATCTTCCTGTGATTGATTATGATTGTTGTTGTGGATCGTACTGACGGTCTTTAATGAACAGACCCGGTAACACACCTGCGACAAAGTACGCTGCGCCCATTACAATAAAGGCCATGGTGAATGTGCCGCCCGATGCCAGGAAACCAATCGTCGCTGGAGCGATTGCCGCACCGACACGGCCGATGTTATAGGCACCGCCAATTGCTGTACCGCGTACATCTGTAGAGAAACTTTCTGCCATATAGGTTGCATTTACGCCATATGGAATGCCGTATAGGAAGCCAAAAGTCACCAACAAGTACAGAATGTTGTCTGGCGTATTGCAGAAGATAATCACTGGCAAGAACACGGCACTGGCAAGAGTACCGAATACAAACACCGCACGACGGTTAAATTTATCTGCCAGATAGCCTGCCAGAATCTTGCCGAGAATCATGGCGGTATATGAACCCACCATATAGCTGGTCAAGCTCTTAAAGTTCATGTGAACTTCGGTTTCCAGATAGCTTGGCATCCAGTTGTTAATGCCGTAATAACCGAATTGCAGGAAGAATGCCGTAGTCATCCAGAGCAAAAACATTTTGCGATGCTTAAAGTTATTGAAAATCTGCTTGTAGATACTGCCACTTTTCGGTTTTTCCTGAGCAACCACCGCTTTAGGCTGAGTTTTGCCTTGTAGGGCATTCAATTTGGTCAGCTGCCATGATTTGGGTTCTGGCACAAAGCGTTGCAGGAAAATATTGATAAATGCAGGAATCACAGTAATAAAGAACAGAATACGCCAGCCATGATCTGGAATGATCGAACCTGCTAGCAATGTTGCAACAATATAACCGACTGTTTGACCGGTTTGTAGCGTACCCAACACCGTTGTACGGTAAGTGGTTGGCACATATTCGGCCATTAAAGTATTACAGGCCATATATAGTGCGCCAATGCCTAAAGCTCCGATAAAACGCAGTGCCATAAAGTGCTCAAAGCTATGGGTAAAACCTAACAAACAGGTAGCTATCGAAAAGAAAGTCACTGAGTTGGCAATGGTACGAACACGGCCAAATTTATCACATGCCCAGCCGCCCAAGATCCCGCCAATCCCCATCCCTGCGAGTGATGCACTACCTAGAGCACCAGCCTGAAAGGTCGACAATCCAAATTCGGTCTTTAAGCTGGTTAAGCTGTAAGACAGCAACATGATATCGATACCATCTACCACCATGGCAAAATAGGCGAATAGCAACGCCCACTTCCAGGTGTTGGGTCCGATTTTTTCATAGGTTCCAATATTGCGTGGCAAAGAACTCACTGGAGTTCCTGCAATTGTTTGAACGTCATTGTTCATGATTTATTACCTCATTTTCCCAAATGAGTCATCGGCAGTCTCATGTCTATACATTTGCCTTAGCTGTTCTTTATTATTTTTCTTGTGACATCTTTTGAACTCAGGCTTGCAAATGCACAGCTTTACAAGAATGTTTCACGATGAATCCTTTATCTATGTTTATTAATTTTTGAAAACAAAAGCACTCTGGGATGTTCACGAATGAACATCCTGAGTTGATCTAAATGAATTAGTTACAGAATGCGGCAATGCCTGTTTGTGCTCGGCCTAGAATCAGCGCATGCACATCATGTGTACCTTCATAGGTATTCACCACTTCCAGATTCACCAGATGACGCGCCACGCCGAATTCATCACTGATGCCGTTGCCGCCCATCATGTCACGTGCTACACGCGCAATATCCAGAGCCTTACCGCAGTTATTACGCTTGATGAGTGATGTGCCTTCAACCGCAGCAATACCCTCGTCTTTCATGCGTCCAAAACGTAGTGCCGCCTGTAAACCTAAGGCAATTTCAGTCTGCATATCGGCCAGTTTCTTTTGAATCAGCTGGTTGGCAGCCAAAGGACGACCAAACTGTTTGCGATCCATGGTGTATTGATGTGCCGTGTGCCAGCAGAATTCCGCTGCGCCCATGGCACCCCAGGCAATCCCATAACGCGCACTGTTCAGACAGGTAAATGGACCTTTTAAGCCACGCACTTCAGGAAAGGCATTTTCTTCCGGAACAAAGACATTATCCATGACGATTTCTCCGGTAATCGAAGCACGTAAACCGACTTTACCGTGAATCGCAGGTGCAGACAGCCCTTCCCAACCTTTTTCTAAAATAAAACCACGAATGTCACCGACATTACCTTCTTTCGATACTTCTTTGGCCCAGACCACAAATACATCCGCGATTGGACTGTTGGTAATCCACATTTTCGCACCGGTTAAACGGTAGCCACCGTCGACTTTTTTGGCGCGGGTAATCATGCTACCTGGATCAGAACCATGATCCGGTTCAGTCAAGCCGAAACAGCCAATGTATTCCCCCGTAGCAAGCTTCGGCAGATATTTCTGTTTTTGTTCTTCCGAACCAAATTCATTAATCGGCACCATCACTAGCGAGCTTTGTACACTGGCCATAGAACGGTAACCTGAATCAACATATTCAATTTCACGTGCAACCAGACCATAGCTGACATAATTCAAGCCTGCACCGCCATATTGTTCAGGAATGGTTGGACCTAAAAGACCTAACTCCCCCATCTCACGGAAAATGGTTGGATCAGTCTTTTCATGGCGGAACTGTTCAAGTACCCGAGGTTGTAAACGTTCCTGGCAGTAGGCATGAGCGGTATCACGAATCATGCGCTCTTCTTCAGTCAATTGCTGTTCCAGTAAAAATGGATCTTGCCAATTGAACTGCGCTTTAACCGTTTTTTTAGTATTGACCATTTGATTCATCGCTTCCTCTGCTTGAGATCAGTTTTCGTTGTGTTGTAAGTGTTCTACTTTGAGTTCGATGCTATGTGTGAATGATCATTATTTCAAACGATAAATTTACATGTAGATATTCTGTTTCTGCATACCTGAATGCTTCATGATTAATTTTCACAGCTTAGAGCACTGAATCAACTACATGATTAAATGATTTTCAAGACTAAAGTCGAATAGGCTAGGGTTTAAATTATGTCATTTTGAAATATCTGCACGATTAAAGGACTAATCCATGCGTCGAAGTATTCCTTCATTACAAGGCTTGTTATGTTTTGAATCTGCCGCGAAGCATGCCAGTTATACCCACGCATCTCAGGAACTGTTTATTACCCAAAGTGCAGTTTCCCGGCAAATCCAGCAACTGGAAGACTTTTTAGACGTGAGCTTGTTTACCCGTACCCGTCACGGCGTAGAACTGACCCACGCCGGACAGCAATATTATAAAACCATTATCCCCTATTTAAGGGGGCTGGAACAAAGTACGCTGGATGTCATGTCACATAAGGGGCTAGGCGGAACGCTCAAGCTGGGCGTGGTTCCGACCTTTGCCACGCGCTGGTTATTGCCGAAATTACATCGTTTTAATGCCATTCATCCTGAAGTTACCGTGCATCTGGAAACCAGTACCAAGCCATTTTTATTTAATGAAAATATCTTCGATGCTGCCATTTATGCCGGTACACCGCAGCAGATTGAACACTGGCCCGGCACACAAACCCATTATTTAATGCATGAAGATGTGGTTCCGGTATGTTCACCTGCGCTGATTCGAAAGTATTTTCCTGATACTGTCATGCTGAATGAGATGAGTTTTGATTTAACTGCAGAGCAACTGGTTCACCTTCCTTTGCTACAACAGACCACCCGCCCCAGCATTTGGGAAGAATGGTTTGCACATCATCAAATCAAGCACACCAATCCCTTTGAAGGACAACGGCATGAACTATTTTCCATGCTGGCTGTAGCGGCCAATCATGGCATGGGCATGGCCCTGATTCCTCAAATGCTGATTGAACAGGAATTAAAGGAAAAAAAACTGGTGATTGCTTCTACTAAAAAACTGGAAGGTCGCCGTGCCTATTATCTGGTGCATTCCAGCCAGGAGAACTCACCTTTAATTCAAAAGTTTGTCGACTGGATGCAGCATGAATTGTTGATTTCCTCACATAAAAAGCAAGATGAATAATCTCTTCAATTAACATAATAAAAAGTCGATACATGGACATATTTAAATATTTTTATAGGATGGTTTATTTTGAGCAGGCATTAAAAAAGCCCCTGTTTTCACAGGGGCTTTTTGAATTTGGCGGAAGCGGTGAGATTCGAACTCACGGAGGACTCGCACCCTCGTCGGTTTTCAAGACCGGTGCATTAAACCGCTCTGCCACGCTTCCAATGGCGGCTATGATATAAATAAAATACTCTCTTGGCAAATACTTTTCTAAGTTTTTCTTATCAACCGCTTAAAATAAAAACAAAACGCATTAATTTGCTGAATTTTCAGGCTTTTCATAACGAATTTCATTCACATACCACAGCTTTTTACCTAAGGGTGTCAGCACCTGCACTTCATCATCTACCTGCTTGCCCAATAAAGCTCGTGCCATGGGTGAATCAATAGAAATATGCTGAGGGTGATGATCATAAATTTCATCCACACCCACAATACGCAGGTTTTTTTTCTCACCGTCTTCGTTCTCGATTTCCACCCAGGCACCGAAATACACTTTGCCCTCTTGCTCAGGGGAAAAATCAATAATTTTGAGCTCTTCTAAACGTTTGCCCAAGTAACGAACACGACGGTCGATCTTACGTAAAATTTGCTTATTGTACTGGTAGTCAGCATTTTCCGACCGATCCCCGAGACTCGCTGCCCAGTTCACTTTTTTGGTAATTTCAGGCCGTTCTTCATGCCATAAATGTTGTAATTCTGCGACCAGTTTGTCATGACCAGTACGTGTAATTAAGTTAGATTTCATGATGTTTTTTGAAGTTCTGCTTACATTTTGTTTACAAGAATGGTCTATTCTATCCCGTATTTACACACAACTAAAGTTTATAAAATTAATTCTTCAATAAAATTAATTTGTTATGTTACATTTCTCTAAAATTTTTCGTACAAAATTTGACAAGCTTATTTTTCAGCCGTATTATGCGCGCATGTTTTTAGATCGCTTATTTTTTAATCTATGTAGAAATTCTACATTATTCTCCTTTTAATCCAATGTCATTTTTTGAATGACGTCATGTGCCCAACCCTTATTGAATTTATCAAACTTGCAAAAGTCCGAGGCCTGTTTGCCTTTGCTTTTTAGGGCATAAATTACTTGTAGCGGAGACACCATGCACAGTAGTTCTACTTCTGGAGTGAGGCTTTGCCTTAACTCATTAACTTCTTCTCTCCCATTAAAAATTCTTGCATTTACGACTGCATTAATTCCATTCCACAGTATCAATGCAAGTAAATCTTACCAATATGATTCTGTGGTCGATGGCAAACAGCTGACTGTGGTTTCAGTTGAAAATCCAACCACAATATTTCAAGATGGTTCACACCAACATGGTTTTGGTTATGATCTGGCACGCAACTACGCCAACAGCTTGAATGTTAAGCTGGTGTTTAAAACTGTGCCGGATAATGCCACGGCATTGAAATGGGTTGCACAAGGTAAAGCCAACTTTGCCATGACGACAGCAGATGTACGTACTATCGAGCAAAAGCATTTAACTTCTTTTTCTGCAACTTGTGGTGATATCAGCAGCCTGCAGCAAAATGGCCTAAATACCAATCTGAACTGGGTATTTAAGCATGCCAATGACCCATTGACTCAAACTGCAAGTGGTTTTGTCTGTCAAGGTAAACAGTCTGGTTCAATTCGCCGATTGGCTTCATTCTATAATCGGAATGTAGTAGAAGAACAATCATGGGATAACATTCAGCGTGATCTAAATCAGCGCATGCCGATTTATAAGGCCAGCTTTAAAAATACCGCTGCAAAATATGATCTGGACTGGCACTTATTGGCAGCAATTGGTTATCAGGAATCTTATCTAAAACCTAATTCTGTTTCACCGACAGGCGTGCGCGGTTTGATGATGCTGACCAATGGTACCGCAAAGGCCATGGGTGTCAGTAACCGAACCGATCCGGCACAAAGTATTGAAGGGGGTGCGAAATATTACGACCAGATGCTGAGCCGTTATTCAGACGTACCTTTGCCTGACCGTAACTGGTATGCCCTGGTTGCTTATAATATGGGGCCAGGTGCAGTGGATCAGATTCAAGATAAAATCCGTGCACAAGGTCAAAACCCGAATAACTGGGTCAACCTGTATGGTTATTTAGAGCGTAATAAAGCCAGCAATGGCCGTTACCGTCAAGCAGTGCAATATGTAACACGCATTCGTGCCTATTTAGAACATATTAAGACTTCAGAGTTAGTGAATATTTAATTTATTCTAAATACAAAAAAAGCTTACCCTTGGGTAAGCTTTTTATTGCGCTAGATACTAGTTATAGAGACTTAGGCGGTTTGTTCAAGCACTTTCTTGAATAAATCTTTTTGTTCTTGGCTTGGCTTCGCTGTTTGTAAAGCCATTAATTGTGACATATCACCCTGAACTTTAATTTTACCGGTCATGAATGCCTGCATTGCAGCAGCCATATCAAATTCCAGGAACACTTTACGTAAAGTTTCCCCATCCATGTTCAAAGTGGTTTTCGCATTTGAAGATAGACCTTTTTTGATTGCACCACCATCAAGAGACAATTCTGTATTGCCTTGGGCATCAGATACCACCAGGTTGATGGCTAAATTTGCAAGTGCAGGTGGCAAGTTTAAATCACCGGCTTGCGCAGTTAATGTTTCTACAGTTGAAAACCAATCATCAGTTAAAAAGGCAGGCATGATCTTTCCTCAATTTATTTGTCCATTGGTGTCGCCTATCCAGACAACATCTTTGTGAAGCTATTTTGCTTGAAGCTTGTTATAGCATGTAAAATTGTTTTCTGCTTAACGTTTTTTGTACGATGCGTTCAATTTTTATATTTTTAATACATTTCTTAAGTAAATCAGATATATAAAATAGACACCAATCCTGAAATTGGTGTCTAAAGACCATCTTAGTCGGCAGCAAAACCTAAATTGACCATATTGATACGTTTGCTTTGCCCTTCTTCTTCTTCTTCAGTTGAACAACTGCCGGTGAAATCAATTTCACGTTGCGCATCTAAAGCTTCAAAGTCAAACAATTCACGATCCGCCAATTGTGAAGGCGATACATTCTGCATGGCACCAAAAATACTGTGTAAACGTTTCGGATATTGTGCATCCCATTCACGCAACATATTGTTGATCATGGCACGCTGCAAGTTTTCCTGTGAACCACACAAGTTACACGGAATAATCGGGAACTGACGCATTTCTGCATATTTAATAATGTCTTTTTCTTCCACATAAGCCAGTGGACGAATCAAGATATTCTTTTTGTCAGAAGACAACAGTTTTGGTGGCATCGCCTTCAAGCTGCCGCCATGGAACAGGTTCAGGAAGAAAGTGGCCATAATGTCATCACGATGATGACCTAAAGCCACTTTGGTTGCGCCAATTTCCTGAGCAAATCCATACAATGAACCACGACGTAAACGTGAACACACTGCACAGTAGGTTTTACCTTCAGGGGTCAGTTTTTTGGTAATGCTGTAAGTGTCTTTTTCCAGAATATAATAAGGAATGTTATTTTCTTCTAAATAACGTGGCAAGACATCTTCAGGGAAACCTGGCTGCTTTTGGTCAAGGTTGACTGCAACCACATCAAAATTGATCGGTGCAATCCGTTTGAACTGCAACAAAATATCCAGCAAGGTATAACTGTCTTTACCACCAGAAATACAGACCATTACCTTGTCGCCATCTTCGATCATTTTAAAATCACGAATGGCATGACCGACTTGACGGCGAAGCTTTTTCAACAAACGGTAATATGCCGAGCTAGTTGGCAGTTCTGGTTTGAAATTAAATCCTTGTTCGGACTCAACTGGCGAGTACATAGACGAGATTTACCCATAAATAAAAATACCGCGCAATTTTATCCGATTCAGTCCCACATCGCACCAAAAGAATGTAATTTCTGCAAATTGCTTATTACTATCCTTTTCATCTAAAACCCTGATATTTATTTTGACCTTAGCAGTTCAAAAAATAGCCACGATGCTTGCCATTTGTACTTTTCCACAGTTGTCCACAAAACCTGTGGATAACTTTGTGGATTTTAAAACACTTGACAAGGTGTCTGACCTGCAAGTTAAGGCTTCTATTTAAATTGATCATTTTTTGATCAATTTTGTTTTTATTTAAAATCAATAGCTTATATGTGTCAAGTTATCCTGATTAAAAAAAAATTAAAATTTTTTTTGATTACTATCTCTACAAACAGTACTTGATTTTTACAAATTAGTGGGGAAATTAATGGAGTAATGCTTTCTAACTTGTTTTTTTTTGTTAAACTCCACTTGTACTGTTTGGAACAGATGTTTTCTATCTATAAAAATGAAAAATAACTTTGTAAAAACTGGACTTTATTTTTTGGGGTTTGTGGCAGTTCATTCTGTTGCAACGACTAGTTATGCCGGTGAAACCATTTATCAGTTAAAAGATTCGAATGGTACGACCTTGCTCACCAATAAAAAAAATCGTTATAACCATCTTAAAGTCGAAAAAAAGACTTACTACCCAGACAGCAATATCCATAGCTATAGTAACTGGGGTTCATCTGAAGCTTCGGTACTTCCGAGTTATAGTCGCAATAAAAATGTCTTTGACCCCCTGATTAAACAGGCTGCTTCTCAGCATGGAATATCTGAAGGACTGATTAAAGCCGTGATGCATACCGAATCTGGTTTTAATGTCAATGCACGCTCGCCTGTGGGTGCCCAGGGACTGATGCAGCTCATGCCGGCGACTGCACGACGCTTTAATGTTTCAAATGCTTTTGACCCGCAACAAAACATTATGGGTGGAGCAAAATACCTGGCTTGGCTGATGAAACGCTTTAACGGTAATACCTCGCTGGTATTAGCCAGTTATAATGCCGGTGAAGGCAATGTCACCAAATATGGCGGTGTTCCTCCGTTCAAAGAAACACAAGATTATGTCAGACGCGTGAGCAGCCGTTTCAGCAACTTATATGCCAATGGCTTGGGTCATAGCTCAAATTCAACAAAATCTGGTTCCGATGCCGGCAAAATTGTTGCCCAATCCGAGCATTACCCATCTGCTTCATCCACTTCTACCCCTAGCCCGCAACATAGCTATCAGCGCCAGATTATTGTGGCATCCGATGGCCGTTTTACCGATGCACCTATGGGTTCTTATGCCACGGCACATGCCACCGCTTCAGCGAAAATTTCAATTGCTGACAATTAAATTATTTTAGAAACTGCATCATTATAGAGTTTTATTAATTTTTTCTTGAATTTTTAACACTTACACCTCATATTTACTAAGACGATTTTTGATTCATAAATCAGATCATTTTTTTATTATAAGAGGATTTTCTCAATGATGCGGATTGGTTTGTTCTTGCTTACCAACCTCGCGGTACTGGTTGTAGCTGGCATTATTTTGTCACTCTTCGGTGTCGGTAGTTACCATGGCGCGGGTGGCTTAAATCTAGGCAACCTAATGGTCATCTGTTTTGTCTTTGGTATGGTTGGTTCTCTCATTTCCCTGTTCATGTCAAAATGGATGGCGAAAAAAACCACTGGCACAGAATTAATTGACCCGAATGCGCCTCGTAACCAAGCAGAAGCATGGTTATTACAAGAAGTTGCACAATTGTCGCAACGCGCTGGTATTAACATGCCAGAAGTGGGTATTTTCCCTTCTTATCAGTCCAATGCTTTTGCTACAGGCTGGAACAAAAACGACGCTTTAGTCGCCGTTTCAACGGGTTTACTCGAACGAATGAACAAAGACGAACTTCGTGCGGTACTTGCGCATGAAATTGGTCACGTTGCCAATGGCGATATGGTGACTCTTGCCTTGATTCAAGGTGTCGTCAATGCCTTTGTCATGTTCTTTGCTCGTGTAGTCGGTGACTTTATTGACCGTAACGTGTTTGGTCGTGAAGACGGCGAAGCACCGGGCCTGGCTTACTTTGGTATTACCATGGTACTGGATATTGTATTTGGTATTTTGGCATCTTCTATCGTCATGTGGTTCTCACGTCAGCGCGAATATCGTGCCGATGAAGCAGGCGCGCGTTTAGCCGGCAAGCAAGCGATGATTTCTGCATTATTGCGTTTACAGGCAGAATCAGAATTACCTGATCAAATGCCGAAAGAAATGAAAGCCTTTGCAATTGCAGAAGGTAAAGAACAAGGTTTTAGCCTGGCTGCTTTGTTCCAGACCCACCCTACCATTGAACAACGTGTGGCTGCATTACACCAGTTAAATTGTCCATAATCTGTTGAGATAAATGGAATATAAAAAGCCTCCGTCATGGAGGCTTTTTTTATGTGGCTGGATCTAATCTAAAAAATTGCTTAGATCAATTAATCACAGCCTATCTTTGATGAATACTTAAATTAAAACGTAAATATGCGATCCAAATGATATGTCAGCAAAACCATTTACAGCTAAATTCATAGCACTATCATCGATTGAGGTATACTCCCGCACGGCTTTAAACCTTCAAACCTTGCCACCATTGCCATAACCAACTGAACCCCAACCACATGGCAATGATTAATAAAATGATAAAAACAACACCGAACAGATCAGGAAGATGCAGCCAGATCCAGGCCACGACAGGATTCCGCCAAAAAGCAGAATATTGCTGCTTGTGCTCTAGACGTTCATGTAAAAAGGGATGGGTGACATGCGACTCACTGCGAATCTGATATTCCTCACGTATATGATCATGGACGATTGCCAGGGCCTTACGGCTAGGGCGAATAAACACATCAAATACAGTTCCCAGCACTGGAATAAAACCGACCACAGCATCCATCATGGCCAATCTCAACACCGGAGCCAGCTTGCTTTGTGGCACGCCAATTTGCTTGGCCTTATAGATGGCATAGCAAGTCAGTACAAATCCGGCAACATCTCCAGCCACTGGAATGGTACTTAAGGCAGCATCCGCCCCGACACCCTGCTTGGTAAATGGAATTCGAACCACCGAATCCATCATATTGGCAAACTTGGCTAAATCCCGTTCCAAACGTATGACTTCTTGCTGGCTGAGTTTTTTTGGTTGTTCGGACATCGCCTGTTCCCCAGACATAATTCTTCTAAATAATTGAGATTACATCATATCTGAGCAACTTGATGTGTATTGATGTAATGAGCAAGTGAGAGGAAACTACGAACTATGTACTACACAAATCCCTCAATATCCCACTTTTGCTTCAGAATATTGAGGGATTGAATTACATCAGATTATGCCAGTGGTTTGGCTTTAAACAGGGTACGAATCAGCACATACATAAAAGGAATAAAAATCAGCACCAAACAGGTCGCAAAGATCACGCCGCCTAAAACACTCACCCCGATTTCCTGACGGCTGGCTGCACCTGCACCAAAGGCAAATACCAGTGGAATCACCCCTGCACCAAAAGCCAGTGAAGTCATCAGAATCGGGCGTAAACGCAGAGTTGCCCCTTCCAGAGCAGCCTCAATCACACTGCGGCCTTGCTGCTCCGCAAGTGCGGCAAACTCGACAATTAAAATGGCATTTTTACAGGACAAGCCTATCGTGGTAAGCAAGGCAATCTGAAAATAAATGTCATTTGGAAAACCGGCAAAATAGCTGAACAGGATATTACCGCCAATCCCCAAAGGAATGGCACTTAATACTGCCGTAGGAATAGACCAGCTTTCATACAGTGCTGCTAAACACAGGAAAATAAATCCAATCGACAACACATACAACAATAAAGCCTGATTACTCGAGCGTTTTTCTTCATAGGATAAACCGCTCCATGCCACGTCTATCCCCGGGTGCTGTTCAACCAGCTGCTCAACATCACCCATTGCCACGCCCGAACTGATATCTTTGGCGGTATCCGCTTCCATTTGCAATGCGGTATAACCCATATAACGATTCACCACATCTGGCCCGCCACTCCAGCTGACACTGGCAAAATTGCTAAATGACACCATCTGATTTAAATCATTACGCACATACCAGTATTGCAGATCTTCAGGTTTAGAACGAAATTCGGCATCACCTTGCATCATCACCCGTTTAATCCGGCCGCGGTCGATAAAATCATTGATATAGCTGCCGCCCCATGCGCTCGCCAAGGTACTGTTTATGGCCGCTTGTGACAGGCCATTTGCCATCGCCAGTTTCTGGTCAATATTCACCTTCAATCCTGCTTTATCAGGATTCGAGCGTTTGTCCAGATTTTCAAAACTGCTGTATTGTTTTGCCTGCTGCTGCAATTGCTTAAACTGGCTATCCAGATAGGCACGACCTTGGCCATTGATGTCACGAATCCAAAAATCCAGTCCATCAGTTTGACCTAAACCACTGACCGAAGCGGGCATGGTCACATTAATTTGCGCATTCGGATTGTTTTTAAAATGTTTTAAGGCGCGTTCCCGAATCGCTTGGGCTGAATTTTCTTTTCCAGAACGCTCATCCCAAGGTTTTAAGGCAATGAAACCCTGACCTAAATTTTGTCCCGTTCCCGCTGCATTACGGCCATAACGCACCATCACCAGATTTACATTCTGTTTTTCATTGTTCAGAAAATATTGTCTAATCTGCTCACCAATTTCGGAACTTTTCGACATCGGTGCACCATCCACCAGTTTAAACTGCACATTTAAAATGCCCTGATCTTCACTCGGAATAAAACTGGTCGGCAAGGCCCGATAAAACAGCGCAAAAACACTGATCAGTGCAGCAAAAATGATAAGGTAAATCCCCTTATGCTGAAGGCTAAGATTGGATAATTTTAAATAACCATGTTTTAAATGATCCAGGTTGCGATTAAACCAGACTGCCCATCGGGCAGGCTGTGGATTGGGCTTTAAAACCAGCGCACATAAAGCTGGCGTTAATACCAGTGCCACAGCCAGAGATAAAGCCATGGCAGCGACCAAGGTAATCGAAAACTGGCGGTAAATCACCCCGGTTGAACCGCCAAAAAATGCCATGGGAATAAACACGGCCGTCAGTACCAGTGTAATCCCGACCAATGCCCCACTAATTTCCTGCATGGATTCAATCGATGCTTGCTGAGCCGTTAAATTTTTCTCATGCATCAACCGTTCAATATTCTCCACCACCACAATGGCATCATCCACCAGCAGCCCAATCGCCAGAACCAGGGCAAACAGGGTTAGCGTATTGATACTCAAGCCGAGCACATACAATATCGCCATTGTTCCTAGCAGTACCACAGGTACGGTAATTGCGGGAATAAGCGTTGCGCGCCAGTTTTGCAGAAACAGAAACATCACTGCAATCACCAGCAATACCGCTTCGAACAGGGTTTTCACCACTTCCTTAATCGATTCTTTTACAAAGGGCGTATTATCACGCGGATAAACCAGCTTATACCCTTCAGGAAGCTGCTTCGAAATCTGATCCACTTCAGCCTGAATTAGCGCTGAAGTTGCTAGGGCATTGGCACCGGAAGCCAGCGAAATGCCCATCCCGGCAGAAGGAAAACCGTTGATGGTATTCATGGATTGATAATTTTCTGCCCCCAGTTCTACTCTAGCGACATCTTTTAAATAGATAAAACTGCCATCACGCGCAGATTTGACAATGATATTTTCAAATTCCGGTACCGTTTTTAAACGTGAACCCGAAGTGACTTTGGCATTTAAATACTGGTCTGCGACTGTCGGCAGATCCCCTACCGCCCCTGCTGCGACTTGGGTATTTTGGGCTTCAACCGCAGCGCGGATATCACTCGGCATTAAACTGTATTGTTTTAATTTTAACGGGTTTAGCCAGATACGCATGGCATATTGCGAACCAAAAACATCGACTTCACCAATACCGTCTATGCGTGCCAGATCTTCTTCCAGATGGGTCTGCATATAATCGGACAAGGCAATGCTGTCACTTTTACCCGTGGCATCGTACAGGCCAATAACCATGTGCGTATCACCCAGTGACTTGAATACATTCACTCCCTGACGCTGCACCTCATCCGGTAAACGATTCAGTACCCCATTAATCGCATTTTGTACCTGAACTTGTGCCGTATCCGGATCGGTGCCATTTTCAAAACTGATGTTAATGCGGCTGCGGCCAGATGAATCACTGCTGGAACTAAAATAAAGTAGATGATCAATGCCTTTAATTTGCTGTTCCAGCACCTGGGTAACACTTTCTTCCACCGTTTCCGCCGAAGCGCCGTTATAGCTGGCACTTACACTAATACGTGGCGGGGCAATATCCGGAAAGCGCTCTACCGGTAAATTCAGCATCGCAAAAATACCAAAAGCCATCAAGATAATGGCTAAAACACCTGCAAAAATCGGTCGATGAATAAAAAATCTAGACAGCATATGTCCTGGTCACTTAAAGGGTGAGATATAAAAAATTCAACTCAATCATTGAATACTTAAAATGATTTATTTGATATTGATCATCAATGACAGAAGTATAAAAGCCAACCATATTTAACAGAAAAATGAGACTTTGCCTTAAATAAGGAGAAAATATGAAGGGAATTTTTATATTAAATCGTTATCTCTTGTGACGCTTGGCTCATGGCACATATTTTTAATGTTTTTATTTCAATATTTTAATTTATTTTTTGATTAATTTTAGATTAAGCAAAATCGAATATAATGGCTCAAATTAGTCAATGTTTGAGTGCAATGAACTCTTATTCCCCTTTTAAAGGCAAAACAGGTGTTAAGCGTGTATTCAATGCCACCCAGTATTCACTGGCTGGTTTTAAGGCAGCATTTATGCATGAAGCTGCTTTTCGTCAGATCGTATTCATTAATACCATTTTAATTCCAGTCAGCTTTTTTCTGGATGTCAGTGCCGTTGAACAAGCCCTCATGGTGGCTGTCTGTTTGCTGGCACTCATTGTGGAATTGTTCAATTCAGCCATTGAAGCCGTGGTCGACCGTATTTCATTAGAAAAACATCCGCTTTCAAAGAATGCCAAGGACATGGGCAGTGCAGCGCAGTTTGTTTCCCTCAGCATAATCTTTTTTGTTTGGCTGATTATTTTGATTCACTAGTTATTTTATGTCCTTAATCTAGGCGATTTAAAAGCACCTTAACGGGTGCTTTTTTTCATCTATTACCCAGAATTTTAAAGCATAAAAAAACCCTGCATGCGCAGGGTTTTTTTTTGAATCAATCGGGAGGATTAGCCACCGAATTGGTTCATTGTGTTTTTAGCATCATCGTGCGCTTTAAGAGCATTGTCACCAGAGAAGATTTCTTTGTGATCATCACCGATGTCAGAACCCGCCATTGCTTGGTGTTTAACACAAGCGATTGTACCGCGGATTTCTTTACGTTGAACGCCAGCAACATAAGCCAACATACCTTCAGAACCGAAGTAACCTTGAGCAAGTTCGTGAGTAGAAAGCGCAGCTGTATGGTAAGTCGGAAGTGTGATCAAGTGATGGAACACGCCCGCTTCACGAGAAGCATCTGCTTGGAATGTACGTACTTTTTCATCAGCATCAGCAGCTAATTCAGTAGCATCATACTCAGCGCTCATTAATTTAGCGCGGTCATAAGCAGAAACGTCTTTACCTTCAGCAACCCAACGATCGTAAGCTTGTTGACGGAAGTTTAAAGTCCAGTTGAATGATGGCGAGTTGTTATAAACAAGTTTCGCATTTGGAATCGTTTCTTTAACACGGTTAACCATGTGAGCGATTTCGTCAACGTTTGGCGTTGCAGTTTCGATCCAAAGAAGGTCAGCACCGTTTTGAAGGCTAGTTACACAGTCAAGTACAACGCGGTCGATTTGAGTGCCTTCACGGAACTGGTACAAACCAGACGCTAAACGTTTAGGACGGTGAAGTTTACCATCACGTTTGATTAGGATTTCGTCTTCTTGAGCTTCTGAAATGTCGATTTCAGTTGTGTCTAAGTAGCTAATGTATTGAGAAGCGATATCGCCTGGCTCTTTAACCACTGGGATTTTTTGAGTCAAGTCAGCGCCTTCAGAGTCAGTACGTGCAACGATGATACCGTCGTCAAGACCCATTTCCAAGAATGCATAGCGAAGAGCATGGATTTTCGCGATGAAGTCTTCGTGTGGAACTGTTACTTTACCAGCTTGGTGACCACATTGTTTCGCGTCAGATACTTGGTTTTCGATTTGTAGCGCACAAGCACCAGCTTCGATCATTTTCTTAGCAAGTAAGTAAGTCGCTTCTTCGTTACCGAAACCAGCGTCGATGTCTGCAATAATTGGCACAACGTGAGTTTGGAAACCGTCGATTTGAGCAGTGATTTCAGCAGCTTTAGCAGTATCACCAGCTTCGTTTGCTTTTTTAAGCGCACGGAACAAGTCGTTTAATTCTTTCGCATCAGCTTGACGTAAGAAAGTGTAGATTTCTTCGATTAATGCAGGAACAGAAGTTTTTTCGTGCATAGATTGGTCAGGAAGAGGACCGAATTCTGAACGAAGAGCAGCAACCATCCAACCAGAAAGGTAGATGTAGCGACGTTCAGTAGTACCGAAGTATTTTTTGTTCGCAATCATTTTTTGTTGTGCGATGAAACCGTGCCAGCAACCTAATGATTGAGTGTATTTGCTAGAGTCAGCATCATAAGCAGCCATATCACGACGCATAATCGCAGCTGTGTATTTCGCAATGTCTAAACCAGTTTTGAAACGGTTTTGGATTTGCATACGCGCAGCATCTTCAGGACTGATGTCTGCCCAAGTGTTGCCGAATTTCGCTTTTAATTCGCGGATTGCATCAATCGCTGTTTGGTATGTAGTCATGATATTCTACCCTGTATATAATTTTAGGATTTCATCAATCAAAGGACTAAATCTGCAAGATATTGATTTGTTCAGATTTAGAGCGCTTCGTTGCTATGGACACAGCTTAGATTGACTGAAAAAATTAATCCAATATCCTCCAGTAATTCTCAGTATTTATTTAAAAAATATGTAGATCAAAGTCGTATTATATTTATGTTTCAAAATTTTAAATTATTGTTTTAATTTAATTTATTTGAAATTAACAAAATAGCATTTCGCTTAAAAAATATTCCTTTTGCTGTTATTTTCTTCATTAGACTTAAGTCTTGCCTCGCAACAAAAATGCTTGACCCGTTATTTTTAAGCTTATTTTTGTACATTTTTATCCCCTATCTTCAAAATACATTTGTATTTTATTTCAGCTATTTTTGCTTTTTTCAGATCATTACAGCTGTACTTTTGCAGCATATTGAAAAACCTGACCAATTTTTTTTGGATTTAGTAGACTTTACTGTAATCATTCCTGCCCAAAGCCGTTCATTGAGTGATTTTTCTATAATAATCTCGGTATTATCCCGTTTCTTTTTTCATCAATATTCCTACACAAGCCTTGTCGCTTATGGCATAATCGAAATAATTTCATGAGTTTATTTTCGGTATTTCTTTTATGAATCTGGAGCGAGTCGATCTCAATCTATTAATATATCTTGATGTACTCCTTCGTGAAAAAAATGTAACGCGTGCGGCAGAACAATTGGGTGTAACTCAACCTGCCATGAGTAACATTCTGCGTCGTTTACGTAACTTATTTAATGATCCGCTATTAATCCGTTCTTCTGAAGGGATGACACCCACAGAACGTGCTTTGGAGTTACAACCGCGTATTCGAGATGCACTTTCTGATTTGTCGATGATTCTGGAACCGCGTACCGAATTCCGTCCTTATACCTCGAATCGCGTATTCCGAATTATGACTTCGGACTATGCAGAAGCGACTTTAGTACCGCGTTTGGTCAAAGCGTTACGCTCAGAAGCACCGAATGTGGTCCTCGACTTTTTAACTCCAAGTGATGTGTCCTACCGCGACATGGAACAGGGTAAAGTTGATCTGGCCATTAACCGCTTCAATGAAATTCCGCAAAGTTTCCACCAGGTTTTGGTATGGCGTGACAGTTTTTCTTGCTTACTCAATAATAAGCACCCTGCCAGCGCCAATCTCAACCTGAAAAGTTACCTCGATGCACAGCATATTTGGGTTTCTAAAACAGGTATGGGTGTGGGTTTTGGGGTCAATCCTGAAAAACAAGCCGGTCTGGGCTGGATTGATCAGGCTTTGGAACGTATCGGGCAAAAACGCAAGATTTCGGTCTTTACCCGTCACTATCAAATGCCAGGGCTATTGGCTGCCAATGTTGATCTGGTTGCAACTTTGCCCACACGTATTGCACGTTTGCAGGCTAAAAACCAGAACCTACTGATTAAAGACCCACCGTTCTATATTCCCGAGTTTGAATTGAAAATGGCATGGTGTCCTTTATTACATCACCATCCCGCACATCGCTGGTTACGTCAGCTGATTCTGTATGTGGCGCGTCAGATGATTGAAGAAGAAAATCGTGAGTTTTTAATGAATAATTCCCAATTTTCACACTATTAACAACGTTTTTTCTTAAATTCTTCTTTTTTAAGCTTATACTGTATTTATCTGGGTAGTAATTCCATTACTACCCACAGTTTTTTTGTGTTAAAAATATTCATAATAATGATGATCCACAGGTGGATTTGTGAGCCTCTTTCAAAATATCGTCATCATCGTCATCCTTATTGTCGGGGCAGGTTTTTTATCTTTAACTGAAATTGCCCTCGCAGGTGCACGTAAAGTTAAACTTAAAATACTTGCTGAATCGGGCGAAGAACGCGCTCAGAAAGTGTTAGATTTACAGGAAAATTCAGCAGACTTTTTCGCAGCATCGCAAATCGGCTTAAATGCCGTTGCCATTCTGGGCGGTATTCTGGGTGAAGGTGCCTTCCGTCCTTATTTCCTTGAACTTGTATCCGGCTTCTACCAAGGTCCTTGGACTGAAACAATTAGCTTTACCCTCTCATTCACCTTAGTCACTTCACTATTTATTTTATTTGCTGATTTAATGCCAAAACGTTTGGCCATGATTGCACCTGAAAAAATTGCAGTGTCGGTGATTAACCCGATTCAGATCTTTATTACCGTCTGCAAGCCTTTAGCCTGGTTTATCAATACGATTGCCAACCTGTTATTCCGCTTATTCAAGGTCAATACCACACGTGAAGACAATATCACCTTTGCTGATATCTCTGCCGTGATGGATGCCGGCGCACAAGCCGGCGTATTACAAAAACAGGAACATCATTTCATTGAAAACGTGTTTGAGCTTGAAGAACGTAATGTGCCTTCGAGTATGACCACACGTGAAAATGTGGTGTTCTTTACTTTAAAAGAATCTGAATCGAGTATTCGCCAAAAACTGGCTGAATATCCTTACTCCAAGTTTCTGGTTTGCAGTGAAAATATTGATGATGTGATTGGCTATGTAGATGCTAAAGATATCCTGGTGCGTATTCTGAATAACCAGTCTTTACTGCAACTCAATGAAAATACCATTCGTAATGTACTCACCATCCCCGATACTTTAACTTTATCCGAATTGCTGGATCGCTTCCGTTCTACCAAAGAAAAGTTCGCAGTGGTCATTAATGAATATGCCTTGGTGGTTGGTGTCATCACCCTGTCAGATATTATGATTACCGTGATGGGCGACTGGGTCACTCCGATTGAAGCTGATCAGCAAATTATTAAACGTGATAACAACTCTTGGCTGATTGATGGTAGTACCCCGATTGAGGATCTGAAACACGCCCTTGAAATCGATGAAATGCCGGATGAAGAAAATTATGAAACACTGGCAGGTTTTATGATGTACCGTCTACGCAAGATTCCACGTCCTGCCGACACCGTCATTTATGGCAACTATAAATTTGAAGTGGTTGATGTCGATCATTTTAAAATTGACCAACTTCTGGTTACGCGTCTTTTAAAAGAAACTGAATCTCATGACGACCTTAAAGGATCAGAGTAATCTGATTCTTTTCCTTTTAATTTAAAATAAATAAAACCATGAACTTTCCAATGACTGCCCTGCTTGCCTGCCTGAGTTTTTATTCAGGCCTTTACATGATCTATTATTTTTTCGCCCGGCAAACCCAGCCTTTAATTTTGATTCTTGCAATCGTATTGCTCATTTTGGCGTGCTGGATTACGCCTTATAGTTATGAACGAAAAAGAAAAAATTATGACTCAACCATGCGAATCGGTGAGTTATTCTGGTATCCCTTGATCAGCTGGTGGCGACTTTTTATTTGGCCTATCAGCATATTACTGGCATGGCTGTATCCATAAAGAATCGAATTAAGCGCCAAAAAAAGCACCCAAAGGTGCTTTTTAATTGTCTTTTTAAGACTAAGCGATTAAAGCATCTAAGACAGCTTGATAGTGAATGGTAATGTCTTCTTCCAGAATTTTATAAGCATTGTCAAACTGCACCATAGGCCAGCCTTCTTTCCAGAAAGGAAAAATATTATGCAGGTCATGAGTGACTACAGCATCTTCACGTACAATGGCTTGCGCAACTTGCGATAAAACCTGTGCCGTTTCGGCACCATCTATAGCTAAATAATCAATGCCACGTGCTTTTAAAATACGGATACGGTCTTTTTTATAACGAATTTTTTTGCTTTGCGCTTCGTTTAAATTCAGTGCCAAAGTCACAGCTTCAACAAACTTGTCTTCAAAGCTGGCATTTAAAGCCACCAATGCCTGTTTATGTGCTTCTTGACGACCAGCCTTACCGCCATTACGGATAATCTCTTTCGCTTCAGTATTCAGCTCATCGTCTTTCATGGACTGTAAAATGTCTAAAATTTCGATATCGCTTAAAGATTCAGGAGATTGATCAGTCATGAACTGTCCTTGGACAAAAATAAGAAAGGACTATTTTCGCATAATTCCAGATTGAATACAGGAATAAAATTACACTCCCGATATTGTTACTGGCTTGATAATTTAAAATATTGCTGCAAGCCTGTTTATTAGTGCAATATCTCCCACTCATTACGAACACATCAAATACCCATCTCTTCATGTGAAATAAGTAAAGACAAAATTTAAGTCTATATAGCGAACTGAAAATTTAGTTCAATTCAAACAACCGAATAAAGATTTATTTTGAGATGAAGGAAACAGTAAGTTGCAGGATATTTCTCTGTTAAATACTGTCAAATCCTTTATATTAGCCTTACTTTTTATGTTTCTTTAATCCTTATGATCAGCAATAAGCAAACTGCACTTTTTTTAAAACAACTTCGGGAACAATACCCTGCAGCGTTTAAAAGAAATTATTTGTTTTATAGCATGATCAAAACCAAAGGCATCTTAGACGAACTGAAAGAGCTGATTCCCTGGGTTCTGGCTGCGATGATTTTCATCTCTCTTTCAATGAGTTTAAGCCCTTATATTGCTAGCCAATTTCCTCAATTTAATGCTTTTCGCTCACAAGGAATTGCCGTTCTAGCCATTATGTTGCTGTTTATGCTCTACACTCCTGTGGTTATTAAACAAATTAAACATAGCTCGACTTCTTTATATCAGCAACTTCGCCATACTCCAGTTAAACTGGCAGTTGTAATTGTGCTACAAACAGTCAATATCGCCTATATTGAAAGTACAGTTTTACAAATCATTCTATTTTTCTTTGCCTTAAGTTTTGGCTTTGTTCGTTTTTACAAAGAAAATATGTTTCTTGAAGGGACTCAAAACGAGCAATATTTTTATCTGCAAGAAACCCGCCGCATCTGCTTTTGGGCCTATAAGCAAGTTTTAAAAATGCAGTTTAAAAGTCTATTCACCAGCAAGAACTCAACTGAGCGTCATACGCTGCGACAACAAGAAAAAAAGTTTATCGATCTGCATATACAGCTGATTCGTTATGAAAATGAACTGTGTAAAACCCACAAGCATGTCGATGTCGAAACCTATCTGGATAGTTTGATGTAGATTTTAAAAATAGCTTTGCTCATCTTTCAAATAAGCTCCTAACCACAAAAATTCGGTCAAAGCCCTATTTTACTGCGATAAGCACATGAATTGATTGAAAAGAAAGCAAATGCACGGAAAGACACTTGCCAAGTTTTATTTCGTCCACTATTATTGCGCACATGCCCGAGTGGTGAAATCGGTAGACACAGGGGATTTAAAATCCCCCGCCCACAAAGCGTGCCAGTTCGAGTCTGGCCTCGGGCACCATTTTAATACTTCTTAAAATGGTGCAATAAAAGACCCAGCGATAAGCTGGTTTTTTATGCCTGAATGATTAAGATAAATAGATTAAAAATATTCAAAAAATAAAAAAAGAATAAAAATGAAACGAATTAAACTATATACCCTGCTCCTGTTTATCCTGCTCTGTAGCTGCCTGTTTATATTGATCAGTGCAAACTTGACTCATGCGCTAGATGCTATTGAAAAACCACAAACCCAAAAGGTTTATGATTTGTTTTCTGGCACCATAAGCGAAAAACAAGGGCAACTCATTTTAAAGCACTGCACTTTAGCGAAATACCCTTATCCGCTGCATTTTAATCATCCTGAAGATGAAAAGCGAATCAGAAATTTGCTGCAACAAGACCCGAACTTTTGGCTTAATCTAAGAGCAAGTGCTTATTCTGAAAATAAGGAATATCACTTAATCGTAGATGGGATAGCAGAAATTTATCCTCAGGCAAGTTGCCATCTCACCGAACTATTGTCTAATCTAGATAAGCTTTAAATATATATACTAACCAATAGAGAGTGACTTACCACTCTCTATTAGACACCAATTCTTCCATTTCAATATCCATATAGCCCTGATCTTGCACCACCATCATCATGGCTTCAGCAATATAATCTGCGGCAGTATCATCTAAAGATGACTCAAGATCTTCAAACTGTGGCTTCATTTTATTAATTAAAACCACAGTTTCAGCAGCAAATTGATAAATCTCAGTTTCAGATAAATCAGTTTTGGCTAATTTTTTCGCAAACTGTTGAATAAGCTGCTTAACTTCAGCCACCAGAATATCGGGATAATATTCATCATCAAACATAGGGAGAAGTAAATCTTCAAACATACAAAACTCAAAAAAGACACGCATTAAAGCGAGCCTATATAACACAAAGAAACAAAATTACCAAACCCAACCATAAATACGGGGGATACCCTCCTTCATTTAATGCATTTGAACTTTGATATTCAGCATGATTCCTAGCCCTGCAAAGTAATGGTATTACTCATCTTGTCAACATCATGTGCCTGCACAATTCAAGCACAACCTAAATCCTAAATCCTAAATGGATTATTTCCATACTAGCTTTTACTTTCTGTATTTATGGCTCACTACACGATCATTAGAACAATTAAAGCTGTAACCCTTCTCACCTTACAATCTAAGTTACTAATTTATTTTAAAATTTATTTCATGTAGGGATTTGGTTGAATTTTCGATACATAGGATAGAATGGCTAGGATTTAAATAAAATCTACCTTATAAAATAAAAACATAATTTTTATAGGGAAATGTTATGAAAGCCATTTTAGTTACATTTCTTGGAATAACCTTAGCAGCATGTTCTACCACACCCACGAAAGATACTCAAAAAAATAATATTTCTGAACCCGAAGTAATAGCGGCACAACAAACCTGGTGTAAAGCATTACTTGATATCAGTGCAACCTATGATAAAAGCGGAAAACAGGCAGCAAGTGATCTCGCAAGCAAGGTAATTGATAGCGTATATTTTTATCAAGATGGCCCTGTTTTGTTTAAACCCACATTAACCACAAATCCGCAAACATTCAGAACGACAAAAGAAGGTGCTTTGTCTTATTTCGTGGGAGGAGATTCAAATTATCCTAATGACAAAGGCTTTGCCCTCGGTGGATGGCAAAAATGCGAAGTCGATAATGCAGCTATAAATATATCGGGTGACAGTGCAAGCACTTTAGGCAAAGTCCACTTTACCAATAAGAAAGGCGAAGTAACAACTGTAGATAAAACCTGGAAATTTGTAAAAGATAACGAAGGTAAATTACGAATCGTTGTTCACCATTCTTCGCTTGAGTATAAAGGCAAATAATTACCTCTTAAAGCAAAAAGGCTCGATACCTTATCGAGCCTTTTCTTGCTTATACTGCTAGATTATTCATTGCATTCCAAACTTTAATTGCATCACTCATTTCTTTAACATCATGCGCACGTACCATACAAGCACCTTGCTGAATACTAAGCAAATGCGCCGCTACCGAACCAACCGCTCGATGCTGTGCATCTGCCCCACCCAATGCTTCACCGATAAAACGTTTACGTGATAGGGCTGAAAGAATGGGATAACCCAAGTCATTTAATTTATAAAATTCATTTAATAGTTTTAAGTTTTGCTGTGCATTTTTGGCAAAACCAAAACCCGGATCAATCATGATATTTTCAGGCTTGACTCCTATCTCCAAAGCATCCTGAACCCGTTGCGACAGTTCACGGATGACATCCAGCGTTACATCCTCATATTGATCCAAATTATTCATGGTGGTGGGTTCACCACGCATATGCATAATAATCACAGGAATATTCAGCTGAGCCGCAGTTGCCAAGGCATGCGGACGTGTCAACGCACGGACATCATTCCAGATATGGGCACCTGCTTGTACAGCAGCTTTAATGACTTCAGGTTCCGAAGTATCAATTGAAATGATCACCTCATGTTTCGCCAATTCCTGCACCACTGGTACAACCCGACGAATTTCTTCCTCAACTGACACTGCTGAAGCTCCCGGCCGTGTGGATTCACCGCCCACATCAATCACCGTTGCACCATCTGCAATCATCTGCAAGGCATGAGCCACAGCAGTATCTTTAGCATTATGCTTGCCACCATCACTAAAAGAGTCTGGAGTCACATTTAGAATTCCCATCACATGCGGCGTAGACAAATCCAGCTGCATTTCCCCACATTTCAGCACTCGATTGGGTAATGGTATTAGTCGCATCATGTTTCTCCTTCAAACAGTTGGGCTATTCTAGCAAGTCTGAATTTATACAGACTGAAATCTTTTCATTCCGATCATCATCCCCCATAAAAAAAGAGCCTCAGTTGAGACTCTTTTTAAACATTCAGCTTAGCTGGCCGGTAATGGTGGAGGTGTTGCAGGACCATCTGTCGGGGTTACATCAATCACAGGATTTTCAGCAACATAAACTTTAGGTGGTTGTGGTTCACGACCTTCCATGATGTCACGGATTTGATCACGATCAATGGTTTCCCATTCCATCAACGCTTTCACCATTGCATGCGCGATATCTTTGTTATTTTCCAAGATATGACGAGCAACCTTATATTGTTCATCCAAAATACGACGAACTTCAGCATCCACTTGTTGTTGGGTCGCTTCAGAAATAGTACGGCTACCTACGTTTCCAAAGAAACCATTCTGGTTTTCATCTTCGTAGACCATCACGCCCATTTTGTCTGACATACCGTATTTGGTCACCATTGCACGCGCCATTTTGGTTGCACGTTCAAAGTCGTTGGAAGCACCAGTCGACATCTGGTTAATAAACACTTCTTCAGCAATACGGCCACCGAATAAAATTGAAATTTCATTCAGCATTTTGTCTTTGTAATGACTGGTTTGGTCGTGTTCTGGCAACTGCCAGGTCACACCCAATGCCCAACCACGCGGCATAATAGTCACTTTATGTACAGGATCTGTGCCCGGTAAAATTTCAGCAACAATGGCATGACCTGCTTCATGGTAAGCGGTAGCACGACGTTCTTCTTCGCGAATCACCATCGATTTACGCTCAGGCCCCATGTAGATCTTGTCTTTTGCATCTTCAAAGTCATGCATATCGACAGTATTCTTGTTACGACGTGCAGCGAATAATGCTGCTTCGTTTACAAGGTTAGCCAATTGTGCACCAGAGAAACCAGGTGTACCACGAGCAAGAATTTTCAGATCCACACCTGTGTGTGAAGGCAATTTTTTCAAATGCACGTTAAGAATCTGTTCACGACCTTTAATGTCTGGTAAACCAACCATCACTTGACGGTCAAAACGGCCTGGACGAAGCAAGGCTTTATCAAGTACATCAGCACGGTTAGTTGCAGCGATAACGATAATCCCTTCATTGCCTTCGAAACCATCCATTTCTACCAGCATCTGGTTCAAGGTCTGTTCACGTTCATCGTGACCACCACCGGTACCTGAACCACGGTGACGACCCACAGCATCAATCTCATCAATAAAGATGATACAAGGCGCATGACGTTTTGCCTGTTCGAACATGTCACGTACACGTGATGCACCAACACCGACAAACATTTCTACGAAGTCAGAACCAGAGATACTGAAGAACGGAACTTTGGCTTCACCGGCAATCGCTTTAGCCAGCAAGGTTTTACCGGTACCCGGAGGACCAACCATCAACACGCCTTTAGGAATACTTGCACCCAGACGTTTGAATTTTGAAGGATCTTTTAAGAAGTCAACAATTTCAACAACTTCTTGTTTTGCTTCATCACAGCCGGCAACATCGGTAAAAGTAACTTTAATTTGGTCTTCAGAAAGCATTTTTGCTTTTGATTTACCAAAACTCATTGGTCCGCTTTTACCACCTGCACCACCACCCATGTTGCGCATAAAGAACATGAATAACAAAATGATCAAAAGTACAGGGAAACTAGCGATAAGAAGTTGCATCAACAAACCTTGACGTGCAGGAGCAGTGCCCTCTACGACAACATTATGTTTAATGAGGCTTGGCATTAGTTCTGGGTCTTGAACCGCAGGACGAATACTTTCAAACTCTGAACCGTTTGTTTTTTCACCACGAATTCTTTCGCCATCAATGGTGACTTGCTTAATTTGACCAGCATTCACCGCTGAAACAAACTCTGAATAATTCATTGCAGTCGGTTGATTACGGTCACTGATGTTACTGAAAATCAGAATCAGCACACCCAGTATCACCAGCCACAATACGGCATTCTTGAAGAGATCGCTCAAAGCTTTATTCCCATATCAATCTAATTTGATCATGCCCAGAAATGGATGACCTTAATTTAAGCTGAAGATCAGCTTTGCAATATTTTAAAAATGTACAAAATGCACAATTTTTAACGTCTTGGCAAGTAAACTTTATTTAGAAGCCTTCTTACGACCTTGCCCGATCAAAAATACTTCTTTAGAACGGGCACGTGAAGCAGCGGGTTTTGCCGTCTTCAATACATCAAAGCTATCTACAACTTGTTTACGGAATTCATCAAATCCGGTGCCTTGGAAAACCTTGACTACAAATTGGCCTTTAGGTCCTAAAACCTTATTGGCAAAATCTAAAGCCAGTTCACATAGGTAAATTTGACGCGGTTGATCTACAGCCTTATTACCTGATGTATTGGGGGCCATATCCGAAATTACAACGTCTACAGTCCGTCCGTTTAAAATATTTAACAATTTTTCAAAAACTTCTTCCTCACGGAAGTCACCTTGCAGGAAGGTCACATCAGGCAATGCATCCATAGGCAAAATATCGGATGCAATCAATAACCCTTTATCACCGACTAACTTACCGGCAATTTGCGACCAGCTTCCAGGTGCAGCACCCAGGTCAACGACAGTCATGCCCGGTTTAATAATTTTGTATTTTTCTTGAATTTCAAGAAGCTTATAAGCAGCACGCGCACGATAACCTTCCTTTTGCGCTTTCTTTACAAAAGGATCATCCAAATGCTCGCGCATCCACTCTCGACTACTTTTTGACAACTTCTGGTTGGTAATGCGTGTCGCCATAACTCTCTAAATAATAAAAAACTTCTAATATATGATTGTACGTGAAAAACACCATTGTTGCAGTATACATCTGTATCTAAATCTGATCTTTGGTGATGTTTTTTTCAATTATCTAAATTGATTATTTCAACAGAATATAAAGCGTTTAAACTTGGCATTTGTTATACTAGGCCGTTTTTAAAATTAGGTTATCTTTATGGCGGCTTTATCTATTCAGGAACGTAAACGTTTACGTCAAATTGGTCATGCATTGAACCCGGTGGTTATGCTTGGCGATAAAGGTTTGACTGAAGCTGTGGTTGAAGAACTCAACCGTGCTTTAAACGATCACGAATTGATTAAAGTGAAAATTGTGGCTGAAGATCGTGAAGAACGCGCATCTTTAATTGAAGACCTTTCAGCTCAAACTGGTGCTGAAGTTGTTCAAAAAATTGGTAAAATTGCTTTGCTTTATAAAAAAGCGGCAAAACAAAATGCCAAATTATCTAACTTAGTTCGTCACGCTCATTTATCGAACTAAGCAGATTTCATGGCCAGTTACGAACTTAGCGCCTTTGATCGTCGCTTTCAATCGATCTCCCTAGTTGCTGCGATTGAACAACAAAGCCCATATAGCTTAAATGTGGGCTACTGGTTACGTGATCCCAATCAGCTCATGCAATGGCCTGAAATGGTTCAAGACCATCCTCGTCAGGATTTCTTGTGGGAACACACCTGTTTTGAAATTTTTATTGGGGTACAGGGTGAAGATTTCTATCGAGAAATCAATCTCTCCCCTTCCCAGGCATGGCAAGCGTATCTGTTTGAAGAATATCGTTATCCTGAAGATATGCCGCCGCAAGCTGCCCATGATATTGAGCTCAACCAGCTCAAACGCACCCATTACGGTTTAAATGTGAGCCTGGACTTAACCGAGTTTATGTTAAAGCACAAATTACAGTGGTCGGATCTATTCTTGGGCTTAACGGCTGTACTCCAAACTTCGCAAGGCGAGCAATACTTTGCGATGCAACACAGCAGTCCAAATGCAGACTTTCATAACAAACGTGATTGGCTACATCAGTTTTAAGGCATAGCAGTAATATTCAAATAATAAAAAAGTGAGGCAAAATACCTCACTTTTTTATGTCTGCATTGCGTAGATCTGCAATGTTGACCGAAGGAAAACCAGCATAGCGACCTTCCTCGCCAGTATATAAGTAGATTTCTCTACCTATCTATCAGCTTTTTAAAGTAGGTTCATCATCCGACTTAACCGACACCTTTTTCCACGCATCTAAAGTATGCTCCTTAGAACGTTTTAAAGTTTCAGCCAGATGGTCTTTATGTTTTACTGAAATTTGGCTGACATCCTCTTTTAACTCTTTGCCAAGTTTCGATAAATCTTCAATCACAGCATTAAATTCAGATTTGATGAACTCCTTCAATTCACTTAAATCTTTTTGTGAAAAATTCAATTGCTTCTTAATTGTCTCGATACGTTGCAAAAGATCCTGTTTCAGGGTTTGAATTTGGTCCTGCACATTAGCTTGCAGTTCCTTGGCTTCCACTTTTACATTTTCAGTGGATTCAGTCACCGCTTCAGTGACTTTTTGCTGAGCGTCTTTAGATGCTTGTTCCAACTTGTCAGCACCTTCTGCGACCACTTCTTTTAAAGTGGTTTTTGCTTTCACTGTCTTTTGTTCTACTGTCATGATCTTGTTCCTATAGTTATTGTATGAGAGCACTAGCGTAGTCGGTTTTGATAAAATTTAAGTTTTGATTTGTTAGACAATTCTAATTTGCTTACATTTTATATACACAGCAGCACAAACAGACTTTTCAACAAAACACAAGGCATTTATCTTACATATTCATAGTTAAATAAAATGGACTTTAAAGAGCTTTCTGCGTATAATGCCGTGTTAAGTTCAAGCGAGCAGACATAGGGAGGGTAGGTTTTATAATAGCCTTCCTTTTTTTTCGTCTTCTCGCTTTTTTACAGCCTAAATTTCAGGAGCTTTGGTTTGAGCACCCCAGCAATTTTAGCCCTTGCCGATGGTACTATTTTTAAAGGTACTTCAATTGGCGCATCGGGTAGTACGACTGGTGAAGTCGTTTTCAACACTGCCATGACTGGCTATCAAGAAATTTTGACTGACCCGAGTTATGCACAACAACTTGTCACCCTAACTTACCCACATATTGGTAACACAGGTTGTAATGATGAAGACGCTGAGTCAGGTCGAATTCATAAAGTATGGGCCAACGGATTGATCATTCGTGACCTGCCTTTATTGCATAGCAACTTCCGTTCCGAACAATCACTTGGTGATTACCTTAAACAACACAATGTTGTTGCTATCGCGGATATCGATACACGTAAATTAACGCGTATTCTGCGAGCTAAAGGTGCACAAAACGGTTGTATTCTTGCAGGCGAAAACATCACTGAAGAACAAGCACTAGAAAAAGCACGTGCATTTAGTGGTCTTAATGGTTTAGACCTTGCTAAAGAATGCTGTGACCCTGAAGGTTATGAGTGGACTGAAGGCTCTTGGGCTCTTGGTAAAGGTTTCTCTCAACCAGAACTTAAATTCCATGTTGTTGCATACGATTACGGTGTCAAAACCAACATCTTACGTATGCTCGCAGACCGCGGTTGTAAATTGACTGTAGTGCCTGCACAAACTCCTGCTGCTGACGTTCTTGCACTTAATCCAGATGGCGTGTTCTTGTCGAACGGCCCCGGCGATCCAGCTGCATGTGACTACGCAATTGAAGCTGTAAAAACAATTGTAGAAACCACAGAAATTCCGGTATTTGGTATTTGTTTAGGTCACCAAATTCTTGCACTTGCATCAGGTGCAAAAACTGTGAAAATGCCTCACGGTCACCACGGTGCCAACCATCCTGTACAAAATCTTGAAGATGGTACAGTAATGATTACTTCTCAAAACCACGGCTTCGCAGTAGATACAGACACGCTACCGGCTAACTTGAAAGCTACGCACAAATCATTGTTCGACCAAACCTTACAAGGTATGCATCGCACAGATAAACCTGCGTTCAGCTTCCAGGGTCACCCTGAAGCAAGCCCTGGTCCACATGACTGCGCACCACTGTTCGATCATTTCATCGAACTTATCGAAGCATCTAAGAAGTAATTAAGGAAGCATCATGGCTAAACGTACAGACATTAAAAGCATCTTAATTATCGGTGCTGGTCCAATTGTGATTGGTCAGGCTTGTGAGTTTGACTATTCTGGCGCGCAAGCGTGTAAAGCACTTCGTGAAGAAGGCTACCGCGTTATTTTGGTCAACTCTAACCCAGCGACCATTATGACTGACCCTGCAATGGCAGATGCGACGTATATCGAACCGATTACTTGGCAAACTGTTGCTGCAATCATTGAGAAAGAACGCCCAGATGCTGTTCTTCCTACAATGGGTGGTCAAACAGCATTGAACTGTGCCCTTGCCCTTGATGAGCATGGCATTCTTGCAAAATACAATGTTGAATTGATCGGTGCGACTAAAGAAGCAATCGAGAAAGCTGAAGACCGTAAACTCTTCGACATCGCGATGCGTAAAATTGGTCTTGAATGTCCAAAAGCTGACATTGCCGAGTCAATGGAAGAAGCTTTGGCAATTCAAGCACGCTTCGGTTTCCCTGTAATTATCCGTCCTTCATTCACCATGGGTGGTTCAGGCGGCGGTATCGCTTACAACCGCGAGGAATTCATTGAAATCTGTGAACGCGGTTTCGATCTTTCTCCGACTAAACAATTATTGATCGATGAATCTCTAATTGGTTGGAAAGAGTACGAGATGGAAGTTGTTCGTGACAAAAATGACAACTGTATCATTGTATGTACTATTGAAAACTTTGACCCAATGGGCGTGCATACAGGTGACTCAATCACTGTAGCTCCTGCGCAAACATTGACTGACAAGGAATTCCAATTACTACGTAACGCTTCTTTAGCTGTACTTCGTGAAATTGGTGTTGAAACTGGCGGTTCAAACGTTCAGTTCGGTATTAACCCGAAAGACGGCCGTATGGTTGTGATCGAGATGAACCCGCGTGTATCTCGTTCATCTGCGCTTGCATCTAAAGCAACGGGTTTCCCTATTGCGAAAATTGCTGCGAAACTGGCAGTTGGTTACACGCTTGATGAATTGAAAAATGACATCACTGGCGGTACGACTCCTGCATCTTTCGAACCTGCAATTGACTACGTTGTAACCAAGATTCCTCGTTTCAACTTCGAAAAATTCCCGCAAGCTGACGCAACGCTTACAACTCAGATGAAATCTGTGGGTGAAGTGATGGCGATTGGCCGTAATTTCCAGGAATCAGTGCAAAAAGCACTTCGTGGTCTTGAAGTGGGTGCTTGCGGTTTTGACGAAAAAATCGCTGTAGGTACTGAAGGCGCGAAAGACAAGATTTTGGTTGAACTTAAAGTTCCAGGTCCAGAGCGTATTTGGTATGTTGCTGATGCATTCCGTCACGGTTTCACATTAGACGAAGTATTTGCTGCAACCAACATCGACAAGTGGTTCCTGATTCAAATCGAAGACATCATCAAAACTGAAGAACAAATCAAATCTTTAGGTTTTGGCGATTTAAATGCTGACAATATTCGTGCATTTAAACGCAAAGGTTTATCTGACCTTCGCATCGCTGGTTTGATGGGCATTTCACAAAAACAATTCCGTAAACAACGTTGGAACTTGGGCGTTTACCCAGTTTACAAACGTGTTGATACATGTGCGGCAGAGTTCGAATCTGACACAGCTTACATGTACTCAACTTACGATGAAGAATGTGAAGCGAATCCGTCTGCTAAAGATAAGATCATGGTGATCGGTGGCGGTCCTAACCGTATTGGTCAAGGGATCGAATTCGATTACTGCTGTGTACACGCTGCCCTTGCAATGCGTGAAGACGGTTATGAAACAATCATGGTGAACTGTAACCCTGAAACTGTTTCTACCGACTATGACACTTCAGATCGTTTGTACTTCGAACCGATTACCCTTGAAGATGTACTTGAAATTGTACGTTTAGAGAAGCCTAAAGGCATTATCGTTCAGTACGGTGGTCAAACTCCGCTTAAACTGGCTCGTGCTTTAGAAGAAGCGGGTGCGCCAATTATCGGTACATCTCCTGATGCAATTGACCGCGCAGAAGACCGTGAACGTTTCCAGCAAATGATTCAACGTCTGCAACTTCGTCAACCAAACAACAGCATCGTAAAATCTGCTGAAGAAGGTATGGCTGAAGCGTCTAAAGTAGGCTACCCACTTGTAGTACGTCCCTCGTATGTACTTGGTGGTCGTGCGATGGAAATCGTTTACAACGATGACGAATTGAAACGCTACCTACGTGATGCGGTTCAAGCATCAAACGAAGCGCCTGTTCTTCTTGATCGCTTCCTTGACGATGCAATCGAAGTTGACGTGGACTGCGTATCTGACGGTAAAGACGTTGTGATTGGCGGTATTATGCAGCACATCGAACAAGCCGGTATTCACTCAGGTGACTCTGCATGTTCTATTCCTCCTTATTCTTTATCTAAAGAAGTTCAGGACGAAATGCGTCGTCAAACAGTTGCAATGGCGAAAGAGCTTGGCGTAATCGGTTTGATGAACGTACAGTTTGCTGTGAAAGGTACTGACGTATACATCTTGGAAGTGAACCCACGTGCATCACGTACGGTTCCGTTCGTTTCTAAATGTATCGGCGAATCTTTAGCGAAAGTTGCTGCGCGTTGTATGGCTGGTCAATCTCTTGTGTCGCAAGGCTTCACTACAGAGATTATTCCTGAACATTTCTCTGTAAAAGAAGCTGTGTTCCCATTCAACAAGTTCCCTGGCGTTGACCCAATTCTTGGCCCTGAAATGAAATCTACAGGCGAAGTGATGGGTGTTGGTAAAACATTTGGTGAAGCGTTCTATAAAGCTGTGTTAGGCTCTAACGATCGTTTACCTGGTCTTCCAACCGAAGGTGAAGTAAAACACGCATTCTTGTCTGTACGTCACTCAGATAAACCTCGTGCAGTGGGGATTGCTAAACAGTTAACTGATCTTGGCTTCAAAGTGATCGCTACTGGCGGTACTTATGATGTCATTAAAGAAGCTGGTATTGCATGTGAACGTGTGAACAAAGTCACAGAAGGCCGTCCTAATATCGTGGACCGCTTGAAAAATGGCGAAGTTCAGCTCATTATCAATACGACTGAAGGCAAACAGGCTCAAGAAGATTCATTCTCGATCCGTCGCTCTGCACTTCAAGGCAAAGTGTATTACACAACTACCTTGAACGGTGCCGATGCTGTATGCCAAGCCTTAGCAATTAAGTTGCCAATGGACGTATACCGCTTGCAAGACCTTACTAAAGGTTAATTAAGTTACCGAGAAGTCCCGTCACCTCTCGGTGGCGGGCTTTTTTCATTTATAAATCAGTAGCTTTACTGATTTTTACTTTTTACAAATATGAGGGACAACAATGCAACGTTATCCTATGACTCCCGAAGGCAAAATTGCCCTAGAGAAAGAATTACAGCAACTTAAAAGTGTTGACCGTCCACGTATCATTGCAGCAATTGCTGAAGCACGTGAACATGGGGATTTGAAAGAAAACGCTGAATATCATGCTGCGCGTGAGCAGCAAGGTTTCTGTGAAGGCCGTATTCAAGACATCGAAGGCAAATTGGGCGCAGCTCAAGAAATTGATGTAAAAACACTTGAGCAAAATGGCCGTGTAGTTTTTGGTGTAACGATAACGATTGAAAATATCGACACTGAAGAACAAAAGACCTATAAAATTGTTGGCGATGACGAAGCAGACTTTAAGATCAACAAGATCTCAGTAAACTCTCCGATCGCACGTGGCCTGTTGGGCAAAAACGAAGGCGACGAAGTGAAAATCGTTACTCCGCAAGGCGAAGTTGAATACGAAATTGTGAAAGTTGAATATCTCTAAGTCTTAGATATTTTAGGCTGTAAAAACCCCTCCTAATGAGGGGTTTTTATATTCAGACAATTGATTATAAATAACCCTACTCTATCCTTCCTTTAAGAATCCTGACGCAAAGAGCTGAAAGGCATGTAAGGCTTCTGGTAATACCTGCTCAGGATGTTCGCTGGAAGCCACCCATAATGCAGCATTCATGGCTGCCCCATTTAAAAATACGGCAGCCGCTTCTGAATCTACAGTTTTAATCCGGTTTATCGCCAACAACTGTCCAACGCACTCACGGGTAGACTGCAAGCATTTGTTTTGACTTGGCCAATGCGCCGGATCACCCAGTACCGCAGGTCCATCGCGTAGCACAATACGCTGAAATTCAGGATTCAAGGCATTCTCAATATAGGTGCGCCCTTCCAGCATTAGACCTTCCCATAAATCCTGAGGTTGCCCCAGATGTTGCCCGGCATATTCAGCCATTTCTGAATCAATTTGATCGACCACAGCAGCAAATAAACCACGTTTATCGCCAAAATGATGGTACAGCGCGCCACGGGTCAGCCCTGCTTCTGCGGTGAGTTTATCCATTGAAGTATCCGCATAACCATATTCAGCAAATGCGCGACGTGCCACTTCTATGAGTTTTTTACGGGTTTCCGCCATTTTTAGTTCACGAACAGACATTAATTTAATTACCTCATCAATATACAAATTTTAATTGACATACGTCTCGTATGTCAATTATGTTTACATACGAAACGTATGTAAAAACCTAAGCCACTTTTAAAATATTTTTTAAATTAGACATTGAGTGAGAATAGTCATGACTAGAACTGCAATATTTCCGCAAGATCGCCATACTTTATATGAACAACATGGTTACTCTGCTGCGATCAAATCAGAAGATTTACTCTTTGTATCGGGTCAGGTCGGTAGCCGTGAAGATGGTAGCCCTGAACCGGACTTCGAGAAACAGGTAGAACAGGCTTTTAAAAACTTGGCTGCTACATTAGCAGCGGCAGGTTGTACTTTCGATGATATTGTCGATGTCACCACTTTTCATACCGATCCTGAACAGCAATTTGAAACTATTATGAAAGTTAAAAATCAGGTGTTTACGCAAAAACCTTATCCAAATTGGACAGCTATTGGCGTGACATGGCTGGCTGGTTTTGACTTTGAAATCAAAGTGGTTGCACGTATACCTCAATGATCTCAGGCAATGTAAAAACTTGCTTTCAAAATCAGCTCATTTGTTGAATTGGATTGTTCGCCAGCTTAAAGATCAATTCGGTATAATGGCGCATTCCTTATTGTTGTATCCCGGTTATGGCTGAAAAGTTGATTAATTCCCCTGTAAAGCACTGGTGCGAGTTCGAATTCATCGCGAAAACGGTGAAGAATCCGAATATTCATATCAAAGGTAATTACAGCTATTACTCGGCTTATTGGGATCAAGGTTTTGAACGTTGTGTGGTGCGTTATCTGCATGATAAGCCAGCGACACCTGAGAAACCCATAGACCAGCTTTATATCGGCAACTTTGTCTGTTTTGGCGCAGAATGCGTGATTATGATGGGTGGTAATCAACTGCACCGTACCGACTGGATTTCAGCGTTTCCATTTGATACACGCAGTTTTGTTCCTGCTGGCAACACAGTGATTGGTGATGGCTGCTGGATTGGCTCTCGTGCCATGATTATGCAAGGCGTTAAGCTGGGTGAAGGTGCAGTTGTGGCAACAGGTGCTGTCGTTACCAAAGATGTACCACCTTATGCTGTTGTCGGTGGCGTACCCGCAAAAATTATTAAATTCCGTTTTTCCGAAGCTGATATAGAAAAACTATTTTCCCTCAAGCTATATGACATGGATGAAAAGCAGTTTTTAAAGATGCGTGAGCAGGTACAGACGGATGATATTGATAAATTAGTTCAATATTTTAATCTATAATAGATTAAAGCCCTTTATCTATGTATGACTGCCAATCTTTAATAAAATTATTTGAATGATCCAGTTCAGAAATTGATACATCTTTCAATATACTAATCAATTGATATTCAGGATCATTACTCTTCTTAGTACTCTCATATGCAACAAGAAGCTTATCAATAAATGTATCTGTAATCTCCCAGTCCTTCTCCAAAATCAATCTAAACCACTCTGATTCTCGAATATCACTAATTCCATTAGAACCCCATGTACTCAAATTATGTTTTTGCATAAAACGGCGTTTATCAGTACATAAATATTCATTTATTTTTTTAACGACTGAATTGATAAAAATATGATAATTTACATAAGGTTCCTGTCCCATTATCAAACTAATTAAAATTAAATTTTTCTTTTGACTTGATGTTCGCAACAAAGCATATTTATTCAGATTTTTTATCAATTCTCTACTATTTAGCTTTTTATCAAGCTGTAATCCTAATAACCAATAAAACAATTCACTTCTGTCATCGAGAGAATTCAACTCACCAATCCTAAATAACTGATGTTTTATTACCTCTTCAAAATCATAAGTATCACTTTCACTAGACATATGAATCGTGAAATCTACAAACTTTTCGAGATAATCACCATTCATCTCAGAATCATAACCATAAAAATTTTTGACTGATTGTAATAGTTGAGGCTTATTCATAACTAAAACAAATACAATTTTCGGGATATCGAAAAAATGTTTAATCCGCTCAATTAAACGAATCGCAAAATCTGGTCGGCAACGATCTAGCTCATCAATTATAAATACCAAAGGTTTATCTAATTTTTCAGCGAGTTTAGCTAATTCATTTTTAAAGTCTTGAATCGTTTCTTTCTCAATATGATGATTATTAATTTTCTCCTCTATTTTTTTTTACTTTTTCTGTAATTTGGTCGCTTGATAAATCATATAGTTCTTTCCCCTCCTTATAAGTTTGCTGAGCAGCTTCACCTAAAGCACCTAAACCAATCATATGTAAGCCTGCACGAGCAGCAATCATAGGAATAATCGAAGCTAAAGAAATTAATACTGAAGCTGTCTTTGAATTAAAGTCTTCAATCTCTTCAGCACCGATTTCATTGGAGTCTTTAAAAGCTTGACTAATCTCTGCTGCAATTGTCAAAAATGGATCATCTAAATAATCATTTGCAAATGCATCCAAATAAATCACATTATGATTTGAATCATCTAAATGTTTAGCCCAATGACGTACAAACCATGTTTTTCCTTCACCCCAACGTGCATCCAATGCCAATACAGCACCACACTGCAAACGATCTACATAATTTGTGAGTTGAATCCCTAAACGACGGCGATCCCACAGATCTCCTTTCCATGCTTCAGTAATATTTTCAAAATTATCTTTTGCCCAATTGAGCTGATTATGTTCATTCATTTCTATTTCATTATCAATAGGTTAATAAATCTATAATAAGACAATTCTAAGCAACAGTTCACAGGTATTTTTACACATAGTTACAAATAAAAAATCTGCTTACAATTTCATCATACTTTAGTTTTAAACCCACTAATTTTCCATCCAATCCATGTTAGATTAAATTACAAAAAAATTTAGCGGATTTAATTATCCCTATGAAATTACTAGGTTTTGTTTTATTTTAAAACGCCTAGTATCAAATTTCAAACAGTTCCATGTACAGAAATTCATAGGGTTAAAGCATCTGTTTCTAGTAAGGATTATAAGGAGAAATACACATGGCTTATCAAAATATTTTAGTACCTGTTGACGGTTCAGAAACAGCTTATGCAGCTGTAACAAAAGCAATTGAATTTGCTAAAGCATTCGGCAGTAAAGTCACTGTAGTTCAAGTGTTAGCGCTGGATCCCTATATTGCAGCAGAATATATTTCTGCCAATCAAACCAATGACTTGATTGAACGTGCTCGTACGGCGATTGTAGAATCTCTTGAGGCAGCAAAAGCAAAATTCCATGAACAAGGTCTTGAAGTTGAAACCAAACTTATTGAAGGACAAGTAATTCATCGTGAAATTGTCAATGCAGCTAACGAAACCCATGCCGATCTGATTGTTATTGGATCACATGGCCGTACAGGTCTGAAAAAATTGTTCTTGGGCAGTGTTGCACAAAGTCTGCTAAGCGAATCGCATGTTCCGGTACTGATTGTCCGTCAATAATAGGCCATGGGCTTTCCCATCTTTTGCTAAAGGTGGGAAAAGCTTGATTCACACACATTTTTTATAAAGCATTCATCCACTGATATTGTTTTAAATTAATTTTATCTCCAATCACCATTACCCCTTCTGCCAATAACTTTAATCGCTGGATATTTTCTCCCTGATCATTCAATTTGCTTAGGCTAATTTTTCCTTGAACATTGATGACCCTATGCCAGGGAATTTCCGCTTCTGAATCCAGATGCTTTAAAATATAACCCACTAAACGTGCATGTTTAGGTAAGCCCGCCATGTTGGCAATCTGTCCATAGCAAGCGACTTTGCCGTAGGGAATTAAAGCCACCACTTGCAGGATTTGCCGTGCCAATTCATCACTGGACGTGTTGGAATGTTGAGGCATATATTGTCCTTAAATCATCCTTATTAAACCTTGAGATTTCGTGATTTTTGCATTCAAGCTGGTCGCTTTAAAAGACTTCCAACTCATCATCAAGATGGCTCATCTCTAAGAATATCCCATAGATCATTGATATCTCTCTACTCTAGCATTCACAAGAAATAAAATATAAGAAAGCCCGCTAAGGGGCTTTTTTACTTACGATGATTAGAAATTATCTGGGCTTTCCAGACGTTTCACTACCTGTACCTTCTCTGGGTTATGCATCACTGCTACACCATCTTCGGCTTTCTCATCAATTAACGCATCCGGGTTGTAAACGGTAATGGTTTCATTGCCATTGGCATCTTCACCGACAATGTACTGGAAGCCTTTCTTATTCATTTTATGGCACATGCGTTGATACCAGCCTTTAAAACCCGTAGTTTCTTCATTCGGATTGTAATAAAAGGCATTCATGACCGCAGGCAAACCGAGTCCGCAGACCAAGCCTGAAAGCAGTACCGAAATAAAGGTATAGCCAATTAAAATACTGCTGTATTCAGTTAGTCGTGGAACATTCGCCACGGCAAGTATCAATGCTAATGAGATGCCGCCACGTACCCCACCCCATGACAGAATTGCCAGACTTCCATTATAGCTTTTATTTCTAAAGTTCGGGAAAAATGCGAATGACAAATAGTTTGCGGCAAAGCGTGAAGCATGCAGAATAAAGAATGCGACGATACCGCCCAGAATCAAGCTAATACTTAAATCCAGAATAAAGAGTTCAAGGCCAATCAGGGTAAATAAGAATGAATTGATGATGCCTTCAACGGTATGCCAGAAATGATTGACCTCGCGGATTTCACGTTCCTGTAAAATCTCTTTCCATTTGTTGCCTACTACCAAGCCACCAATAACACAGGCAATAGGTGCCGATGCATGAGCAAATAAGGCCACTAGATAGGAACCGCAAGCCAACAGCGCTGTTGTGAGAATTAAAGATTCCATTTCGTGCTTGCCACGCAGTAATCTTAAAATCCCCAGACCAAAGCCCCAACCAATGATGATCGCAACCACAATCTCATAGAGCAAGGTTTCCAAAGTGCCAATAATGGTAAAGTGTTCACCTTGCAATACATTTAACAAGGTCATAAATACGGCAATACACATGGCATCATTAAACAGTGATTCGCCTTCCAGCTTTACAATCAGATGATGCGGTGCACGTACCGAACTTAACACCCCTTTTACCCCAATCGGGTCAGTTGCACCCAAGGCAGCACCTAACAGTAACAGCACCAGTAAATCGACATGCTTGCCAATCAGAAATTGATAGCCATATAAGGTGACACCAAAAAACACTGCACACAGCACCAGTGCAATACTGGCCAAGATGCTGATCGGCTTCCAGTGACTTTTTAAATCTGAAACTTTAAATTTCAAAGCGGAAGATGTCAGGATAAAACAAATCACCCCATTAATTAAAAAGTCATAAAAATCAATATGACGAACCGCTTCTTCAATATTATGAATATTAATGGTTATAAACTGGTTGCCACTGAGCAGGCTGGCACCCCACTGTAAAATAAAGACAAAAATTGCCGAAACAATGGGTACACCAATCGCCTGAGGGAAACCTAAAATACGCTTATTAAAAATAGTCGTTGCAATTGAAAGCGCAAAAATAACTGTAAAGACTTGAAGAAAAAAGAAATTTCCCATTAAAGTTCCAATTCGAGCGATTCATTGAAATAAAGCGAACGCATCCCAACATTTCCATGTAAATATTTAATTAAATAACATTTATTAACCGAATCAGTTTAACCATTTTTTGCTATGGCATACAAAATAGTTAAGTTTTTTTACATATTTTTGGCAATCATTTAACATAGCCTGAGATCCGCACATTTCGTGTAGCCAGCCTTTTCTTAATTTCTACCTTAAGTTGAATTTATTCATGCATCAAACAGTTAAAACCCTATTTCGGCTTTTTTTTGCAGGAGTAATTTTTCTGATTACTGTGGCTTTATTTTTGAGTATTTTTTCAAAAAGCCAAGAAATTCTAAATGCAGATCAACAGTTCCAGCAAGCCAAGCAGATTTCACTCAAATCTACACCTAGCGAACAATTGGTTCTGGTCTCAAACAATCAACGACCAGATCAGGCGATTTATATTGTCATCGCCAATAATGGTTATATTGCCAAACTCAGCTGTGAGCATTATCTGCAAGATATTTGTACCGATGCCTATAACCAGCAGCATACCCGGCAAATCAAGCAATTAGAGTTATTAAAAATTGGTCAGCAGCATTATATTCAGCAGGTCAGTTATCAAGATAGTCGCACTCAAAAGCAGCAACAATGGTCTTATTCCAAACCACAAATACAGCAATTCTATCAGGCTGATATTTCAAGTTTAAAATACAGCCTGTTAAGCATTGCGTTGTTTGCATGCGCAGCACTTTATGTGTCGATTCGAATTATTCGAAACTTTAAAAAATTTATCCATGGTTAAATAAAAAAGAGGATTTTAAAATCCTCTTTTTCAATCTTAGCCTGGCATTTAAGCTGTTCAAATGGCTTGGTTGAAAGTATCGCAATCGTTGATATTTCCTGACTTCAAACCGGTTTGAAACCATTTCATGCGCTGCTGACTGCTGCCATGGGTAAAGCTGTCAGGAACCACCTGTCCAGTCGCACGTTTCTGCAAATAGTCGTCACCAATTTTATGCGCTGCATCCATGGCTTCTTCAATATCCCCCTGCTCCAGGAACTGAGTACGTTGCTGGTTGTGATGCGCCCAAATCCCGGCAAAACAGTCTGCCTGTAATTCCTGACGTACAGAAAGCTGATTGCCTTGTACTTCACTCGACTGGGCACGGGCTTTTTGCACTTGCGCTGAAATGCCCAACAAGGTCTGAAGATGATGTCCGACTTCATGTGCCACCACATAGGCTTGAGCAAAATCTCCAGCCTGGTCCTGGCGTGAAAGTTCGGTGGTGTTTTGCTCACCGGAAATACCCATTTGCTGACGCATATCTTTAAAGAAAGTGGTATCGATATACACTTTCTGATCGGATGGGCAATAGAAAGGTCCCATTGCAGATTGCGCCGTACCGCAGCCGGAATTAACCACACCGCTAAACATCACCAGTTTAGGAGGAACATACTGGGTATTCAATTGCTGCTGGAACACTTGAGTCCAAGTATCTTCAGTATCCGCCAATACTGTACCAACGAAATCCATGGCTTCCTGCTGCTCCGGCGTTGGATTATCCAGTCCCTTGGTTTCAGCCGGTTGCGATTGTGAAGTCACCTGCTTGGTGGCTTGATAAGCTTGCTGCGGATCGACCCCAAAAAACTTCCAGGCCACAAATGCAACTATAAGCCCTAAAATACTAATACCACCTGCTTTAGCTCCGGCTCCACCACGACGGTCTTCCACATTGGTACTGATACGACGTCCTTTCCAGCGCATAGTGATATTCCTTCTAGTTTGCTTTCAGCTTATTTAGCCAGCCTTTGGATTATGCCTGCTTTGATTTCGGCTTCATCTTCTGAATCATTGCAATCACGATTAAGACCAATAATCCGGCGACAAAACCAATTGCCAGATTAATTAAAGTCGGCGTTACGGCACCAATAATATTGCCTACTGTGGGCATGTGCTGCACATAATCTACCGAATCTTCGGTAAAATGATGAAACCATGGAATGGTATGGGTAATAATCCCGCCACCAACCAGGAACATGGCAATGGTTCCCACAATAGTCAAAGTTTTCATCAGTTTGGGTGCAAAAGCCAGTAAACCACGTCCCACAGTTTGTTTGAAACTCGATGCCTGCTCGGCTAAATACAATCCCAGATCATCTATTTTGACAATCATGGCGACAAAGCCATAAACACCCACCGTCATGACAACGGCAATGGCTGAAAGCACCATGACTTTAGTAGCAAAAGCAGCAGTTGCTACTGTACCCAATGAAATCACCACAATTTCAGCAGATAAAATAAAGTCGGTACGAATTGCACCTTTAATTTTTTCTTTTTCAAATGTGGCTAAATCAGTTTCGATTGCTGTTAACTCGGCTTCAGCCGCTTCTTCAGTTGTGGCTTTTTTATGTTTAAGACTATGCAGAACCTTTTCCACACCTTCATAACATAGAAACAAACCGCCAATCATCAATAAGGGATTGATTAACCAAGGCGCAACCACACTAATCAACAAGGCCAAAGGCACAAGAATGAGCTTATTAACAAAAGAGCCTTTGGCAACACCCCAAACTACAGGAAGTTCACGCTCAGCACGCACACCACTGACTTGTTGGGCATTGAGTGCCAGATCATCGCCCAATACGCCTGCAGTTTTTTTTGCAGCCATTTTGCTCATGACAGCAACGTCGTCTAAAACAGTTGCAATATCATCTAATAATATTAATAAACTACTCGCCATTCTTGTTATCCCTAAAATTTCTATTCTGTATTTTAAAGATAAATATTTAAAAAAACTGTATCAACATCATTAAATTGTTCTTATTTTTTCAATGATCTGTTTTTATAGTGCCTGCCATTCAAAAACATTATGCCGTACAATAAGGCCATTCATCAGCATATACGTGTAGTGCTAATAACTACTTTGGAATAGAGAGATAATGAGTAATCAAGACAATCGTCCTGTTATTTTGACTGGCGACCGCCCAACCGGACAACTTCACTTAGGTCATTTTGTAGGTTCTTTACGTTCACGTGTAGGATTACAGGATTCTCATCATCAACATCTTCTTCTTGCTGATGCCCAAGCTTTAACTGATAACGCCGATAACTTTGAAAAAGTACGCCGCAATATTATTGAAGTAGCAACGGATTATTTGGCGGTGGGCATTGACCCGACCAAGACTACCATCTGTGTTCAGTCATGCTTACCAGCTTTGAATGAACTGACCATGCTGTATTTAAACTTCGTCACGGTGTCACGTTTAGAACGCAACCCGACCATTAAATCTGAAATTCAGATGCGCGGTTTTGAACGGGATATTCCGGCAGGTTTCCTTTGCTACCCTGTGGCACAAGCAGCCGATATTACTGCATTTAAAGCAACCGTAGTGCCAGTAGGCGAAGACCAGATTCCAATGATCGAACAGACCAACGAAATCGTGCGTCGTTTGAACCGTCAGATTGGTCATGAGATTTTGCCTGAATGTAAAGCGCTGCTTTCCAATGTCAGCCGTTTACCTGGTTTTGATGGTAAGGCTAAAATGTCTAAATCACTAGGCAATACCATTGTGCTGGATGCGTCTGATAAAGATATCAAAAAAGCAGTCAATGCCATGTATACCGATCCAAATCATCTTCGTATCGAAGATCCAGGTCAGGTTGAAGGTAATGTGGTATTTACTTACTTAGATGCCTTCGATACCAATAAAGCAGAGCTTGAAGAGTTAAAAGCACATTATCGTCGTGGCGGTTTAGGCGATGGGACGGTGAAAAAACGTCTTGAAGGCATTTTAAAAGAACTGATCGGCCCTATTCGTGAACGTCGTATGGAATTACAGAAAGATCCAGACTACATCATGGACATTCTGAAAACCGGTACTGATAAATGCCGTGACATTACTCAGCAAACCCTGGATGAAATCAAATCAGGTTTGGGTGTGTTCCATTTCTAAACCCTTATAAATAAAAAAGCCCTTGTTTCATCAAGGGCTTTTTTATAGTCAAAAAATGAGCAATTAATCGCGCTAACCTATGGTTATTAACCTGAATTAACACAACTTAACTGAAAGCCTCATGAAATGACTCACCATTCATTTTATGATTTCTTCAATGCTTAGAGCTACCCCTAGTTCTAACATTCTCCTTAACCGAACTGTGCAAACAGATTCGTTGTTCTACGCGATGATCACCCCAATCATTGCGTATTTTTTTGCCTGAAATATGTATAGTCTGAAAGACTCAACTATTTATAAATATTGCTTGTTTGATCAACATTGCATCACAATTAAAAATATAAAGCCCTCGACTTGGCGAGAGTTTTATATTCATGGCTCAAAAACTTGATGATTTAAAAAATTTAGTAACTAAAAAGATGTTTATCCAGCGGGAATTCAATTCCAATAGATGCACCACCATCACTACCCTTCACATCAGAATCACTGACCCAACCATTGATTTTTAATGGGATATCCGGTTTAAGGTAATGTGACCAAGTTAAATCTAAAGCTTTAATTTCATCTTTTTCAGGAAAAGCCACATTGGTCAATCGTGCAGACTGATTTACTTTTGCCAGCAAAACTCGACCATTCAAGCGATTCATGAGGTCAAAACGAATACTTCCGCCAGCAGAGATCATTTCACCATCTCCACCCATCGCATGACCTAGTGGGAAACCATGCTGGTAATAACCATCCTTATAGGTAGAATGATTATAAGAGATCCCAAGTGCATCGCCATTGGTACGTGTATCTGCCCATTCCGTATAGAGTTGATAAGGCATATTTCTAAAACTAGAAGAGTAATCCACACCAGCTAGATACATTTTTTTGGAGGGTAAACCACCTGCTTCATCTTCACCCACATACTGGCCATATACACTCATAGGGATAGAGAGCAGTGGCTGTAAATTCAAACGTGCATCAAACCCGGCAATTTGGTTAGAAGGATCGGGCTCACCGGTTCCCCCATTATCTTTATTGCCAACAAAAGCATCCCAAAGCGAGCTTAGACTTTCAGGACGTCCTTCCCCCCCCCACTGAATTGCACGCGAAGCCCCCAGTTCAAAATATGCTAAGGGTTGAGCCGTTAATCGCAACCCGACTAACTTGGCATCTGGCACCGCAGTATAGTGATCGAGCTGACCTGCAAAAGCTTGATATTGCCACGGACCCACCCAAGACAGCCATTTATTTTCAAATGCTTTCTGTTCTGCACGCTGTGCGGTAAAACCATACACCGGACGACTTGCATCACCACGGATTAGACTGCCATCCTGTCCTGGCCCCCAATAGGTCGGTATTTGACCCGCAATCAGCCATTGATTCCATAATTTTCCGGCAATGTATGAACCCTCTACATTGACGTCTTGATCATTATTAATTTGTTGATCTTGTTCTGCATTAACACGAATTTTTGCATCCCAGTTGTCACCGCCGGCATTAAACTCCAAAGCAGCCTGAAATTGCGATTTTGTTTTATCAGCAAAATTTTGAGGAATATTCTTTGCATCAGATTCAGCATATAGGCCCGCTTTTAACTTATTATTATCTGCTTTTAACGCAGCTTGAACGGAATCAATCACTTTCTGCTGGGTCTTATTGACAACCTTGGCTGAGGCAAGCACACGTTGAATTTCATCCCCGCTCATTGGCCAAGTTGATGTACTAATTTGAACCACACCCTGCTGATTCAGCCAGTTCAAATCCGTTCTCAAATTCTCATCATTTAAAATCAAACCTTGAGCAAAAATGCTAGAAGATGCACTTATCAGCGTCGTTACAAATAGTGTTTTTTTCGCGAACATTAGCTTTACATTCTGATGACTTAATTATACAAGTACCTTATTTACTTTAAGCATTTTTTGCAATGATCAAATTTATTATTGTTGTAATTATCTATAAAAAAACCCGCACTTAAGCGGGTTCTTTTCATTCACAATTTATGCATGTTTATGACGCATATGTGGGAATAAAATCACGTCACGGATACTTGGTGCATTGGCAAATAGCATCACCAGACGGTCGATACCAATACCTTGACCTGCTGTTGGAGGAAGACCATATTCAAGTGCTTCAATGAAGTCAGCATCAAAATGCATCGCTTCATCATCACCCGCGTCTTTTTCAGCAACCTGTGCCTGGAAACGTTCAGCTTGGTCAATCGGGTCATTCAACTCAGAGAAACCGTTCGCCAATTCACGACCACCAATGAAGAATTCAAAACGGTCAGTGATATGCGGATTGGTATCATTACGACGAGCCAATGGAGAAGTTTCCGCTGGGTATTCGGTAATGAAGGTTGGTTGACGAAGCTTCGTTTCAACAGTTTCTTCAAATACGATGGTTTGAAGTTTACCCAAGCCAAAACCAGGTTTCACTTGTTCTTTCAGTTCTTCCTGAATGAATTTCGCCAGGAATTCACGGTCAGATACATTTTCTGGAGTGAATTGCGGGTTATGTTCAAGAATGGCATCAAACATTGAAATTTTCTTGAATGGACCTTTGAAGCTATACACTTCTTCGCCATAAGGAACATCGGTAGAACCCAAGATGTCGATGGCCAATTTCTCAAGCATTTTTTCAGTGAGTTCCATCAAGTCTTTATAGTCTGCATAAGCTTGATAGAATTCAATCATGGTGAATTCCGGGTTATGACGTGTTGAAACACCTTCATTACGGAAGTTACGGTTAATTTCGAATACACGTTCAAAACCACCCACCACCAGGCGTTTCAAGTAAAGCTCAGGTGCAATACGCAAGAACAATGGCATATCCAGAGCATTGTGATGGGTTTCAAATGGACGCGCAGATGCACCACCTGGAATCACATGCATCATCGGCGTTTCCACTTCCATGAAGCGCTCATTAATTAAATAGTTACGAATCCCTGCAACTACTTTGGCACGAATTTCAAAAGTTTTACGTGTTTCTTCGTTTACGATTAAGTCTAAATAACGTTTACGGTATTTAACTTCGGTATCGTTTAAACCGTGGAATTTGTCTGGAAGTGGACGTAAAGATTTGGTCAACAGTTCAAAATGTTCAATATGAACATACAGATCACCCTTACCTGAACGACCAATATAACCTTCAACGGCAATAATATCACCCAGGTCCAGGCTCTTGATGGTTTCCAGTACTTCAGGTGCAAGTTCTTTACGTGCAACATAAAGCTGAATACGTCCAGTCATGTCTTGAATCACGATGAATGAACCACGGTTCAGCATCACGCGACCCGCTACTTTGACATGAACCTGCTCGCCAGCTTCAATTTCTTCTTTAGACTTATCAGCAAATTGTACTTGTAAATCTTGAGCGTAATCTTCGCGCTTAAAGGTGTTTGGCCAAGGGCTAGTTCCCTTTTCCTGAGCATGTTCTTCAATATGCTTTAACTTGGCATGACGCTGTGCAATTAAATCGTTTTCGGAAATGTGTTGTTCAGAAGTCGATTGAGCGTTATGTTGCGTCATCTCTGCCTCGAATATGTGTAAAAAACGGAAGTTGCATAGCATAGCAGATTTAGTATAAATTTCGAATGACTTATTGCCACTCAAAAGCATTGATTTGCTAAAAACACTTCCTTTCACTTATATTTTGAGGCACATTTTTAAGCTTCTGCTAATTGTTTAACAATCTCAAAGCCCTTCTTAAATCCGTTACCCATCATTTCCCTATATTCTCTAGGACTTTCCAGTTCCACCCTCAATCTGGTTTTTCCGTGTAAATATTCCAGAAAATACTTTTCCAAACTCCCGCTCCATTTTTTAACTTCTGCACCGTCTAAATCTTCAACACCCTCTCGAAGCACACCTAAATCTTTAAAGATCAATGCTTTAAATTCCTCCATCTGCTCAATGGTAGACACCATGCCATTCCTGTCAGCATCCAGAAATAGTGTTTTACCATTCACCTTCCAATCCGAATGAATGCTGGAACTGGGCAAAAATAATAGGTTCATTGGCTATAGTTATCTGGGTTCCATAGCACCTGCCGTACTTTTTAAGGGATGGCTGCAATTAAAATTGCATAATTTAATGTTTCCATAGAGTGGCCAACTCTCTAAAACATGCTGTCCATGAAAGTAGAAAAACCATTTTTTACATCATAGCTACATTTTGTTATTGAATACTGAGTTGAACAATTAACAACTCTAAGTATTTATTTTTAATAAAAAATTTATTTTGTAATTGAATTTATTAGATTGATCTGAAATACACCTTAGACCAAAAGCTAACTTCTTTGTTCAGCCAAGTCCCTTACAATAGATTCAAGAAAAATAGTTGAAAAGTAATCTATTCGACTGTGTCTATCTTTGTGAATAAAGAAAGTATGAACTAAAAAAATGACGACATGCCCTTTAAAAATCCTATTTTTGCATGGACTCGATTCTTCGCGTGAATCAGCCAGATTCCATGCTATTAACGCCGATCATAAATATTGTATCGACGTAGATTATCGTAACCTGAATTTTCAAACCGTCGCTAATTTTTACCGGGAAATTATTGCCAAAATTCAACCTGAAATCCTGGTTGGTCATAGCTTGGGCGCTTACTGGGCGCTTAAAATGTCAGCTCTATATAAAATTCCAGCAATTATCGCCAATCCCAACCTAAGTCCAGATTTTCGTGCCGATTATCCACCTATTAATGAAGATGATCTGGAACACGATATTGCGCAAATTGCCTATCTGGAATTAGGTGATGAAGAACTGGATATGTATGCTGTACAACAGCAACTTGAACCTTATATGCAGGTTCAGGCGGTCGAAGGTGGACACCATCGTTTAGCCAGTCCAGAAAATATCAATGGTCTGCTTCAGCATATGCAGACATATTTTCTGAAAAAATAAAAAAGCCTTGGAATAACCAAGGCTTTTTTTACATCCGCTTAATTAAGCAACAGCTTGTTCCGGCTGCGATTTTTCATCTAATACCGACCAAATATCTAAGCCCAGGTCATTATGCAAATCTGGCAAATCCAGAAAAACACTTGCCCCTAAAACTTCATGCTTGCATTTATTCACTAACTGTTTGACTGCTTTTAGCGTACCGCCAGTGGCTAATACATCATCCACAATAATGATTTTTTGCGCTTGGACATCAGCCGACATTTCCAGACGGTCCATGCCATATTCCAGGCTATAACCAACGCCAACCACTGGTGGTGGTAATTTTCCTGCTTTACGAACCAGCAATAAACCTTTACCCAAACGTTGCGCCAATAAACTTGCAAGTACAAAACCGCGTGCTTCAACCGCGACAAAACTGTCGACTTCTGCCAATTTTTCAGCAGGAATACTGGCAACTAAAGCATCAGTTAATAACTCAATGTTTCCCATAAATAATGGAGTCAAGTCATAAAAACAAATACCTGGTTTAGGGAAATCCTGAACAGTACGAATGTTAGACCACAAAGTTGTAGACAGATTGCTCATGGGAGAAAAGTATTTTAAAAGAGAATATATGAATTTTAACGCTTTATTAGGCCTATGACCAGTCAGCGCTTACTTTTAAGCCATAATAAAAATAATCACAAAATTATAACCTACTGATTTATTGAGTTAATTTTTTAAATAAATAATAGGTATAGATTTATTCAATAATATAATAACAAATACAGTATTTTTTTTCTGCACGACCTTAGTCTAAAAAGACTAATCCCTTCACTTTGCACAAACTCCGCTGCACAGCCCTCATTTAGCCATATATTGATCTGGATGAATGACTTATATTGCTAAACTCACGCTTATTTCCTTATTTTAAAGACAAGTTTTGTCCTCCTCAGCAATTCTGCTTTCAAATTCTGCCCTTAAACTCCGATATTCGCTTTACATTAGCAATAGAACTGCGTAAAAATTTGCTTGAATATGTACATCGAAAGTCATATCAATCGGTTCATGCTGTATATAAAATTTTACTGACGGCATATTTTTGAAAAGTCAGTGTTTTGGAGAGTCAAATGAAGAAATATCAATGCATCGTTTGTGGATGGATTTATGACGAAGCTGAAGGTTGGCCACAAGATGGCATTGTCGCGGGTACAAAATGGGAAGATATTCCGGATGACTGGACTTGCCCAGACTGTGGTGTATCAAAAGTTGATTTTGAAATGGTAGAAATCTAATTATTGATACTAAAGACCATAGTGAATGGTCTTTTTTTACGTCTTATTAAAGAAAAACAGTCTGGAGAATAATATGCATCCTATCGTCATCATTGGTTCTGGTATGGCCGGCTATACCGCAGCACGTGAATTTCGCAAGCTTAATCCCAAGCATGAGCTGGTCATGATCTGTGCAGATGATGCGGTAAACTATGCCAAACCGACGCTTTCAAATGCCTTAGTGGGCAACAAGGCACCTGAGCAAATTGCCTTGGGCGATGCAGCTAAAATGGCAACGCAACTGAATATGCGTATTGAAACCAATACCTGGGTGAAAGCAATCCAACCGGTACAACATCAGCTTATTGTAGAAAAAGATGGCCAACAAAGTATTCAGCCTTATGCCAAGCTGGTTCTTGCAGTGGGTGCTCATCCGGTTCGCGTAGCCATTGCAGGTGATGGCAGTAATGACATTCATGTGGTCAACAATTTAGATGACTACAAAGCATTCCGTAAGAATCTGGATCAACATCACGACAAACGTGTGGTGATTCTGGGTGCCGGTCTGATTGGCTGCGAATTTGCCAATGACCTGCAAAATACCGACCACAAAGTGATCGTGATTGATTTGGCACCCCTGCCCTTGGGTCGCTTATTGCCAGGCTATGTTGCAACATCCTTCCAGGAAAAACTTGAAGATATTGGTATTCACTTTGAATTGGGTACTACCGTTGAAAAAGTACTGAAAGTTGAAAATGGCGATTATCAAATTACATTAGCCAATGGTCATTCGGTAATTGCCGATATTGTACTTTCTGCGATTGGTTTACACCCGAGTCTGGAATTGGCAAAAACTGCGGATATTCATTGCAGCCGCGGCATTTTGACCAATAGTCATCTGGAAACCAGTCAGCCTGATATCTATGCGATTGGCGACTGTGCTGAAGTGAATGGTTTGCTGCTGCCTTATGTTATGCCCATCATGCAGCAAGCACGCGCTTTAGCGAAAACCTTGAACGGTGAAAAAACCCATGTTCACTATCCAGCCATGCCAGTTGCGGTAAAAACGCCTGCGGCTCCCCTGACGGTACTTCCTGCACCTGTAGACGTTGAAGTCACCTGGGAAACTGAAGAACTTGAAGATGGCATGATTGCCAAAGCCTTGGACAGTCAAAACACCTTGCGTGGTTTTGTCTTATTGGGCGCGACTGCAGCAAAACAGCGTTTAGCTTTGACCAAGCAAGTTCCTGACTTGATTCCTGCTGCGGTTTAAGGTTTTAATACCAAGGACATTTTTTCAGCAAAATGTCCTTTTTTAGGAAAACAACAATGAATAGCGCACTCAATTTTACCGGCTCTCCCTATACTTCATTTATGCATGAAACCAGAGTCAATCTGGGCAATGGTGTTGAACTGCATGTTGAAATGGGGGGAAATCCTGAACATCCGGCAATTATGCTGATTATGGGTTTAGGTGCGCAAATGTTGTTTTGGCCTGATTTTTTCTGCAAATCACTGATTGATCAGGGTTATCGGGTGATTCGTTTTGATAATCGGGATATTGGACTATCTTCTAAAATCCGTCATTCAGGACCACGACTCAACACCTTGAAATTGATGGGTCGTTTTGTCTTAGGTCTGGAAAATCAGGGTGCACCTTATAACTTATATGATATGGCAGAAGATGCCGCGCTACTGATTGATCGTTTGGGACTGGAACAAGTCTCTGTGATTGGCGCTTCCATGGGCGGCATGATTGCACAGATTCTGGCAGCCAAACATCCGCAGAAAGTCAGTAATCTGGGCCTGATGTTTACCAGTAACAACCAACCGCTGTTACCGCCGCCTTTTCCCAAACAGCTGTTTAGCCTGATTGGCAGACCTGAATCGACTGACGAAGAAGGCATTGTGAATCATAGCGTAAAAGTATTTAACATTATTGGTTCCCCTGGATATATCAACCAACTGGAAATTATTCAGACTGCGCGCAAATTATATCAACGAAGTTATTACCCAGCGGGTGTACTTCAACAGTTTTTAGCAATATTATGTACAGGTTCTTTGCTACAATTGAGTAAGCAAATTCAGCAACCTACCCTGGTGGTACATGGCTCTCGTGATCGTTTACTGCCACCGAGTCATGGCAAAGCAGTTGCAAAGGCAATTACTGATGCGAAATTTGAATTAATTGATGGAATGGGGCATGATATCCCACCGCATTTTATTCCATATCTGAGCGGATTATTTGCTGATCACTTTAAATCAAAACATTAGGACACTATGGCTGCATTACCATCTTTAAGACAGCTGTCATACCTCGTTACACTGTCTGAAACGCTGCATTTCACTGAAGCTGCGCGCCGTTCATTTGTGACCCAGTCGACTTTGTCAGGCGGGATCATGGAATTAGAGCGTTTGTTAGGTGGAGTCCTCGTTGAACGCGACCGCCAAAATGTACGTTTAACTCCGCTTGGCGAACAGGTTGTTGCCCGAGCCCGTGTTCTATTGGCAGATGCACAAGACCTGATGCGTTTAAGTCGTGAAATGAGCGAACCTTTAACGGGTGATTTACATTTAGGAATTATCCCTACGATTGCACCTTTTATTTTGTCGCAACTTCTAGATGAAGTGCATAAGCAGCTTCCTAAAATTCAGCTGCACTTACACGAAGCACAAAGTGAAAAAATTGTCGAAAAACTAGAACACGGCAATTTAGACATGATCGTGTTGGCATTGCCTTTTGACACGCGTGGTTTAAAAGTTGCCGAAATTTCTAAAGAAAGCTTGTATTTGGTTTACCATAAAGCTGACCAGAATGCCCAGAATGCCCGCAGTTTAGATGATCTGGATTTATCCCGCTTAGTATTACTTGAAGAAGGCCATTGCTTGCGCAATCATGTATTAAGTGCCTGCCCAATTGGTGAACGTAAAAATGATCATCGCTTAAAAGCAAGTTCATTACCTACATTGGTAGAAATGGTTTCTTCAGACTTGGGCTTTACCCTGCTTCCTGAAATTGCACTTCATACCAATATGATTAAAGCCAATCCGGATCTAGTGGTGAAACCGATAGAAGCAGCACCAAGTCGTACCCTCGCCTTGCTGACACGTAAGAGTACGCCGCTGCAAAGCGAGTTCGATGTACTGCTGCAGATTTTGCAAAAAATCACGCAAAATCCTCATTAAAAGATTCAGTCGATGAAAAGGAGCAACTGCTCCTTTTTTTATGCTCGAATAAAAGTATCCAGGCTCATTTTCCTATGTCATGCCTTATTTTTTTCATAAAAAAAGGTTTACCAAAAAATGGTAAACCTGCGAAGTTAAAGATGCCTTTTCATCATACATGGATGTACTGAAAATTAACCTCAAAAAAAGTAATGTTTTTCTTTACTACATGAGGTAATAAAAAGTGAGATGACTTTAAATCATTATTCATGTGCTTTATATCCCTAAAAATAGGTATTTTTATACTAAAAAATAAAAAATTGAGCAAAATACCATCACAAACAATAAGGAATATATAAAAAAATTAAGAATTCACTTGTTACAGTCAATAAATTAAAGAGAACTTAGAATATTGAAATCTGTCTCATTAGTATTTTTTATTCAATTTAAATATCCTAAATACAATTCAAAATCAAAAAAATCCAAATATAGTAGTAGTCTTATATAAATATTCCATATTGTACATATACTTAAATTTACTTTAATGATAAAAATTCACTAGTTTTGGGGATAGTCGTTTCATTGATTTTATAGCAAAGTGACCAGATAAAATACAAAACCAGTGTGAGTACAATCTTGTGGGTGAACTAACATTACCCGTTCCCATCATGATGATCGAGGATCAACCTACCTTTAAGCATAGATTAGAAATGATTCTAATGGGATTGGGCTATCCGACAGAATTAATGATCAGTACCCAAAATCTTGCCGAAGCTGAAGCATTGTTGCAACAGCATTTGCCCAACCTGATTTTTATTGATCTGGAACTGAACTCCCCAGCAAAGCTACGCTTTATAAAACAGCTGAAACAAATCCATCCAGATAGCTATGTAATTGCAATATTAACTGAACAGTACACCGCATTACTCTTCGATGCCATTCGGTCGGGTGCACAAGGCTATGTTTTTCATCATCATACTGAAGCAGAAATGATCAATAATATTAAAAGCATTCTACGTGGAGGTGCTCCTCTTCATCACAATTTAGCCCAATATATTTTGTCTCGTCAGACTAAATATAGTGAAAACAAATCCGAGCTTGAAGAAAAGACCGTACTCGCCTTAACCAGCATTGAATATAAAATTTTAAATCTGGTATCGGCAGGTCTAAATTCACAGCAAGTAGCAGATCAAACCAATATTCCTCTGTACAAGATTGAAGGTAATATTAAAAACACCTACAGAAAAATTGCCAGCTTGGAACATTAATTTTTTAAATTTATAAGGATTTGTCCTTAGATTAAAAACAATCAAGGAGTCCAAAGACTCCTTGATTTGATGTTACCAAGGCTGGTCTAAATTATTTGATCATCTCTAATAATATCCGCTGTGCATTATGTGCTGCTTCCCCTTCGGCGACTTGCGCACGTAACCAGGTGCCATCACTTTGCAGCAACCATGCTTGCTGGTTATCTTTTAAATAATTCAGTAAACCTTGTTGGTAAATACGTTTTTTCAATACTGAGTCTTCAATCGGGAAACATGCTTCCACTCGGTTGAACAGGTTACGGTCCATCCAGTCCGCACTTGAACAGTAAATCCGACTATCACCACCATTTAAGAAGTAATAGACACGAGTATGTTCAAGGAAACGTCCGACAATGGAACGTACCCGGATATTTTCCGACAAACCTGCCAAACCAGGACGTAAACAGCAGATGGAACGAATAATTAAATCAATTTTCACCCCGGCTTGAGAGGCTTCGTATAATTTATTAATCAGCTGCATTTCCGTTAAGGCATTGACCTTGACAATAATTTGCGCAGGTTTCCCGGCTTTGGCATTGGCAATTTCATCATCAATAAAATTAACCAGCTGCGCGTGCAGGGTAAAAGGAGCATGCAATAACTTTTTCAGTTTTGCCATTTTCCCCATACCGGTCAGTTCCTGAAAAATGCGGTGCACATCTTCACATAGTTCTTTATCTGTGGTTAATAAACCATAGTCGGTATAGATACGGGCATTACCTGCATGATAGTTACCGGTACCCAAATGCACATAGCGCACCAGCTTATTGTTTTCACGGCGTACCACCAGAATCATTTTGGCATGGGTTTTATAACCAACAATGCCATATACCACCACTGCCCCTGCTTCTTGCAGCACATTGGCTACTTCAATATTGGACTCTTCATCAAAACGGGCACGCAATTCAATCACGGCCGTCACTTCCTTGCCATTACGTGCTGCTTCTGCCAATACCTGCACAATTTCAGAATCTGCTCCACTACGGTACAAAGTTTGCTTGATCGCGAGCACTTGCGGATCACGTGCTGCTTCACGCAGCAAATTAATCACTGGGGCAAAAGATTCAAAGGGATGATGGAGTAAAATATCCTGCTTCTGCATGGCAGAAAAAATATTTTCAGATTTTTTCAGGACTTTAGGAATAATAGGCGTATGCGAGTCATAACGTAAATGTGGACGTTTAAAATTCGACAATAAACGGGCAAGGTTTACCGGACCTGCTACCTTGTAAAGCTGTTCTTTGTCGAGATCGAATTCATCCAGCAAATATTCGTAGATATGTTCGGGACAATTTTGAGTCACTTCCAAGCGTACTGCACGGCCAAAACGGCGCGAGTTCAATTCCCCTTTTAAGGCTTTGGCTAAATCTTCGACATCTTCATTTAAAGCTAAATCTGCATTACGCGTAACACGGAATTGATAGCAACCTGTCGCCGTCATACCGGGGAATAAATCTGAAACATGCTCATGAATAATGGCGGATAACATCACATGATGCTCTTTGCCATCAGTGAGTTCATCCGGTAAGCGTACTACACGCGGCAATGAACGCGGTGCAGGAACTACAGCCAAATCAATCTGACGGCCAAAGGCATCCTTACCTTCCAGCGTGACAATAAAGTTTAGGCTTTTGTTCACCAAGCGCGGGAAAGGATGGGCCGGATCAAGGCTGATTGGGGTGAGTACAGGAGCCACTTGCTCTTGGAAATACTTTTTAATCCAGGCAGATTGAGCAGGTGTAAGTTCTCCACGGCGCAAGAAACAGATGTCTTCTTCACGCAGTTTCGGCAGAATTTCTTCATTTAAAATACGGTATTGGCGCTCAATCGCATCATGAGCAGTTTTGGAAATACTGTCCAGCACCTGCTTAGGCGTTAGACCGTCCGGCGTATGGCTCTCATTACCTAAATCCAGTTGCTCCATCATCCCGGCAACACGAATTTCAAAAAATTCATCCAGATTACGGGAAAAAATAAGCAGGAAATTCATCCGGTCAAGCAAAGGATGCAAAGGATCGACCGCTTGTTCCAATACCCGCAAATGGAAGTCGAGAATAGAAAGCTCACGATTAATGTAGCGATCATTATATGCATATTCTATTTGCGCCGGAGTCGTATTAGCAGCCGTATTCATACCCTAACCTATGATTATTCGAAAGTAGTCCGTATCTTCATAAGTATGCTTCAAATTTATGACAATTTCATAAAAAAAGCCCAAATCACTGGGCTTTTTTAAAATAAATCCTAAATTAGGGAATATGGCTATAGCGCATATATTTTTGAATCATACGTTTACGATATTGCAGTTTTCTATCATCACGATGATCTTGATAATATTTAGGGTTGGGTAAAATGGCAGCGATAAATGCCGCCTGTTCACGCGATAAATTTTTAGAACTCTTGCCAAAATAATGTCGGGTTGCCGCTTCTATCCCATAAATATTGTCACCGAACTCGACCGAGTTCAGATACACTTCCAGAATGCGCTGTTTTGACCACATCCGTTCCATCATCCAGGTTGCAACTGCTTCCTGGCCTTTACGCAGGAATGAACGTTTATTGTATAAAAACAGGTTTTTGGCCAATTGCTGAGAAATGGTTGAACCGCCCGCAACCACTTTGCCCTTATCTTTATTGCGTTCTAAGGCGAATTGCATGCCTTCCCAGTCAAAACCTTTATGCTGCAAAAATTTCCCGTCTTCCGCGGCAACCACGGCATGTTTCATATAATCACTGATCTGATCATAATCACGCCATTGGTGTTGAATCGGTTTCGAAGAGTCGGACCAGTAATCCAGACGCATCATCATGGTGGTATCGACCGGATGAGTTCGCCACCACATTAAACTTGCAAAAATCCAAAGTTGAACCAAAAGCACTAAACTGACAAGTATTAACAAACTACGAACAATAAAAGCTTTCATGTCAGTGAGTTACTCCAAAAATCTGTTTTTTTCGTGCTAAGCTTGAGGCTGAATATAGCAAAGATTATAAAAGAATAGCATGGCCAAACTTTCTCCCCCTCCTATTCAAAGCAAACTCGATATCCAGCTTTGGTGGCTGACAGCAGTTTTTATTGCCATCAATGTCGGTTTGTTTCTCTGGCAAGTCCTGAGCGGAGTGAATATTACTGCTCCAAGCCTGGTCGATGCTATTCATTGGGGAGCTGATTATGCACCTTTAACCTTTTTAGAGGAACCCACCCGCCTGTTTAGCAGCATGTTTTTTCATTTTGGCCTGATTCATTTAATGTTGAATATGTGGGCGCTGTATGTTTTTGGCAGCGTGGCAGAACAGCTTTTAGGCCGGTTCTATTATTTGGGTCTTTATATTCTTGCCGGCCTGATGGGAAGTTTACTCAGTGGCCTGATCGATATTCATAATACCTTTGAACTGCTGCGCAGCAATGATGCCAGCCTGCTTCCCACCGTGAGTGCAGGTGCATCGGGTGCAGTCATGGGCATAGGCAGTGCATTGACGGTTTTATCCCTATTGCCTCTATTACCTAAGCAACGCTTTATTTTAGATAAGAAAACCTTGCTGATGATTATGGGCATCAATTTATTGATCGGCTTTAGCATGAGCGGAATTAACAATGCCGCACATATTGGCGGCATGCTGATGGGTGCCGTGCTCACAGCGATTTGGTATATGGGACAACGAATACATAAACCGAATTTGGCCATAGTTGTGGGCCTGGCGGTGGGCATAATCAGCTGTTATCTGCTCTATGCTTACTGCATGCAACAAGTCCAGATTCTGGAACCGGTTTGGCGGCAAATATTGGCCGCCATGCGGGCACAACTACATTTTTAGATTTTCTTTAATAGACTTCTTTTATAAATCACAACATTCAATATTAGTTTTTCTAACTCAGCACTACCTCATTTGATTGTTTAAATTTTTATGTTTTCGTGTAGGTAAGCTTTCTACTTTTGAAAGGTCAAAATGAGGATCTCAAAATATATTTTGAGTCCGCAAGAAAAACCTTTTGTTTCCCATACACAACATCCTGAGCCAGTTTTAAGCACTGCTTTAAAATGCAGCGCAAGGGATGAGAAACATGTGGCCTCCATGCCACACTCATGAATCAAATACCTGGCAAAATTTATGATTATTTTGGTGAAACAAACAACTTATTAGTCTTAAAAAATAATTCATGAAAATTATCTAATCTCCATTTTTATATTCTCACTTATTTCTTTTGAAGATTAATCCATTATTGATTCATCTCGCGCAAACTTTGCAGCGGTGGAATATCACAGAGATAACTCAAACGATAGCGTCCAATCAGGGCACACAGTAGCGTCATGAGTATCGGTAAAATAATCCAGATTTGCCAATGTGCCTGAATGATCAGATTCATTTTATAACTGGCAATGGCACTGATCACTTCTGCAAACAGGCAGGATACAATTCCTGCCATCAATCCCATAAAGCCAATTTCCAAGGTCATCATCTGTTTAAGCTTTTGTTTGGAGCTGCCGAATGACCGCAGCAAAGCCACTTCACGTTTACGTTCGTCCATCAACAGGTTTAAGCAGGCAATTAACACCAGAATCCCAGAAACACTGACCAACAGTGCCAGAATGCTGACAATTTGTACCAACACATTCACCAGGCGTTTGACTTCATCCAGAATCAGGCTGACATCAATAAAAACGGTATTGGAAAATTGCTGGATCACTGCCACCATCTGGTTTTTATCTTGTTCTGGCACGTAAAAACTGCCTAAATAGCTGCCGGCATTTTCATCCATGGTTTTAGGTGCAAAAATAAAGAAAAAATTCGGACTAAAACTTTCCCACTCCACACTGCGCAAGTTCACCACTTTAGCTTGAATCTGGCCTTCAGGTAGACTAAAAGTGAGCCGGTCTCCGATTTTGATGCCCAGCTCTGCCGCGGTTTTGGCTTCAACCGATACATCGCCAGCATGTTTGAGTACTGCTGTACCTTGCACAATTTTATTGTCTTCCGGATATTCCGTGGTCTGGGTTAAATTCAGTTCACGGCGTAATGAATTATTGCTTTTGACCAGATCAGCTGCAAAGGGCTGATCATTTTTGGCCACCAGGCGACCGCGAATATTCGGATATAAAGGCGTACTTGGCCAACCGTGCTGCTTGATCTGTGCCTTAAAAGCAGGCATATCAAAGGGCGGCAGGCCATAAACAAACTGATTGGGAGTGCCTTCAGGCAATTGTTGCTGCCAGCGCTCCAGCAAGTCTGTTCTTAACACGGTCAACACCGTCATCAGACTCAGGCCGAGTGCCAAGGCAGTAATTTGAAAAGCCGTTTGATACGGCACCCGCACATAGGCTGAAATCGCCCCTTTCAAGCCTTTGATGAATTTTAAACAACCCCAGATCAATAAATAGAGTAGCGTACACAGCAGTACAATTGCCCCCATCACCCAGGCGGTCAGCAGAATATTTTCTGTCAGCACGATACTGAATAACGCCAAGCTGGCTGTGCCCATTAATAACATCCAGAGCATGGATTGCACTGATTTTTCCTGCTGACGTATCACACGAATTGGCGGGGTATTGAGTAATTGCCATAAACTGGGAACAATAAATCCCAGTAACACCACGGCACTGGTCAGCATGGCCACTGGTAATGGCCGCAGCAACATCTCCCATACAGAAAACTCCATTTGTAAATTGGGAATCAGCTGTAGCATCAGTTGCAACAAACCATAGCCTAGCGCCACCCCAGCCAGACTGCCAATCAGCATCGCGACCAACAGTACCACAGCCAGTAAGGCCAGATAGGCATTGAGAATCTGCCCTCGTGTCGCACCGATGCAACGCATCAATGCAATATTGTCCTGATTTTGTTGCACATAGCGCTGGCTGGTCAAAGCAATGGCAATTCCGCACAGTAAAATGGTCAGAATGTTGCTCAGCTGCAGGAAGGTATCCAGATTGGCAATCGGCTTCATTAAACGGGTATTGCTTTCGCTGGCATTGCGTAATCTTAGGCTATTTTGCTCATCCAGCATTTGCGCATCTTGCGCTGTTTTCGGCAACGTGGCGTGCTGCTGTTGCTTAAAATTCTGTTCAAACTGCTTCGTTTGCTGTGCATCTCCCGCCATTAATAAACGATATTCGGCACGGCTACCCACCTGAATGGCATTGGTTTTCGCCACATCAACCTGAGAAATCATCACCGTTGGCGAAAAGCCGGAAAAACCCAGTTCCTGATTGGAGTCATGCGCAATTTTTGCGGTGATCTTAAATTGACTATCTGCGATATTGACCCTATCCCCCACTTTTACATGCAATAAATCCATGGCCCGTGGACTCATCCAGACTTCACCGGACCAAATAGTTTTGGCCGCTGGCAGTACCCGAAGTTCCCCGCGCAAGGGAAATGCCTGGTCGATGGCTTTGACATTGACCATGACAAACTGATCTTGAGTATGTGCCATCGAACTGAATGCAGTGACTTGGGATTGTCGTAGTTTTAATTGTTCGGCCTGGTCGTGCCACTTTTTTTCCAGCGGCTGATTGTCTGTAAGCACCAGATCCGCTGCCAGCATTTCTGCGGCCTGTAAGGCCACGGCATTTTGAATCTGTTCATTGCTAAATTTCAGCGCCGTGGTTGCACTAATCGCCAGTGTCAAGGCAATGATCAGCAGATAAATACCGGTGCTTTTAAAGCTTTGGCTCAGCAAGGGCCGAAACAGTGGATTCATTTCAGCCCTCTCCCGAAGCATGTTCAATCAAATGACCATCACGCAATTCAAAATGCCGTTGGCATTGCTGGGCCAAAGTTGAATCATGGGTAACCAGTACCAGGGTGGTGCCAAACTCACGATTCAGCTGAAACAGCAGTTGTTCAATTTCCTTGGCCGTTTGAGCATCCAGATTACCGGTAGGCTCATCGGCAAAAATAATTTGTGGATCACTAATTAAGGCACGTGCAATGGCCACCCGTTGTTGTTCACCGCCAGAAAGCACTTTAGGGGTTTGCATAGCCTGACGTTCTAAACCCACTTTCTTCAGCAAGGCCAAGGCCTTTTTTTCAGCAGCAGCAAAGTTAAAACTCTGCTGTAAACGTAGCGGTAACATCACATTTTCAAGCGCTGTTAAATGCGCTAACAGCTGAAAGGATTGAAACACAAACCCGATATGTTTTAAGCGCACCAGTGCACGCTGTTCTTCATTCAATTCGCTAATTGATTGCCCGCAGACCTGTAATTTTCCTGAGCTGGCCTGATCCAAAGTGGCCAGAATACCCAGCAGGGTTGATTTGCCGGAACCCGAACGCCCGGTAATCGCTACCTGTTCGCCGCTATGAATATCAAAAGTCAGATTTTCAAAAATGCTCAGCTCTTTTTGCGCAAATTTTATCTTTTGGCTAAGCTGCTGTGCAGCAATAATCACTTGTGGCATGATGGAATAGTCGCTATTAACTTGGGTCATAAAATCCCTATATGCAAAATCGCAATCTTAAAACTTTTGTATTTGCTTGCTTGGCCATGCTCGGTCTGGGTGTTACTCCAGTCATAGCGTCTGCTAAAACCATTATGATTGTAGGTGACAGTATTAGTGCGGGTTATGGCATACAGGCACAGCAAGGCTGGGTATCATTATTACAGAAACGTCTAGACCAACAGTATCCGAAACAGCATAAAGTGGTCAATGCCAGTGTCAGTGGGGAAACCACCAGTGGCGCTGTGGCACGCTTACCCAAATTACTGCAAACCTATAAACCGCATATTGTGGTGATTGAAGTGGGTGGTAATGATGGTTTGCGCGGTCAACCACCGCTATTGATTCAAAAAAACCTGGCGACTTTAGTGCAGCACAGTCTCAAAGCAAATGCCAAGGTGATTGTTTTGGGCATGAAAATTCCGCCCAATTACGGTACAGCCTATAGCAAGGCTTTTGAAAAAAATTATAAAATTGTCAGTCAGCAGCATCATGTACCATTGCTGCCGTTCTTTTTGGAAGGCGTTGCCGGTAAGAACAGCCTGATGCAAGCAGATCTGGTGCATCCTACTGCTCAAGCGCAAAGCATCTTATTGAACAATGTATATCCCTATATAAAAGGCGCTTTATAAAGCGCCTTTTTTGAACTTGAAAATATCTGCTCTTTTAAAAATCGAAGAAAGTCACTTCACCGGTTTCAAGCGAGTATTCTGCCCCAACCACTTTTAATTTGCCTTTGGCAATCAGGTTTTCCAATACGGCAGAACCATGACGCAGCTGATTTACAGATGCAAAAACGTTAGAACGTACCGCATGTTTAGACAGTTTATCCAAATCATCTTTCAGTTCGGTTTGCATTAAAATTTCAACTGAAGGACGGACACGGTTCACAATTGACATCAAGTTTGCAGATGGTGGAGCCGTTGGATTAGTTAATGCTTCAATGGTGGAATGGATCGCGCCACAGTGTGTATGCCCCAATACAATCACCACTGGACAGCTAAAGCTTTCTGCTGCAAATTCCACGCTACCCACTTGTGATGGCGCAACAATATTACCTGCAACCCGAATGACAAACAGATCACCCAAGCCTTGGTCAAACACCATTTCGGCAGGTACACGCGAGTCTGAACAGCCTAAAACAATTGCAAACGGCTCTTGGTTATCTGCCATTTCAGCACGTTGCTGGTGAGTCATAAGTGTAGAGTGCGTCGTTTCACCATTTACAAAACGCTGGTTCCCTTTTTTTAAACGATCTAAAGCTTCTTCTGCTGTTAGCATGCTGGTCTTCCAATGTTTTAAGTTGCAATATTTTAATGCCATAAAAACTGAAAGTCACTTGCAAAAAGAATAGCTGTTTAATTTATATCTAAGGTTACAAAATATTTTATTTGCCCTAAAAATAATACTTAGCTCACAGTTTTTCAGCTCACAGCTACTTACTTCAAGAAACAATTCAGTGACATTTATTCAATAATATTTACAATAAACAACAGACATTTTAAAAAAATTAAATGCTGTCTAAAATTAGATATTTTTGCCTAAAAATATCATCGTCATGAGTCTTCAAGGATGATCATCAATGACACAGTCTGGTTCAAATTTTGCTCAATTTGTACGCAAGCTCTGTTTTATTACAGCCTGTTGTTTTAGCAGTATTACTTTGGCGCAAAGCAATAAACCCAATACTGAACAAATAAATTTGCAAAACTATCTGGTTCAGCAACGCAATGCAGCAGGTTTAAAGGCTAAAACCATTCAAGTGGGCGAGATTAGCTGGGCATATAATGAGGGCGGCTCAAGGCAGAAACCCACTATTCTGCTCATTCATGGCTTAGCCGGAAATCGCGATAACTGGAATCGTGTGGCCCATTTTTTAACACCCTACTATCATGTAGTGATTCCCGATTTACCCAACAATGGTGAAACCAAAACTCCGCAAAATTTTGATGATTCTGTACCCAATGTGACAGAGAGCTTGCGCCGTTTTGTCGAAGCCATCGATGTAGAAGATAAACTGAATGTTGCAGGACATTCTGTGGGAGGATCCATTGCTACCGTCTATGCATCACAATATCCGTTTGATACGCAAAGTTTATTTTTGCTGAATAGTGCAGGTATTTATACGAAGGCCAATACCCGTTATTCTAAAGACCCTGTAAACCTTAAACAGCTGATTGTGTCTAAACCTGGTGACTTGGAACAGGTGATGCATCGAGTCATGCAAAATCCACCCACCCTGCCCAAGGCCTTAAGGTCAGCACAAGAAAAATATCTGATTACTCAGGCAGCAAATAACTGCAAACTGATTGATCAACTGGTGACCCTGAACCGTATTTATACGCCAGAATCCTTTGCCCGACTGACACGAACAATTGAAGCACCGACACTGATTCTTTGGGGAAAGCAGGATAAAATCATTAATGTTGAAGTGGCAAATGAATTAAAATCGTTATTGAAACATGCTGAGGCTCCTGTCATTCTCAACAATGTAGGACACATGCCCATTTTGGAAGCAGAGCAGGAAGTGGCCGCATATTATTTACCCTTTCTTGCCAAAACCCAAAAAATGAAAAATCCGCTTGCGGATAAACTTATTCCACTCAATTAATTTTTTTTTCGAGACAGTATGCAGAAACATCCAATGATTGAGCAGTTAATTGAAGCTCATCTTGACTTTTTAGAACAAGAGTTTTCACATACTGCGACTATTGAAACTGAATTCCTAAATTTCTATCAATGGTTTAGAAAACAGACGCTGCAACAGGTCTGGTCATTTGAGCAGATTAATGCACTGTTACAAAAACAGATTCTGGCTACGCCTGCCAGCCATTTTCTGATTGAACAGATCACTGAACATGTGCGCTTTGCCCTGGTTCATCCGCTCAATGACAGCACTAAAATAGCGGATGTTATTCCTGTTTTAACCATCGACAAGATTGCTCAATATGTGGCAAGCAAAAGTGCTCACCGTCAGCGTTTAATTAAAACCGTGGTTAATAATCCTGCCTTTTCTGCCATGATTACCCAGCTGATCCAGCATTCTATTCAAGACTATGTGGATAATTCAGTCATGGCAAAACGGGTGCCTGGTGTATCCCGTTTTATGAAAATGGGCAAATCTGTTTTAGAAACCGTAACCGATTCAAATCTGGATGAAACGGTTGCCCATTATCTGCAGAAGAACATTTTAAAACTGAGTCAAATGAGTGAGCATGTTTTAAATCAGCATTTTGATGATGAAAAGCTCTATCATTTTCAGGCCAATCTTTGGCATAAAATTAAAGATATGCCTTTAAATGTTTTAAAGAATTATATTGAAGTTCAGGACCTGTCTAATACGGTAAATCTGGGCCATGAAATTTGGGATCATATCCGTCAGACTGACTATTTAAAACAGCAAGTTCATGATGGCGTATATGCCTGGTACATCCGTAATCAGGAACGTCCGTTTGATTTGTTATTACGTGACTTGAATATTGATGAAGCCTTGATTCAACATGAATTGCAGCAATTGTTAACGCCAATTGTACAAAAATTAATTTCCTCTGAATATTTACGCAGCCGTGCTAGAGCATATTTAGAGAAATTTTATTATGCTGAAACAGCACAGAATATTTTAAATATTCAGCCTTAAATCCCTGCAATAAAAAAGCCGCATTAAGCGGCTTTTTTTACCTGAGCGGGTCTTATTTAAAATAAGCGCCTTCAGTGTTGCTGTGGTCAGTTTGGTCAACCACACGTGCCAATTCAGGAACATGCTGTTTTAAGGTTGTTTCTACACCTTGTTTCAAGGTCAAATCAATCGATGAACAGCCTTGGCAACCGCCACCAAACTTAAGCACCGCAGTTAAACCGTGTTCTTCATCTTCTACTACTTCAACCAGTGCACAGTTACCACCATGACCTGCAAGTCCCGGGTTAATTTCAGACTGAAGCACATAGGTAATACGCTCTTCGACTGATGCATCTGGCCCCACGCGTGGCACTTTAGAATTTGGTGCACGGAAAGTTAATTGACCACCAAAACGGTCTTTATTGTAGTCAATCACCGCATCTAATAAATATGGAATAGACGGTGTATCAATAAATGCAGGAAAATCCGGGTAATCCTGTTTATAGTCAGTTGGGACAACTTCATCAGGTGCACTATATGCCATACAACATTCAGCACGTGGCGTACCAGGATTTTCCACAAACACACGCACCCCAATGCCTGGCGTGTTTTGCTTTTCTAACAAATCCTTTAAATACTCTTGAGCAGTCGGAGTAATCAATAAGTTTGGAATCTCTTCTGCAACTGCAGTGCTGGTGTTCTCAGTCGACATCACAATATTTCCTCAAGCTGAAGTTGCCATTTTAACTGAAGATGTGGGGTAATTTCAGAAATTCAACTAAAATTGTCGGATTTATTGTGAAAGTTCCACTTAAGCTGTCATTTAATGGCATTATGAGCAATAGATTTTGAAATGTAGAACTTGCTTTTATGTTGGATTTACCTTTTAACCACACCGTTACCCTGATTCTTATTACCGTTATTATCTCGCTGATTGCCTTTTCAAACCAGAATGTTATGAACCGGTTAATTTTCTGGCCTCCTGCCATGCAGCGTGGACAATATGATCGTTTTATTACCCATGGTTTTGTGCATGCAGATGGGGCTCACCTGTTATTCAACATGATTACCCTGTTCTTTTTTGGCAGCGTGATTGAAAGTTTTTATCGGCAATATATGTACGATTTAGGCTTTGTGCTGTTTTATTTGGGCGGGTTGATTGCAGCGATTATTCCAAGTTACTTAAAACATAAAAATGATCATCGCTGGGCAAGTTTGGGGGCTTCTGGTGCAGTATCTGCAGTACTGTTTGCCTATATTTTGTTTGAACCGTGGAAATTGATCTTTGTGTTTTTTATTCCTGTACCAGCCATTATTTTTGCTGTGCTTTATGTAGCTTATAGCATCTGGTCAGGCAAACGTGGCAACTCCAACATCAACCATAGTGCGCATTTATGGGGCGCGGCTTATGGGGTAATCATGACGATTATTATTGAACCTCGTGTTATTCCGCACTTTTTGAATAAGTTGATGCAATTGCCTTTCTAATAATATTGTGGATGATGGCATAACCCTGCATTTATGCTTAAAAAAATTTGCAGGCTTTGCCCAATACAGCGCACTGTTGATGTTTCAAATGTTAAGGAGCAGCATGCTCCTTTTTCATTCTCTATTTCTAAATGAATATTTACATAATTTTGTCATTAAATGCCAACCCGCAATTCATTTTGGCATAGATAATGTAGACATCTGTATATAAATGCGCAAGAAAAAGAGATCTTTTGCATGTCTACTTCATTAAATGGTCTTCAATTCCCGATCAATCCCAACAGCAAAAAAGCCAGTACCTCCCAAACAGGCAAAGAAATTATTGCTGAAGCTCTGTCTATTGTTGACAACAAGGCATCCATGGATGCACTTGCTGAAAAAAATTGGCGCAAGCACTACCCAATCTACTTCAAAGCCTTGGTAGAACAAGGTATTCGCACCATCAACAACTCTATTACCATTGCCAAACAAGGCTTACATAAAGCGCATCATAGCTTTGACTTTTATCGTGATGGTCAACGCTATTTACTCAAAGACATCATGAAAGATGTCGATACCTCAGCGCTATATACCATTCAGCTCAAAGGTGAAAGTGATGCTGCACCAGAATGGTACGTCCCTTATAAAGGGCAAAAGTTACAAGGCCAGGCTTTACTGGATCAAATCCAGACCTGGCAAGATGCAGGCATTATCGAATGCAGTCATGCAGATGCCTTGCGTACCGCACAGGCGCATCCGGAATGGTTTGACCTTTCAGACCGTACCATGGTGTTATTTGGTGCAGGCTCTGAAGCTGGCCCGCTGACCTGGCTGGCGCGATGGAAAGCCAATATTATTGCCGTAGATTTACCCAATACTCGGGTGTGGGACAGAATTCTCAACACCATTCAGCAAGGCAATGCCACACTTTATGCGCCTTGCACGGAAAAATTGGCAGAAGATACCTCAAGTACAGTGCTGAAAGAAAAATTAGGCGCAGATTTACTGACCCAAACCCCTGAAATTGCACATTGGTTAAGCCAAAGTGAACGTCAGCTTGACCTGGCTGCTATTGCCTATCTCGATGGTGAAAAGCATGTCCGTGTTGCCATGGCCATGGACAGCATCATGGAATATGTCAGTGAGCAAAAATCCGATACCAGTTTAATGTTCATGTGCACGCCAACCGATGTCTATGCCATTCCGAAGGAAGTAGTCGAAGCCTCTTATGACAAGTTCCAATGTCGTTCCAAAGTCCGGCGGCTTATGAGTAAAGGCATTTCAACCGTTACCGCCAAGCGCTTTTTCCAGCAGAACCTACATATGCTCATTCCTTCCGACAATGGTCAGGAATATGGCATTGCTGACTGTCTGGTGGTCGAGCAAGGTCCAAACTATGCCTTGGCAAAACGTATACAGCAATGGCGCGCAACACTGGCACGTCATTATGGACAACGCGTCAGTATTAACATTGCGCCTTCTACCACGACCCATTCAGTGACCAAAAATCCGTTATTGAAAGCGGCCTTCAATGGTGCCAGCCTGTTCGATGTGGAATCGTTTAGCCCTGAAACCACCAATGCCTTAATGGCTGCCTTATGGATTTATGACCTGCGCCATCCACAGTCAGTCGCTAATCCGGAAACCCATCTGGATCATCCACTGGAACTGATGATGAAAGGCGCCAACCATGGCGGATTGTGGCGTGTACCTTATTTGGCCCGCACCGCTCTGCCTTTTGCCGCATTGTATGGCTTTGCCAACGAAAAATTGCCGATTAAGCGAGTGTTAGGCAAATTTAAGAAATAAGGGTGGATTTTTCCCTCTCCTTCTAGGAGATGAGGATCCTCAGAATATATTCTGAGTACGCAAGGGAGAGGTCAATATTTTATTAATTACCCCCTCTCGCACATCCTCTCTGGTATTTCACTAAAAGCACAACTTTAAGCTTATTCAGGGCGAGGACTTTATGAATGAGCATAAAAAACGCTGCAATTGCAGCGTTTTTTGTTTCAAGCAGATATCTTAAACAAACTGTAAGAATAACCAGTACAAACCACCAGATAAACAAATGGTCGCTGGTAAAGTGAAAATCCATGCCGATAAAATCGTACGCACCATTTGTAAATTCAAACCTGATTTATTGGCTACCATGGTACCTGCGACTGCACTATTCAAAACATGGGTTGTCGATACAGGCATACCCAAACCATCTGCTGCAGCAATAGTGGTCATAGCCACAAGTTCGGCTGACATGCCTTGACCATAAGTCATATGATTTTTACCAATACGCTCACCTACAGTTACCACAATACGTTTCCAGCCCACCATGGTACCCAGACCTAATGCCAAGGCAACAGCCACTTTCACCCATGTTGGAATGTACTGAAGGAATGAATCAAGGTTTTTACGATATTCTTTAACTAACTTGCTTTGATCTTTTGACATTGCAGGAAGCTGCTCAGCTTTATCTAAACGCTTAAATGCAGTCGTGCTGAGATACATATCATTGCGGATCGCAGAAACTTCAGCCTCTGGAATATTGTGAATATCACCATATTTGGCAACACGTTGTCCCAAATGATCTGTCAAGCCCGCTAAAGCAGGAACCACTTCAGGGTTCACTTCTTTGGTTTGAATATATTTGGTAATAACAGCACGTGCCTGAGCATCCGTAATATTTTCATGCTGCGGATAAATAGCAGTAGCCGTTTGCTGAGACAATTGCTCAAAAGACTGAATATGTGCATTGTCTAAATTCTTATTTAAAGAATAAGCCAATGGTACACAACCAATCAAAATCAGCATAATCAAGCCCATGCCCTTTTGACCGTCATTTGAACCATGCGCGAAACTCACACCAGTGCAAGTGAAAATCAAAATCGCACGAATTAAAGGTGGTGGCGGCTTGTTACCTTCAGGCGGATGAAAGAGCTCCAACTGTTTACGGAAGATTTTTTTCACCAGTAAAAACAGGACAGCAGCAAAAGCAAAACCGATCAGTGGAGAAAACAGCAGTGCTTTACCCACTTTCATCACCTGTTCCATATCTACGCCGCTTGCGCCAGCGCCTGAATGAAGCAGGTAGTTCATAATACCCACACCTAAAATCGAACCGATTAGAGTATGTGAGCTCGATGCCGGAATACCCAAAAACCAGGTACCCAAATTCCAGAGAATCGCAGCAATCAGCATGGCAAAAACCATGGCAAAGCCTGCTCCAGAACCGACATTCATAATCAGTTCTACAGGTAATAAAGCAATGATGCCGTAGGCTACTGCCCCACTTGCCACCATCACCCCAAGGAAATTACAGAAGCCTGCCCACATTACGGCAACAGGGGCAGATAAAGCATTGGTATAAATGACCGTAGCTACCGCATTGGCCGTGTCATGAAAACCATTAACAAATTCAAAGCCTAAAGCAATTAACAACGCAGTCGCTAAAAGAATAACGGAATATAAACTTAATGTCGGAACATGCGCCAAATCGGTGGAAAGCTGAAAACCGATATACGCTAAAGTAGAAATAATAACCGTGAAAAACACCGGCATAAAAAATTTCGGCGTAGCAACATGCACATTCGTCGATTTCGTTGGTGCTGACTGCACCTGATCTTGGACGGGAGGAATATTAGAATTCATGCAGACGGTTCAAAGGGGATAATTAAATCCCCTATATTCTTCAATTTAATTGTGACAATTATATGACAAAGCGCTGTCATATAAAGCAATATTTCATACTTTATTTGCCACATTTCTCGCTAGAATCCCGAGATAAACAGTCGACTTACACAATAAAAATCATATACTTATAATCAAATCTCATCAATTTCCCCTTGTACTTCAGCCATTTCCAATAATGTTACAAGGCATAAAATATCAGACAGCCAGACGCTGTCATACGGACATATAACACAGCATGATGCATATTCATTACAGCTTGATGAAGGATTTATTACAGAACTTTCAACGGGCTACCTTGAATTCAAGCCGACTATTTATTCAGCAAGCCAATCATTGCGCTCAGTAAATAAACTGAATATCAGTAAAAATGAACTGATTTCTGCTAACATATATGCCGATTTTATATTCCATCGGATTGGGGTTATTTATGTCCACGCTTGCCACCCTAAAAGAGCTGCTCGCTCAACGGATTCTGATTATCGACGGTGCTATGGGCACCATGATTCAGCGTCACAAACTCGAAGAAGCTGACTACCGTGGTGAGCGTTTTGCTGACTGGGCATCTGACCTCAAAGGCAATAACGACCTTTTAGTGTTGACGCAACCGCACATTATCCAGGGTATTCACGAAGCCTATCTTGAGGCTGGTGCCGACATTATTGAAACCAACAGCTTTAACGGCACACGTGTTTCAATGTCTGACTATCACATGGAAGATCTGGTTCCCGAGATTAACCGTGAAGCTGCACGTATTGCCAAAGAAGCTTGTGCCAAATATTCAACCCCAGAAAAACCACGTTTTGTTGCCGGTGTGCTTGGGCCAACATCACGTACCTGTTCGATCTCGCCAAACGTCAATGACCCTGCTTTCCGTAACATCACTTTTGATGCTTTAAAAGAAAACTATATTGAAGCTGCACATGCCCTGATTGAAGGTGGTGCAGACATTCTATTGATCGAAACTGTATTCGATACACTGAACTGTAAAGCTGCAATCTTTGCGGTCAAAGAAGTGTTCAATCAAATTGGTTATGAATTGCCATTGATGATCTCAGGCACCATTACCGATGCATCTGGCCGTACCTTGACCGGTCAAACAGCAGAAGCCTTCTGGAACTCTGTCCGTCATGGCGATTTGCTGTCGATCGGCTTTAACTGTGCCTTGGGTGCAGATGCCATGCGTCCGCACGTGAAAACCATTTCCGATGTAGCCGATACTTTTGTATCTGCCCATCCAAACGCGGGCTTGCCAAATGCCTTCGGTGGTTATGATGAAACTCCGGAAGAAACCGCTGCATTTATTAAAGAATTCGCTGAAAGCGGTCTGATCAACATCACCGGCGGCTGCTGTGGTACAACGCCTGATCATATCCGTGCCATTTACAATGCGGTAAAAGACATCAAGCCGCGTCAAGTTCCTGAAACCAAACCTGCTTGCCGTTTAAGTGGTCTAGAGCCATTTAACATTACTGCTGAATCACTGTTTGTAAACGTTGGTGAACGTACCAACGTCACCGGTTCGAAAAAATTCCTGCGTTTAATCCGTGAAGAAAACTTTGCCGAAGCTTTAGATGTTGCGCTACAACAAGTGGTTGCAGGCGCACAGGTGATTGACATCAACATGGATGAAGGCATGCTCGATTCGCAAGGTGCGATGGTGCATTTTCTGAATCTTGTGGCGTCTGAACCTGAAATTTCACGCGTGCCAATCATGATTGACTCATCTAAATGGGAAATCATTGAAGCAGGCCTGAAATGCGTACAAGGTAAACCGGTCGTCAACTCGATTTCCCTCAAAGAAGGTTATGACGAGTTTATCCATAAAGCACGCCTATGCCGTCAGTACGGTGCAGCCGTGATTGTGATGGCCTTCGATGAAGATGGTCAGGCAGACACAGCAGCACGTAAGCGTGAAATCTGTAAGCGTTCATACGATGTATTGGTGAATGAAGTGGGATTCCCTGCTGAAGACATCATCTTTGACCCGAACGTATTTGCGGTAGCCACCGGGATTGAAGAACACAACAACTATGCGGTGGACTTCATTGAAGCAACAGGCTGGATCAAGCAGAACTTGCCGCATGCGATGATTTCTGGCGGTGTATCTAACGTATCTTTCTCTTTCCGTGGGAATGAGCCTGTGCGTGAAGCGATTCACTCGGTGTTCTTGTACCATGCGATTAAGCAAGGCATGACCATGGGTATCGTGAATGCTGGTCAAATGGCGATTTACGATGATATCGATGCAGAGCTAAAAGCTGCGGTTGAAGATGTGATCCTGAACCAAAACCAGGGTGAAAGCGGTCAGGAAGCCACTGAAAAACTGCTAGAAGTTGCTGAGCAATACCGTGGTCAAGGCGCTGCACAAAAACAGGTTGCAGATCTTGAATGGCGTAATCAACCGGTAGAAAAACGTCTTGAACATGCGTTGGTGAAAGGTATCACTGCCTTTATTGACGAAGATACCGAAGAAGCTCGCTTAAAAGCCAAACGTCCTTTGGACGTAATTGAAGGCCCGCTCATGGACGGCATGAACGTGGTTGGCGACTTGTTTGGTTCGGGCAAAATGTTCCTGCCGCAAGTGGTGAAATCTGCACGTGTAATGAAACAAGCCGTAGCCTGGTTAAACCCGTATATCGAAGCGGAAAAAACAGGCGCACAGTCTAAAGGTAAAGTGTTGATGGCGACCGTAAAGGGCGACGTACACGATATCGGTAAGAATATTGTGGGAGTGGTACTGGGCTGTAACGGTTATGACATCATTGACCTTGGCGTGATGGTACCTGCAGAAAAAATTCTGCAAACTGCGATTGATGAGAAAGTAGACATCATCGGCCTGTCTGGTTTAATCACTCCGTCTCTGGATGAAATGGTGTTTGTTGCTAAAGAAATGCAGCGTAAAGGTTTTAATGTACCGTTGATGATTGGTGGTGCAACTACTTCTAAAGCACATACAGCAGTGAAAATTGACCCGCAATATTCAAATGATGCAGTGATTTATGTTGCCGATGCATCACGTGCGGTGGGTGTTGCAACGACGTTATTGTCTAAAGAAATGAAGCCGAAGTTTGTTGAAGAAACCCGTGCTGAATATGAAAAAGTGCGTGAACGTATTGCCAACAAACAGCCGAAAGCAGCCAAACTGTCTTATGCAGAATCGGTTGAAAATGGCTTGAAAATTGACTTTGCAGCCAATGCACCTGTGAAACCAAACTTCATTGGTACGCAAACATTCACCAATTATCCTCTAGAAACTTTGGTTGAATATTTTGACTGGACACCGTTCTTTATTTCCTGGAGTCTGGCTGGCAAATTCCCTGCAATCCTTAAAGATGAAGTGGTGGGTGAAGCGGCGACTGACTTGTACAATCAGGCGCAAACCATGTTGAAAGACATCATCGAAAATAAGCGTTTTGATGCGCGTGCGGTGTTCGGCATTTACCCTGCCAACCGTTCAGCGGCTGACTCGGTTGAAGTGTATAGCGAAGATGGTCAATCGGTAACACATACCTTCCACCACATTCGTCAGCAGTCTGACAAAGTGACTGGCAAACCGAACTTGTCATTGGCTGACTTTGTTGCGCCTAAAGGGGTAGCTGAAGATTACCTAGGCGGCTTCACCGTGTCGATCTTCGGTGCAGAAGAAATGGCGAATGAGTACAAAGCCAAAGGCGATGACTACTCTGCCATTCTTGCGCAATCGTTAGGTGACCGTTTTGCCGAAGCCTTTGCGGAGCACTTGCATGAGCGCATCCGTAAAGAATTCTGGGGCAACCAGGCAGCTGAAACTTTAAGCAATGAAGAGTTGATTAAAGAAAAGTATGTCGGTATTCGTCCTGCGCCGGGCTACCCTGCATGTCCTGAGCACTCTGAAAAAGCACCATTGTTTGACTGGTTAGGTTCGAGCGATAAGATCGGCACGCAATTGACCTCTAGTTTTGCAATGTGGCCGCCTTCATCTGTCAGCGGTTTCTACTATGCCAACCCAGAGTCTCAGTACTTTAACGTGGGTAAAATCGCAGGCGATCAGCTTGAGGATTATGCGAAGCGTAAAGGCTGGACACTGGATGAGGCGAAACGCTGGTTAGCGCCGAATCTGGATGATTCGATTAATTAAAAGTTTTTTTAGGGGGAGGCTTTTGCCTCCCTTATTCATGAAGTGATTCCATATAATGATATCAAACCTATTTTTAGAATACTTACCCCCAAACTACATCTTAATTGCTACCTCTAATAGTTTAGAGCGTGATGCTATAAGAAACAGTATAAAGTTCTCTAAAAAATTTATAGTGCTAGATAATCACATACATGTATACCTTGGTTTTTTAGATGATATTACTGTTGTACATTTACATGGGGAAAGTGGTGGATCTTCAGATAACTCAATCGGAAGACTACTAAATGAATACTTATTAAATAGCTCAATACCTCAACCTAAACTTCTAATATTATTTGGTTTTTTGTTGGGGAAATCCTAAACATGTGAATTTAAACGATGTAATCCTTTGCACTGAAATCGAGTCTGCCAATCAAATTAGACTAGCACAGGGAAACATAATCGGTAGGGCTATTAACCATTCTAGTAGCTTAAATCAACTTTCAATTTTCGAATCTCTTATCAGCGACAATCCATATATAAAATTTAGTAAGTTAATTAGCTATGATAGCCTCACAACTTGTGAAACATTGAGAGAACTTATTCTGAAAGATCACCAAGAGGTATTTGGAGGTGAAATGGAAGCATGGGCATTTATAACAAGAAGAACTCAAGTACCATGGATTATTCTAAAAGCTGTATCAGATTTTGCAGATGATAATACTGTTCGAAGTACTCAATCAGAAGCAACAAATTGTGCACTTAATGCTCTTAATTTAATAATCAATCACTTAAAAAATTCGGATCAATTTAGTGATATAGATTTCACAAATCAATCACTAAAATTAAAAAATTTTAATCTCGGTAATGAGATAAAAATTGATTTTACCAATATACAAATAAATGATACAAAAGAGGATATATCAAAATATCTAAATGAAAAAATTCATCCTTTAATCCAATTTAGACTTGAAAATTTTACATTTATACATAAAGATCAAAATTGTAATGACCTTTTTGCTACATTTTTACTCGAATTTATACAAAACTCCATTTTTCATGGACAGTCAAAATCAGTTTCAATTTTCTTTAATAAAAATATAATAAAACTCAAAGATAATATTGATTTTTACAACATCAAAACTTCTGAAAATGATGGTGGTGGAAAACTTGCTTGGTCTTTATTAGAAGAAAAATACCTAAATACGGAAAAAATCAACTATGAATATAAAGATCGAAAGTATTGTTTTACTTTCAATATAATGCAAGATGATTTAAATATTCCAAATGAATGTTATTTAAAACCTCATATTTTAAATAATGTAGATGAATGCGATCACGTTTTTATTGATCTAAAATCATCTAAGATGTATTCAATATCTAAAATGTTTGTTCCACACGTAGAGCAACTACTACTCAATCAGAAAACTGTATACATTAAAATTGATAGTGAAGGTCATGAACTTTTATTTAGTAGATTTAAAGATGAACATCCTAGTAAATTTTTTATTTTATATTGAAATTTATTCAGAGTTAAAATAATAACCAGTGCATAAGGTTTTGATTAATTTATTACATAATTGTAAAACTAAAATTTGCTTATTTCGAAGTCGTGACCACGACAGCTTTTCAGCATCAGTCATGTTGTTGCGCAAGTCACGCGAGGCTTGTTTTAGGTTTTTATTGTAGGCTTTCATTTTTATTCTACTAATTTATTCTTTCATCCCTCCTCTTGCACCATATATGGCTCACCTTTAAGAAAGGGAGGGACTGTCACGTAATTCATTTAAATCACATGACAAAGTCCCCCTGAGCAAGACTTAAGCACTGCTTTAAGTTGCAGCGTAAGAAAGGGGAATTTAGGGGGATTCATTTCAAGAATATATACAGTAAAAATCGTCCCTTTGGCAATTTCAAATGACTGTTCATTCTTCATTTCAACCCGAATGGCATCGAGCGTTAAAGAAAATTGCATAAGATCCATAACCATATACCCGCATGCACAACTTAAACAGCAGGCTTTAAGTTGAGCTCCAGATAATGCCGCACCTGATTACGTCCCTTTTGTTTAGCCAGATATAAAGCCCGGTCTGCCATACGAATGGTGTGTTCTTTTTTGGCATTGGCTTGAGAAAGGGCGACCCCAAAACTGGCACTGGTTTTTAGAATTTCTCCTGTTTCCAGCTCAAATTCTTCTTGTTCAATAATTTTACGACAACGCTCTGCAATCTCAATTGCCTGTTGCAAATTTTGATCCTTTAAAATCAAAATAAACTCTTCACCACCAAAACGCCCGACCACGTCCTGTATCCGTGTGGTGGTACATAAAATGGTGGCCACACGCTGCAAAACAGCATCTCCGGTTTCATGACCATAATCATCATTAATTTTTTTAAAATAATCCAAATCCAGCAACACCACAGCATAGGTTGCTTTTTTCTTGCTTTCCAGGCTACTGAGTTCTTCACCAATATAACGACGATTAAATACATTGGTCAGCGCATCGGTCTGACTCATTTTTTTAATCTCCATTTCACGCCGGCGCCACTGTGACAGCAAAATTTCAAAAAACAAAAACGAAACCAGCAAGATCGGCAGATAGACCTCTGCCATACTCTTAATCCAGAAAGGATTATGATAAAATTCGCTATGCGTCAGGGCATCACTGAACACAGGTGCATAACGAATTACCCCATTAAAAGTTAAGTAACTAATAATCATGGTAAAAATAGAAGCAAAAACGGCGATGCTATAAATGATTTTGCGTGGATAATAGACCAGGCCAATCAGCACAATATTGATAAAACCAGAGATGGTTGCAGGACTAAACATACCCACGGTATAACCTGCATAAATCATCACGCCACCAAAAAACATCGGTGAAAAATAGGTAATAAATTGACGGAATTTTTCATTCCTTTTATATCGGTGGCTTAGCGCAATTAAGCCAATAAAAATGCCTAAAGTGATAAATAGAGTAGTAATACGGGTTATAAAAAAGTCATGATTAATCCAGACCCGATTTTCTTCTGAATAACAACTAAACAGATACCATTTAAGTGCACTGAGTTGGCAGAAGGCGCCAAAAAAGCACAGCAATACACCCTTGTCAAAATTGGACCAGTTAATAATTAAGTTATCTGATTCAAGTAAATGAAACTTGAACCTGCCCCAATAATGAAAAATCAGCAGCGGTATCTTTCTAAAAAAGCTCATTTCTTTATGAATATCTTTATAATTTATAAATTTTTTTATTGCCTCAATAGCATACCAATAGGACAAAAATTAAACAATACGTACTTATATCCTCTCGATAAACAGCACCCCATCCAAATGATCCACCTCATGTTGCACAATTCGGGCAGGAAAACCGCTAAAGCTGGTTTCTACTACTTCTGCGTCCAAAGTTAAATAACGCAGCTTAATCATTTGAGCACGTGCAACTTGTCCACGCTCATCCGATACACTTAAACAGCCCTCTTCACCCAAAACAGTCAGTTCAGACTTTTCTAGAATTTCAGGATTTACCATGACCAGCGCGTCCATTTCAGGTGCATCGGGATAACGCGAGTTCGGACGTGAGGCGACGATAATCACCCGTTTAGACACATAAACCTGAGGTGCAGCAATTCCCACACCGTTTCGTTCCAGCATGGTGGCATACATAGCTGCTGCAAGTTCCTTTAGCCATGGACTATTTAACTCAGTTCTTGCTACTTCTGCTGCTGTTGCAGTCAAAATGCGTTCACCACGCTGTGCCACAGGTAAAATGGTGCTCATCAATTCTTTCCTTACCTAGCGATAACACCAGGCTCAATATCTTTTTTAATTGAAAATCCTGTATAAATATTAACCTTAAAAAATACTCAGTCATATTCAGTTTTAACCTTTATATTGCATATTTATGAATGATTCAGGCAGTTTAAAAGGCTCAATATTTTAAGCCGCTTTTAATTTTGCTTGCTTATTATTTGCCAAATTTCTTTATCAATAAAAAATATGAATACGGCTCAGCTTCTTCTCGGCGTTGTTTTTAGTTCTATAGGCTTTGGCTATTTCTTGTATGGAAAAAAGCAAAAAATCATTGTGCCTTGGATCTGTGGCTTAGTCCTGATGATTTTTCCCTATTTTATAGAAAATACTGGCATATTAACCACAATCGGTATCCTTCTCTCTATTGCACCTTACTTTATTCGGCTTTAATTAGTGACAAATCATGTTGATTTATTCATAAAATTAAGTTGATACACTCAAAAGAAAGATTTATTTTTCATCTAAAAACAGAATATTACAATTAAAAGATACCTGATCCATTTTGCTGACTTACGGAAACCTGAAGCATGGACGCAAAACCTCGTTTAACGAGTGAAGATAAACGCACGCTGGGACTTTCATCTTTAAGCGGAGCACTCGAATTTTAGGACTGCGTGATTTATGTCTTTTACGCCAAAATCATTTCAGAACTGTTTTTTCCTAGCGGTTTAAGTCCGTTCTGAGCCATGCTGAATACCTATGGCATTTTTGCAGCGGGTTATTTCTTCCGTCCCCTCGGCGGTGTGGTGATGGCGCATTTTGGTGACCTGATTGGACGTAAGCGTTTATTCAGCCTGTCCATTTTACTGATGGCCTTACCTACCTTAATGATCGTGATGATGCCGACCTTTGAAAGCATTGGCTATGCTGCACCGTTATTGTTATTGCTGATGCGTGTGGTTCAAGGCATTGCGATTGGCGGTGAAATTCCTGCAGCTTGAACCTTTGTTTCCGAACATGTACCTTCAACTAAAATTGGCTTGGGCAATGGTTTACTCTCTGCCGGGCTTTCGTTGGGCATCTTGCTCGGTGCCTTAATGTCGCTGTTTATTTCGCTAAAATATAGCGAGGCAGAAATTCACGACTGGGCATGGCGTATGCCTTTTATTGTAGGCGGTATCTTCGGTTTAATTACGCTATATCTGCGCAGTTATTTAAAAGAAACCCCTGTATTCAAAGCCATGCAGCAACGTAAACAACTGGCGACCGAAATGCCGGTGAAACAGGTGTTGGCAGAACATAAAACTGCTGTCGTGATTGGCATGCTGTTTATCTGGTTCATTACTGCTTGTGTAGTGGTACTCATTTTGGCTATGCCGAATCTGCTCACAGGAGCCTTTGGTTTCGAGCGTGCCGATGCCTTTAAAATGCAGAGTGCAGCCATCATTATGCAAATGCTCGGTTGTATTGTTGCAGGCTTACTGGCAGACCACTTGGGTGCAGGCAAAGTGATTATATGGGGTTCACTGGCTGTTGCCGTGATTGCCGCCATTTTCTATAACAGCTTGGGACATGTTTCTTCTGCGACCGTATTTATGCTGTATATGTTGCTTGGACTGTTCTCAGATACAGTCGGTATGGTGTCTTACAGTTTGGTGAAAATGTTCCCGGCCCAGATTCGCTTCTCGGGTATTTCATTTTCCTATAACGTGGCCTATGCCATTGCAGGTGGCATTACGCTACCATTGGTGCAATGGTTAAGCTTATATAGCAAGATGCGCTATGTACTATATAGGCGTGGTCTGTGCGGTCGCATTCTTTACCGCACTGCTTTATAGAGCCAAGTTTGAAAAACATGGCGGCATATCTGCCATGACCCCAGCACCAAATGCACTGAAAGATTAGCGATAAAAAAGCCCTTCAGTTGAAGGGCTTTTTATGAATTAAGCAGTTAAATTTTTCTTTAATTCATCTTCAACAATCTGGATTTCCAGCTGGCTAAATTTACGGATTTCAGTTTCGGCATGTTTTTCCAGCATACCCGAAAACAAAGGAACTTTAACTTTGACATGCCAATTCAGGCTAATGTGAATTTGCTGCTTATCTCCTGTCACTAGACGCTCGCAGTTCGCTTCTAAAGGCATATTTGCGCCCAAGGTGATGTTTGAAGTTAAAGCAGCTAAATCTGTAACATCGGTACGCTTGACTCGAAATGCATCTTTAAGGAATTTTTTTGCCATATCCGGTAGATTGACATCCAAATTATAGGCACGGCGTAAAGTGTAAATATCACCGCTCATTTTAGACTCAATAATTTCTAATTTTTCACCAGGGATGCGCCTACATACCGCTTCGTGTAAGGCCGTATTTGCTACAAGTTGTTTGAACTGATCAATTGAAACACCCTGAATTGTAGAATTCACAGTAAAACGATGTGCCATATTTTCTAATCCTTTGTTTTTCTAGTGGTCGTTTTAAATATTTCCAAACCATTCGATCATCACTGATCTAGCCTATTTTTATAGCTCTTTATTTAATTGAATTTTAAAGCTGTTGGCATTGAGGCTCTATACTAAACTATTCAGCACATATACTGCAATAAATTGCAATTTTCCCAGTACAGCTAATCCTGAGAAAATGCCCACGATATTCAATGATCGCATCAAATTGTTCCGCACCATCATCCAGACCTGTGGCAGTCCAGGTTGTGCCTTGGGGAAAATCCTGCAACCAGACCGCTTTATAAAAGTCAGAGACTGAGTCGAAGGTGATATATTTTTCTGGTTCGGCTTGAATCTGGCATGCCAGTTCATCAAACTTTTGCAACTGGTGTTGAACAAAGTCAATAAGCATCCCTCTCTCCTCAAGCTTAAACGCCTTTGAACTGTGTCAAAGCCTGTTTCTTTTTCACCTGTTCCCACTGCCACCAGCCAAAAGCAGCCAGCCCCACAAAAGCGGCATATAAACCGGCAGTCAGGAATAAGTCCTTATAAATAAACATGCCGACATAAATGATATCGACAAACACCCACAGCACCCAGGTCGCAATATGTTTACGACTGGTCCAATAAGTGGCCAACAGACTAAACGCGGCCAGTTGTGAATCCAGCATTGGCACGGCTGCATCGGTAAAATGTTTCAGTGTTAAACCAAAAATCAACCCACCCACAGCGGCTAACAGCATCTGGAAAAAGACAGTTTTTTTGGCTATCGGCTCAATGCGAATTTCATGATCTTGCTGTTTGCCCTTCAGCCAGTGATAGAAGCCGTAAAAATTGACTACCATGAAAAAGAACTGCAATATGGTTTCACCATAGAGCTTAAATTGATAAAAAAGATAGGCATACAAGACAAAGGCTGCAAAGTTAAACCACCAGCACCACATATTGCGTTTAATGGTGAGTGTCACCCCAATCAGACTAATAATAACTGCAACAATTTCTAAAGGTGACATGGCAATAATCAAACCGCTAAATAGTGTTGCTATTATGAAAAAAATGGCCCTGAACGCAAGAAAAATTGTACCAATCACCTAACTTAATCAGACAATCAACCACTCTGTTTAATCTATAGTTTTATATCAGTATACAAAAAATTGATTGGTTAAATTTAACGGTTGTCGGATCATCGTTTTAAAATCTAAGAAACAATCCATCTGGAAAAATAACAATGTCGCAACAACAAGGAAAAGTCAGCCGGGAAATTCGCGGGTCTCTGTTTTTAATTGGCCTGGATCGGGCTGCAAAAAGAAATGCTTTTGATAGCCATATGATTTATGACTTGTCGCTAGCCTTAACTGAATATGAAGATGATCCGGAATTACGTTGTGCAGTCATTTTTGCCCATGGTGATCATTTTACTGCAGGACTGGATCTGGTCGAGTTACAAGCCAAACTGCAAACAGGCGTGTTTGATTTTGAACCCGGGCAAATTAACCCTTGGGGCACCACTTCAAGACCACGCAAGAAACCGGTGATTGTGGCCGTACAAGGGATTTGCTATACCGCAGGCATCGAACTGATGCTAAATGCCGATATAGTCATTGCGCAGGACAATTGCCAATTTGCACAAATGGAAGTGCAGCGCGGCATTTTACCCTTTGGCGGTGCAACCGTGCGTTTTGTGCAAGCTGCTGGCTGGTCTAAAGCCATGCGTTATTTACTGACCGGCGATCCCTTTGATGCAACAACGGCACTGGATTTAAACCTGATTACTGAAATTACTACAGACGCCCCACTACAACGTGCGATCGAACTGGCTGAACATATTGTGCAAGCCGCACCACTGGCAGTTCAGGCAACACTGGCCTCTGCCAAAGAAGCTGCTGAACAGGGAGCCGAAACTGCCTTTGCCAATTTACAGCAACACCTCACGCCCTTGCTCAAAACTCAGGATGTACAAGAAGGTGTGATGGCAATGCTGCAACGCCGTACACCTGAATTTAAGGGTCGATAATTAAAAATTTACCGTTTAAATCCAATAAGAACATGAGTTTGAACAGATGCATGAACGTGCCATCCGGTTTTTCAGTAATGAAGAAAAGTAAAGGCTGTTTAATCGGATGATTTCAATTGAAGTACGTTATCAGTCTGCTGAGATTCTAGAAAAAATTTGCGTTACTTTTCAGGATTGGGAAATGGCTTTTTATCCATTATTTAAAATCCAGCTGGCAGAAAATGAAGCTAAAATTTTGGAAAAATAAAGGCTGGCCGATTATAAACGGGCAATTTTGATGTATCGCCTGAATGATGAGCTGTTTTATCTGGATCAGCTGAAGCAATGCATCTTAAAGCAGTGGGTTAAAATAGTGAGCACTTGAATAAAAACCCAGGATGCTTTAGTTGAATATTAACAGTTACATAAGCAATTCGGGCAACGGCTTGAATCAAACGCGATTCGGCTGCTCCTTGAATTCACACTTATGCTCATAGCCAAAACGGTCAATATGGGTATAAAACACGCCATAACGTCCGACATAATATTCTAAAGACTGGTCATAGAAGGTCCAGTAAATCGACCACTCGCCTAAATCCAGCTTACGAATCCGGGTTTGTGCCTTGGCGGGCAGTTTTTTTAGAATTCCTTCTTGAACTACAATAGCCTGACTTAAATTACGTTCAGTCAGATGGCGTTCAAAAAATATCTGGCAAACATCATCAAACAGCTGTTGTTCATACTCTTCTACCTCATCTACCCGTGCTTTCGGTATAGACAAAGACTGTGCCGAGGTCGCATCAGGTTTGATTAAATCGGTAAGTTGCTTGATTCTGAATTGCTGAGTATGTTGATTAATCTGAATTTTAAAAAATATTTTCCAAAGGACTATCAGCCCAAGAAAAAGACATAACCCCAAGAGTATTTTCAGCATAGCGTCACTCTCATGAATAAATAATTATTATTTTTATATTATATAAACAATTTGAATAAAAATTATACGATTTTTAAAATTTTATGTTATAAAAAAGAATACCAAGGAATTTTACTCATGTTCCCTATTTCTTCATCTGCTCAACATACGCTTATCACTTGCTTCGCTTTGGATCTTCAGGTCAATAAGGCCAGTTCACGACGTGTGGAGTTTTTACATGAGGTGCCTTGGAATCTGTACCATGATGATGATTTAGAATAATCACCACCCAATAAATACCCCAAGGTCGCCTCAACAGCGGCCTTTTTTATTGCCTAAAAACAAGGAAAAAACTGATGAATAATCCAATCAAAAATAATGACTTCCCCTCGCCACTGTCCGAGCCGGTTGTAGCCCCTCTTAACCAAAACTCACGCTTCGCTACAGCCGGTCAATTTGTAACTGTTGTGCTGATTTGGTCACTCACTCCGCTTTCAGCCGTCTGGACAGTGCATGAAATTCATTGGGCGTGGGGCTTATTTATCCGATTTAGCTTGGCCATTCCAATTGCCTTAGCCTGTCAGGCCTGCTTCAAGGTCAAACTACCCTTGCACCCGCAAGCTTTGCTCAGTTATGCCGCGGGTGCTCTCGGCCTGTTTGCATCCATGACCTTTTGCTACATGGGCGCATCCAAGGTGCCTTCCACGGTGATTTCAATCATTTATGGTAGTGCTCCCTTTGTCTCGGGTTTAGTGGCCATTTATATTTTTCGCAGTGAAAAGTTTAGTGCCTATCAATGGCTGGGCTTGCTATTGGGTATGTTGGGCTTATATTTCGCGCTGGGCTTAAACGCGCAAGACCTGCTACTCAATCGACTTGGCATTGCATTGGAAATTGTGGCCATGCTTTTATATGTGCTTTCTGCATTTGCAGTGCGTGCGGTTGCTGCAAAGATCCATCCGATCAGCCAGATGACCGGTGCCACCATCATGTCATGGCTGGGTTATTGCTGTTTGCTGCCATTTTTCTGGTCAGAGATGCCCGATAAGCTGCCTTCATTCCATGCCCATATTGCACTGGTTTATAGTGCAGTTTTTTCATCGGTACTGGCGATGATTTTTTATTATCAGCTGCTCAATAAAGTCAATCCAACCACGCTAATGCTGATTACCATCATTACACCTGTCCTTGCCACACTGTGGGGCACATGGCTTAATCATGAAGCTCTAAGTTCGCATTTCATCTTGGGGCTGTTGTTACTCTGTTCAGGTTTAGCCTGCTATGCTTTACGCGTACCGGGCAAATAACCGATAAAATAAAACAGAAAAATCCCGGGCTTGATGCCGACCCGGGATTTTCTTGGTTCTGGATACAGATAAAAATCTTTTATTCAATATGAATGATTTTGCCGTGTTCATCATGATGAACCACGGTGACCTTTTTCTGGCGTCCTTCTTCTATTTCTTCAACAGCCAAACCAAAATGTTGCCCATAATCGGAGATATTTTTGGCAGCCGTAGTCTTTACTGTTTTTGCAGGAACAAAATTCGACCATAGCAGCAAGCCCACGGCACAGGCCAATAATGCACTCACGCCATGCTCTATACCTAAGCCGAAAGCAGAAAAAAGGTGATGAAACACATGATTTTTTTGCAGGCTCAAGACACCCATCACAATCAGTAACGGACGCCATAACAACAGCCATACCGCCCACATCATGGCGGTAGATGTATGCGACGCATAACGTTTATGCCACGGCAAGCAATGACGTAAATCAATAATTAAAGGATTATTTTTCATGGGTGACTTCCTCATTATTGAGCGTGGAATTACGTATACCCCGGTCTGGACTAACCCAGCGTGCGCGCTGGCCATGACCACGTAACAAAACTTTAGGAAATGCCACAATACTGGCCGTCAGGGTGATCAGCCAGAATACAAATGGATACCAGATCATCCAGAAGTAATTCTTGCCCAGTGAATGTTCATAACGGCTGTCCATCCATTTGCTCATGGCAAACTGTAACAGGCAGGTTATGCCTAACAGCAAACCGGTGCCATAAGGTAAAAATGGCGAACTGATGCCCGATATATCCAGTGGAACAACAAAATGCACTAACCAGATGATAGCCATAAACAGCATTAAATAAGACCAGATCAGTGTCAGGATCAATTCACAGAGCAAGGGCCATAAAAAATTCAGTTTTGGTTGAAACAGCACATCTATATTTTTAATCAGTACCTGTGCCCCACCCATGGCCCAGCGCAAGCGCTGTTTCCATAAGCCACTAAAGGTTTCTGGCATTAAAATCCAGACCAGGGCATTCGGTTCAAAGTGAATATTCCATCCCGCACGTTGCAGCTTCCAGGTAATGTCGATATCTTCCGTGAGCATGTTAGGGGACCAGTAGCCCACTTCATGCACGGCACTTTTACGAAAGGCGGTAATCACGCCAGAGACGGTAAACAGTCGGCCAAAGCTGCGTTGTGCCCGTTTAATCATGCCGACAATGGAAGAAAACTCTCCCACCTGAATACGACCAATCAGGGTAGAACGGGTACGAATTCGTGGATTTCCTGTAACCGCAGCCACGGTTTCATCTTGCAGAAAATGCCGTAGCATCCAGGTCGCGGCATGCGGATCAAGCAAGGCATCGCCATCGATGCCCAGTAAATATTCTGCATCGGTAAGCAGGCTTCCAGCCTGTAATGCCATAGCCTTGCCCTGATTATGGGCCAAATGCACCACACGCAATTTTTCGTGCTGATCTGCCAGACGGTTTAACACGGCCGCGGTGTTATCCGAACTGCCATCATTAATCGCAATGACTTCAAAGTTTGGATAATCCAGTGCCAGCGCATGGCTGAGTGTTTCTTCAGCGTTGTCACCCTCGTTAAAACAAGGTACCAGCACTGCCACCTTAGGATATTCAGGCAAAGCTGCAGGCTGCTGATACGGCGGATCCTGTCGCTCTTTCCAATAGAAAATCAGTGCACCAATCATCCATAAATACGACATAAATAATGGATAATAAAAAACAAAGTGCAATGCAGAATGCCAAAATTGCTGCAGCGTTGACATATAGAATTCCTTTAAGGAATAAGTTTGCTTGATTTCAAATCAAAGGCTTTGCGTAATACGTGAGTATCTGGATAATCCTGAATTGGATCATCCGGATAATACGCTTCATGTATCACACCTTGGGTATATAAAGACTCAATGGTTTTGGCCATTTCATCTGAAGGGACTCTTTGATTGGTTCGCCAGTTCACCGACTGTAATTCAAAGACAGTTTTTTTCATGCCATTCGGATATTGCTTCACGCGATTGACGATATCGCGATAAAAGGCATCGTTATCTGTCGCTTGCTCCATATAGGGCATCGCCATGATCGCAGTGAAGTCATAACGGTTAATCGACTGTTCCAAAGACTGTGAATACCAGTTTTCCGCATAAGGTTTCAGGGCAACTTGTGCATATAAGTTACGTGCAGTCAGCAAGAACGGATGATACTGACGGACTTCTTGCGCCAGTTGCATGGCGAAGTCATCAATATATTTGGTCTTAAAAGCAGTCCACTTTTCCAGCTCGGCATCATTATTACGAATTTTGGCCAGATCTGTAGGCAAGCCGATAGAAGCATAAGCATGCAAGGCTTCAGGACTGGCATCTTCATAGTCAGATAAAGTGGTGTCATCATGGAATAAAATGCCGTTAAATGGCACTGATTTGGCCAGGTCCTGATAAATACCGGCAATGGTTTTACGCGCATCGGCAGAAAAAGGACTTAAACGGTGATAACCCATATTCAGATGTTCTGAATCATTGGCTTGCTGGGTAACCACCACATCTTTAGCCACCGGATTATTTTTAGGCAGTTCCCAGGCCAATAACGGCATCCAGGCATAGACCCGGCTGACCTGAGTCCGGGTTTGAATTTGCCAGGCAGCACGGTTAAACAGGTCGGCACGCATGGGTAAATAACGGTTCGGGAAATACACCATATCCGCAGAACCATTAGCATCCGGATCGGAAAAGGCTTGCAGATACACAGTATTGACTTTCATCGCCACAATCCGGTCAAGCAAGTGATCCAGATTGCGTTCTTGTTGAATTGGATCTTTGTCGTAAATGTAATCCAGATCGATATGCATGATTTTTTGCGGACGGTTATTGTCGCCTAAATGTTCCTGGCGGTTTTGAATTTCCTGAGCCAAATCCGCCGTGGTCATATTGCCTTCAATCAGGATACGGTTGAGCTGCCCCAATGAATCTTTAGCCGAATCTGCACCATCGTCCAGACTAATCGCTACCGGCATACCTAACTGTTTGGCAATTTTCACAGTTTGCATGGTGTAATGCCCATAAGGCCATACCATCACGCGAGGTGATTTTAAGCCATGAGCACTCAATAACTGATTATTCTTGTTTAAATCATTGTGAATACGTTGTTGATAATGGCGATCGGTTTCATAGCTTGCAGATTTAGGATCATATAAGCGGGTGACTGCCGCCGGTTCCATATTGCCTTGCGGATTGCCCAAGATGCCGCGATGCAAGTTATAGCTATGACTGGCAATTTCCACCAGGCCACTGTCTTGCATCTGTTTTAATTCGGCCCAAGACAACATTTGATTGCGCTGAATTTTCTCGCCTGAGAAGTCAATGCTTTTCCCTGCCTTAGGCTCTAGCCATGAACCCACCACTGCCAGCACAACTGGAATTTTATTGGCTTTGGTAATCGGATAGGCATTTTTATAAAATGAAGCATAGCCATCATCAACCGTCATTAAAACCGGCTTGCTGGGTAAATGGTATTTGCCTTGGTGTGCTTTAATCAACTGATCGACATTAATAAAATGAAAGCCATTATTTTTAAGCCAGCTAATATGTTGCTGAAACTGCTGAGTCGTTACTGAATAATCTGGAATGAGTGCCGATTTACCATCGGTAATTTCATGATAGCCAATCACCGTAAGGGTGGGATTGTGGGTTGGCAGTGTTTTACTCCAGGCTAAATGAGGCATCTGACATAACACGGCGGAAAGAGAAGCAGAAAGCAAGGTGGATAGCAAGCGAATCTTCATTGAATGGTGCTCAAAAATCATTTTATGCTCTGAACACGCAGCATCATTGATCAATAGAAAACTACCCTTTTCATGATTTACGACGTTCAGAACTCTCAATCTGTCTTTTTATCCAATCAAGCTGAAATAAAGCTTAAAAAATAATAGTTTTTTGAAAATTAAACATTTAAAAATAAAAGAACTGTCACCAAGATTATCATATTTTAAGTGACATACCTGCTTTTTATGTTAGTCAAAAGAGCTAAAAAAAGGCTAAATATCCACAAAATTTAAACTAAGTTGCAGAGGGCTGATATTGATCCCGACCGGCATCCTTGGCTGCATAAAGCTGGATATCGGCAGCTTTCATCAGTTCATGAATATCAGCGTATTGATGATGACGATCCATCCAGGCTACACCCATACTTAAAGTCACATATTGTTTTTGATCCGGCCGGTTTAAATGTTCAAACTGGCTGTTTCTTACCGCATTTAAAACCTGCTGCAATACATTTAAAACCACTTCACCCGGCACATTATGCAATACAATGGCAAACTCTTCCCCGCCATAGCGAGCCACATAAGCAGACGGCGGCAAGGCGCTTTGGATAACCTTGACCAAATCCTGCAAGATCACATCACCCTTCAAATGCCCATAATAATCATTGTAATTTTTAAAATAATCGACATCCAACATGGCAAATGCCAAAGCACTGGTGCTGTGGTTTTTTGTCAAGGTAAATAATCGCTGAATTTCGGCATTTAATGCACGCCGGTTAAAGGCGCCTGTTAATGCATCAATTTGAATTTGTCGTTCCAACTGTTCATTAAGCTGATGCAACTGAGAAGTACGTTCCTGTACTTTCTGATCCAGAGATCGGTTCAGCTCAAATAAATTATGGTTCAATTGCTGAATATGATGAGTATGGTGGGCATAATTTTTTGACTGCTGAAACATAATCAGCAAGGCATAGAAACTGGTTGAAATAAATGAGAGATTAAAGGAATCAATAAAGTTAAGACTTAACAAGAAATCATGCAAGAAAGTGACGCATAATAAAATCACCGCCCATAAATTAATGCTTGAATATTGCTCTTTCGATTTCACAGTCAGATAAAAACCGTGAGCAAAATTTAGAATTACAATCGGACTTATGAGGGAACTATAAAAAGCAAAACGCTGAGAAAATTCAGGTACAGTAAACAAGGTCACGACCATATCAATGCTCAATATAAGCATTGCAAGACCATAAACAACCGGATGTAAATAGCGCCGGTTGAGTAAAAACATATAACTGATAAAAAAGACAACTGCCAAATATGTAAAGAGATATTCCAGGCGCACTCCCCATAACCAGCTAACATTGGTAAAGGTGGTATAGGCATAAGGTGCTGAAAATAAATTATGTAAGGCCAAGAATAAGATAAAAATACCGAACACAAATACGCGGATACTGCCGCGACCAATCGCCTGTTGAAATACTGAAAACATAAGGGTAAAGATACCCACACCCAGTACGGCTCCACAGACCAAACCAATACTCATCATCAACTGCTGGAACTGGCGGCTAATGGTCGTCCCTACCCCGATCCGCATCGGATTCTCCAGTCCGCCATGCAGATGATTAAAATTGGACGCTTGGATAGCAATAGTGAAATATTCTTTTTCTACCACAAAAAAAGCAATTTTAGGGGTATTTTCTGTTTGATGGCTGCTTTCATTTTTTCCCACTTTACCCATCCGAAGGACAAAATCACCATTTAAATACAGCCTGTAAGCACCATATTGATTTGGAATAAAAATCGCAATACGGCGCCCAACAAATTGCTTGGGTATTTTAAAATGACCAACAAATGTACCGTAGGTTTGATTGGTTCCGGTGATGTCTTTAAATGAGGCCGGTAAACTCACCGTGTCAGATTTTAAAACAGAACTGGGTTGAGTAATAAACTGCTCAGGATAATACTGCCATGTCCCTTTTAACGGGATAGAACTATTCTCGGTAAACTCAACATCATTCAAGGATTTTTGATGTAAATAATAGGATTCAGGCGCGGCTTCATATAATGCCCAGACCTGTTTTTGTCCCAGACCTATGCATAGACATATTGCTAGAAAAAGTTTGAAAAAATGGATCAGTTTCTGAATTTTATACAAAAAGCGGATCATCCTTAAATACGCTTAGCTATTTATTAATGTAACGATAAAAAAATAAAACTCAAATTATTTTTCACATATCTGCAAGATCTATCCCTGTATCTTGCAGAATATTTTTTAATCAACCATTAATGCGGATTAATCACGTGTTTTAACATCAAAAAGTTCAATTTCAAAAATCAGATTTGAGTTGGCTGGAATGATTTTGCCCATTTTGCGTTCACCATAAGCCAGATGTGCAGGCACCATTAATTTACGTTTACCACCCACTTTCATGCCCATGATGCCCTGATCCCAGCCTTTAATCACACGACCAGTACCAATCACGGTTTCAAAGTAGTTACCACGGTCAATAGATGAATCAAATTTGGTGCCATCTTCCAGCCAACCGGTGTAATGGGTGGTAATCAGCGCACCTTTGACCGCTTCTTTACCTTCACCGACTTTTAAATCAATAATTTCTAATTCATTCATAGTTATCTACCTAAACTGAGCATCACATTTTCAATACTTAGTATAACTGGATTTAGCTGCATGCTTTAGAATTTAAGGGATCCGTATTTATCTATACTTAAAAGCTGAGCTCCTGGATATTCGAATCATTCAATAAATAAGCAGTTAATTTTTTATAATTTTCACCCAAACCGATCAAAATCCAGCGTCCGCTAATGCGCTGCTCGGTTTTATGTTGCACACTGCGAACCACTTTCATGTCATAGGTTTTAAACAATTCTTCATATTGATCTAAAGTCTGGCACTGATAAGGACAAATAATTCGATAAGTGTGTGCATGGCTCAGGGCTTCTATACCCTCCTGAACATAGATCAAAAAAATCAGTACGATTAAAACAATGAATATAGCGAACAGGCTTAACAGCTCATAGCCTGCACCAGCCGCCATGCCCAATGCCTCTGTCATTCAAATGGTGGTAGCCGTGATAATTCCAGAAATACGGTTTTCGTCTTTAAAGATCACCCCTGCCCCGACGAAACCTAAACCGGTCAGAATATTGACTGCAATCCGGTCATGGCTATCTACACCAATTTTTAAAGACATAATGGTAAACAGACACAAACTCAGACTGACCATGATCATGGTTCGGAGGCCAGCCGATTTACTGCGGTATTCTCGCTCTGCACCAATAATTGCACCAATGCCCAGGGCAATCAGCAAACGATAGAGATCCGGATGCATATAATTTTCCCCTTATTCATTTTTATTATTTTCAGGTATACGCAATTTTTAAATCAGGATGCAAGCCTAGACCTGCAACCTGTATATACTTATTGTAATTGTTCCCATTCCACCACAACCTGGGCATGATCCCCAATCAAGGTCCATTCACCATCCATCACGTTTAACTGCAACTGCATGGTGCGCTCGCATAATTGTGGCAATGCTTCTGTAGTCGCGGTGGATAGTTTCCACACTTCGACATTGCTTAAGGTTTTTAATTTGCTGTTGCGCTTATACCATTCATCTACAGCTGATCCATAACTGACTACAGCCACTTGCTTACAACGCGCACTGGCTTTCTTCACCTTATCTTCATCTGGACTGCCCACTTCAATCCACTTGATCAGCTGACCAGTTAAGTCTTTTTGCCACAAAGCCGGTTCAGCGGTTTCAAACAGATCTTTGGTAAATTCTAGGGCTTCATCTGCAAAACGGGCATAGGCCAAAATACGTACCATCAAGCGTTCAATGGTTTCCGATGGATGTAGCGCCATAGTGAGTTGATAATCACCGTATTGATGATCATCCATATTGGCAATATTTAAATCCGCCTTATAAATCGTTGCTTTAAGCGCCATAAAAGTGTCCTCAAATTTGGCGCCTAGCATATAAGATTTGGATGTATTTTGCTGAAATGTTTTTAATCCAGCTCTGGATGAATCTGGCACTGAAACAGTTGCTGTTCAAATAACTGCCAGTCATGCTGATTCTGCACAATAATTTCAATACGGTTATCAATGCCTTCTTCAGCAGACTGGTAGTTAAATTGTTCTGGATTAAAATTAAAGCTTTTCCAACCCTGATTGGTATTAAAAATACCTTTAATCCGTAGCCAATGCTGCTGTTCACACAATAAGTCCAGCAAGGCATAAAAATCGAATTGCCAGCGTTTGGGCAATTTCCACCCCGCTACACTATAGCCTTGAGCAGTTTCAACATAGTGATAAGGCAACTGTTTAATTTCTGGTAGAGGCTGTCCAGCTGAAAATGTCTTTTGAATTTTCAGTAAAGGCTGAATTTTGCGTTCAGTTCCGACATAAACCTGATCAATTTGCTGAAGTGAAATCTGCTCTTGCCCACTCATCAGCCAGGTTTGCTGATACGCTTGATATTCATTTTTAAGTGCCTCTAAAGCCTGATCATCTGCAAAATCCATGGTGTCTGCATGTGAAACCACAATAATATTTGCCGCTTTTAACTGATCTGCATACAAATTTTGCTGCGTCCAGTCCAAATCATGCAAGCGAGAACCATCCACCACCGTGACCAGTGCACGCATGGCGATACTCTGCTGCCAATGCGGTTCGGTAAGCTGTTCCAACAATTGTGCAGGATGGCCGAGCCCTGTCGGTTCGATAAATAAGCGGTCCGGTTTGCTTTCAGATAATAAGCGCGACAAGGCAATCTGCATCGGCAACTGGCTGCTACAGCACAGACAGCCGCCCAATAGCTCCTTGACTTCATAACCTTGCGTTTGCGGCAACAACTGTTGATCGACCCCAATTTGTCCAAACTCGTTCATCAATACCGCCCAAACCTGATTTTCTGGCTTTTGACTGAGTAAATGCTTGAGCAAAGTGGTTTTTCCAGCACCTAAAAATCCGGAAATAATATGCGTCGGTACAGCTTGAGTGGGAGAAATCAGTTTCAAAATTTACTCGCTTTTGAGAGGGACTAAAGTCAATGGCTGCAAGTGTATGCTGCTCTCTCAAGCCATCGGCAGCTAGCTCCACTTTAATTTTTTCCCTGCGGGATCGCAACGAATTCAACAGAATTTAATGCTTCGCCTGGCCTTTTTAGTGCTTATTCTTTTATTGATAGACATGCTTAGCAACCTTGCTTGTGAGCTGACTATATGGATGAAAGCAACTTCAAGCGTGAGTTGTTAAACTTTTGCGCAAATTCTGAAAGATTTTTTTACATTTAATCGCAAGTAGCTTATCTGCAAAAATGCTGCTGAACCCCTGTTTTGTATATCACAAGTAAAAAACAGCCTGTTTATAAGCATCTATAGAAATATCTTCATACATTTTTTCTGCAATTTTTGCCGTGTTTCTTACATTACCTAAACACTCAACGCTTACTTGTATTTTTCAGGTTAACAGCTGTGTTTCAGTTTGTTGAATTGATTGCTCGCACAGCCCATCAACTTTAGCATGAGTGCTGTCCATATTTTGGTGATGAAAAATATGCGACCTATAACTTTTAAAAATAAAAAGGATGCCTGATATGAAACTCATTCAAATATTACTTGTTTCTACTTTTACCATCGCTGCTACCGGCACTTTTGCGGCAAAGGCAGAGAAACCCAAAAAAGAAGAAGAAAAAGTGGTTGTTTCGACCCAAGAACAACCTGCCACAGCCACTGAAAATACAGTGGCTAAACCAGCCTCAGCTCAACCTGCTGAAGAAACTGCGGCTGTAGAAACTGCAGCCGAAAAAACTTCTGCGGCCAAACCTGCTCAATAAAATTTTAAGCCTCGCAATCATTCACTCCACCTTGTTCACACTTGGAATGATTGCATCAAGCAAGCTGAATTATGTTAATAATTCAGCTTTTTTTATTTCTCAAAATTTTTGATCAATGATAGAAAAAAATGATTATTAATCTGTAAAACCCTATAGTTAAATACATATATAATTATTAATTATCAATAATTTAATAAATTATCGATTTTAAAGCTGTTTTCTTTTCATTCTACATCTCTACTATGGCATAGCTTGTTTGGTTGCTCTACTTCACCGTTAATAGCGTTATTGTGAATTGAATGGATATTCGCTGTGAACACAAGCAAAACGAATTACACGACTGAAGTGGCAATCTTGGGTGCAGGCCCGGTAGGTTTGACTATTGCAAACTATTTAAGCAAACAAGGCGTTCAGGTCACCGTCATCGAGCAGTTAGACAGCTTGATCGATTACCCGCGTGCAATTGGTATTGATGATGAATCTTTACGTACCATTCAATCACTGGGTCTGGTCAATCAAGTACTACCGCATACCACGCCAAATCATGCAATGCGTTTCTTGACCCCTAAAGGTCGCTGTTTCGCAGATATTCAGCCGCTGACACGTGAATTTGGTTTCTCACGTCGTAATGCCTTTATTCAGCCTCAGGTCGACAATGTTTTGCTGCAAGGTTTAAAACAATATGAAAAAACTGAAGTGCTTTTTTCACGTCAGCTGAATGAATTTAGTCAGGATGCCAATGGCGTAACGCTTAAGATTCAAGATAAAAACCAGAAAGAAGAAACTGTTCAAGCAAAATATTTAATTGCCTGTGATGGTGGTAACTCGATTGTACGTCGTACTTTAAACATTGCTTTTGATGGTAAAACTGCACCGAATCAATGGATCGTGATCGACATTGAAAATGATCCTCTAGCGACTCCACACATTTACTTGTGCTGTGACCCGGTGCGTCCATATGTTTCTGCTGCACTACCACATGGTATCCGCCGTTTCGAATTCATGGTGATGCCGGGTGAAACTCAGGAAGAACTGAGCAAACCGGAAAACATCGCCAAATTACTGTCTAAAGTATTACCGAATGCTGAAAATATCGAAGTGATTCGTCAGCGTGTTTATACCCACAACGCACGTATTGCCGATAAATTCCGTGTAGACCGCATTTTACTTGCCGGTGATGCGGCGCACATTATGCCAGTATGGCAAGGTCAGGGTTATAACAGCGGTATGCGTGATGCCTTTAACCTGGCCTGGAAAATGGCATTGGTTGTACAAGGTAAAGCGACTCCAGATTTATTAGACTCTTACCAGATTGAACGTAAAGATCATGCCAAAGCCATGATTGACCTTTCTGTGATGGCTGGCCACGTGCTTGCACCACCGAAAAAATGGCAAGGTTTCGTGCGTGACGGTATTGCCTATGCGTTGAATTACATCAAACCGATTAAACAGTATTTGCTTGAAATGCGCTTTAAACCGATGCCGAAATATAATGATGGTGCATTACTTGCAGACGGTAAAAAGGAATCTCCTGTCGGTAAAATGTTTATCCAGCCACAGGTGAAACTTGAATCTGGTGAAACTGTTCTGCTTGATGAAGTGATTGCGAATGACTTTGCCATTATTGCTTGGGGCGTCGATCCTCAATGGGGCATCTCGGATGCCACTATGCAAGTCTGGAAGAAATTAGGCGTCAAATTTATTCAGGTGATTCCCGAAGTTCAGTTTGGTAATGAAAACCGTAAGCAATTTGACGGCGTGATTACCATTGGCGATATTAGTACCGATATTCGCAGCTGGTTTGGTAAAACATCTGACTCGGTTGTTATTTTACGTCCTGACCGTTTTGTGGCAGCATTGGCCATTCCACAAACTTTAGACCACGTAAGCCAGCAGCTGTTCAAAAAGCTACACGTAAAATAATACAGATATAAAAATACATTCACTGAATCATATTCAGAGGCCTGACCACGCGAAAGCGTGGTCTTTTTTTATCTAAATTCTTTACCGATATAAATTGCATCTTCTTATCCAAATGGGCACGCAGAACGTATATAACTGGACACCCTCTTCCTTTTCTTTAAAAAAGAAAAAACCAATTACCCACGAATGAATAATTGGTTAGGTTTCTAATAACTAAAATTAACCAGTTTGGTGTTCCAGAGTACAATGATGGAACTAGACAAAATTAATCACAGAATCAATTTAATCGCTGAGGCCTTTCAATTTTTGGGCAACAAGATGAGTATGCTGCCTATCAACAGTGCTTAACCCCATATGCTCTGACTCAGCCCAAACTAAATACTCGAATATATCTTGTAATGGTTTTTTGTCTATCAGCATTTTATACAATGGCGCAACATAGCTATCATATTCATCAAATGCTTCTGGAAAATCTTGCACACCAATAGGATCCCATTCATTTAAAAGAATTACTGAAATCCTTTTGTATAAGGATTCAATAAGCTTTATATTTTCTTCCATTACAGATTTCCTTTCATAGTTATTACGACTCAACCTGTTTTGGAATCTACGATAACTCGAACATTATTCACAGGATCACAATCTCCTTTCCTCCCAGATCTGGTGAGATGAGAAGAGGTGTTCAAATAGTTTTTTGATTTTGCATAAATGAAAGAACAAAATAATATTAAGCATTTATTTTCTGAAACCACGGCACATCTTTCATAGAATCACGTTGGGCCAGCAGCTGAATAAACGGCTTGAACTCATCCAGATAAGGCAATATTTTGAATGAGATGGCAAAAACCAGCCAGTAACCCAGAAATAAATCTGCTGCTGAAATTTTCTCACCCAGCAAATATGGAGTTGCTTCTTGCATACCCTTTTTTAGCAATGCCAATACGCTTTCTTCATGACCAAAAGTCAGGCTCCGTTTTCTTTGTTCAATTTGCTCGTCCGATACTCCCAGTCCTTTTAAATCCATAAATTCAGTCAAAGGACCATGAGCAAAGAACATCCATTTCAGATAGGCACCACGCTTGGGATCATCCAATGCCGGAGCTAATCCCTTTTCCATATATTTATCGGCCAGATAAGCAAATACGGCTGCCACCTCCGACACCACAACACCCTGATCGACCAGACACGGTACTTTCCCCATCGGATTAATGCTCAAATATTCAGCTTGATGCATCTGTTCATACGGCACTTGAATCTGTTCAATCTGGTCTTCTATACCCAGCTCTTTCAGTAAAGGCAGCAGGGTCATGCCACGTGATTGTGCATTGTTGTACAGCTTGATCATTGTTGTTCGGCCTATATTCTTGTTTTAGATTTCGAGTATAGATCAATTTAATTAAGCGAGGGATAATTGTTATGGGACAGCATGGCCATGTGCAATGATGCTTCTCACTTAAAAAAAGCATCGTGCACTGTAAAAAATTTATTATTAAAAGAAACCCATATAAAACTGCTCTTTCAAGATTTTTAAAATCAGCTCAATCACTTCATTTTTTTGCCCTTTACGGTAACTGGCATACAGATCAATCATCGGTAAAGGTTCAATGGTGTTTTTCACGATAATTTTATCCCCCAATAGCGGGATCACATAAGCCGGTACCAGGCTCCAACCCACCCCCATGCCAACCAGATTGACATTTAACAGAATGTTGGTCGAATGCTGGACAATGTTGACGTCCAGTTTAGATTGCTTAAAGAAATCGGTAATAATTTTGTGCAACTGCGGTGAGGCATCCTCATCACTAATGACAAAATCCTGATGATTAAAACTCTTGATACTAATATGACGCTGCTCGGCAATCGGTGAATCCTTAGGCACAATTAAAGCCAGCGGTTCACTAAAAATTTGCACGTGTTCCAGTTCGTTCGATTCATCGATATAGCGGGTAAAGGCAATATCAATATCACCTTTTTTTAGGGCTTTAAACTGGTGAGCGTCAGTCAGACTATGAAAGTTAATTTTAATGTCAGGGAAATGTGCTCGAATATTCGGCATGATATAAGGGAAAATTTTCATTTCCGCTACAGGCACAAAGCCAATATTCAACTGGTCTTTACTCAAGTTGGCAATTTTCCGCGCATCCTGAATCGCCTTTTCAGCATGTTCCAGACTTAACAAGGCTTCTTTTAAAAAGGCTTTGCCTTCTTCTGTCAGTTCAACCTTCCGGTTCGATCGCACCAGCAATTGCACCCCGACTTCTTGTTCAAGGTCTTTAATTTGCTGGCTTAAAGAAGGCTGCACCGTACACATGCGCTGTGCCGCCTTGGTAAAATTCAGTTCTTGTGCAACTGCAACAAAATAGCGTAAATGACGTAATTCCACGTACCGTACCTCTTTATTTAAGTTGCTTGAGTGATGCCGAAACTGTGTATTTATAAACAAATAAAGTCAGCACAGTAATTACAGCACAAAATAAATAACTCAGCTGATAACCATAATAGGCAATCATCAAGCCTAAAATGACTGAACCGATTGCCATACCCAAATCAAACAGGGTGAAGAAGGTGGAAATGGCATGTCCCATACGCTGTTTGGCGACAGACTGGATGGCAATGGTTTGAAAACATGGAAAGAGTGAGCCATAGCCAATGCCAATAAATATAGCAGATAACCAGAGCAGCCATTGATTGGAGATCAGACTGACCACGACCAGGCCTATAGCAAAGAAAATAAAGGAAGGATAAATGACAGCACTGGCACCCTTGCGATCATAAATTTTGCCCACCCACGGTCGTACCACAATCATAGAAATGGCAAAGACAATAAAAAACAGGCTGGTATACGCAAGCAGATCTTTAGATTCACTATAAGCAGCAATGAAACTCATAATGCTGGAATAGGCAAATGCGGTCAGCAATGCGACAAAGCCGATCGGTAAGGTACGTGTTTCAATAATGTCATGAAAGCCCAGCCTTGGCTTTTCCGTATGCGCATTGAGATGAGTGATCTTGTTTTCCTGAACCGGAATCATTAAACAGAAGATAAAACCCAGACTGATCACTGCGGTTAACAGTGCAAATAACATTATAAAATCAGTAAATTGCAGTACAGTTAAGGCAATTAAAGGCCCAAATACCACGGCAAGATTGGTCGACATGACAAAATAGCCCATGCCCTCGCCCTTGCGATGATCGGGAATAAAATCATTGGCTATGGGTACGGTCACCGTGGTTAATATGCTAAACCAGATGCCATGAATAAAACGTATCAGCAATAAGGCCCACATGCTGTCGGCAAATAGATAGCTAAAAGCAAAAAGAACAAATAGCAATTCTGAACCGCGAAAGGCTATTTTTTTACCTAATTTTTCTACAATCAGTCCGGAAAATGGCCGAACTGCAATGGAAGACACCAGAAACAAGGTCAGTGCCAAACCGGCTTCTTTCACTGTTCCGCCTAAATCCTTCATGATATAAATCGGCAGAATAGTCAGTAAGGCATAATAATAGGTAAATAAAAACAGGTTATTGCATAGACACAATATAAAAGAGCGATTCCATAGACGCCCTGTGTTTGTCGCAGACATAATGACCCACTTAACGGTAGCCTAGTGCTACTTTTGAACCAGAACAGGTTGCATCACCAAACTCACAAGATTGTGTATGTAAGTTTCATCTGGCATGCAATTAAAGAAAATAATCTGATAATGAATCGGCCCATACAGCGTATCCAGCATCAGTTCAAAGGGATAATCGGCAATAATTTCGTTACGCTCTATGGCAAGTTGAATCAGCTTGCGTGTTTGCTCACGACGCGGTAATAAATACAGCCTGAAGAATTCACCGGCTGCTTCACGATGCTCGGCCATTACCACCAATAAAGCTCGCCCTAATGGATGATTTAGCGCGAGTGACAATTTTAACAGCTGCTGGTTCAGATTAACTTCCAGGCTCTGCTCGAAGTTCAGATCAAAGACCGAAGCGGTGTGCTCTTTAAAGGCATCAAAAACCAGATCAGATTTATGCTTCCACCAGCGATAAATGGTCGACTTTCCTACCCCTGCCCGTGCAGCAATATCTTCGACGGTTAAATGACTGTAATCCTCATCTTCCAATGCGGCAGTCACTGCCTGCAAAATACATTGCTTGCGACGCGAAGTTTTTTCTAGTTCAGTCATCAACCACCAAAACGAAACGATACGTATCGTTTTATATTAGGATAATTTTTGCTTGCTGTATAGCTCCAATCTTCCCGTTAAAATCAAAAAAGACCGCTTAAAAGCAGTCTTTTCTAGATCAATGTTTCAAACTCGCCTTATTCGGCCATTAGCATTGTGAGGTTTTTTTATAAATACTGCATGAAGGATGATGGCTTTCTTGCAATCGTGCCACTTTGCGATGTTCAGCAGCCTCAAAACGGCAACGTTTCCAGTCATTGTCCAGATTTAATGCAGGAATCTGTTTCGGTTTACCATTTTCATCCACGGCCACCATGGTGAAATAGCAGCTATTGGTATGACGTACGGTACGCTTTTGGATGTTCTGTGCTTCTACGCGAATCCCGATTTCCATAGAAGTACGACCCACATGGTTGACACTGGCAAGGAAAGTCACGAGTTCACCAACATGAATCGGTTCTTTGAAATTGACTTTATCGACCGACAAGGTCACGACATAACTGCCTGAATAACGGCTAGCACATGCATATGCGACTTGGTCCAGTAATTTTAGAATTGTTCCGCCATGCACATTTCCTGAAAAGTTTGCCATATCAGGAGTCATTAAGACTGTCATGGTTAATTCAGACTGGTCATCTAATGCTGGAGCAATTTGATCTAATGGGGACATCGCGTTCTCTAGACTCATTTACAGACAATAGTATAAGCAAGGATTATAGCGTTTTTCTGCGTAATAAAATGTGGAAATTGGCAATAAAACCATCATTATTATTTATAGTGATTTTGGTATCATTCAAGAAAATATATATCAAATTTATCAACTCACTGACGCATAAGCATTTTTCTTATAGACTGATTTTAATAGAATATTTGTTCTAAAAATTAGATTACAAAAAAATATGGCTATGTTTTTTAAAACATTTGTTTAGGTCATCACCCAACCAAGACTGGGTAAAACAAAATATTAAATACATGGGTGCGAAAGTGCGAAGCTTTAACCTGTTTCATCCTGCAAATAAATTGCCTAATTAAAATTAGATTAAGCTGTTATCTCACGCAGCATTTCTTTAGAAATATTGCCGTAACTTAGTACATTCTGCTGGTCTAGCTGGGTTTCAACACTATAGGTACCATCGGTATTTTCTGCAATGACGGTAAATACCAGATGTCCCATACTTGCCATTTTGACTTTTTGGCCGATTAAAAATTTTTCTATTTTCATACTACTGCTATTCATTTAACCATCCTTACAGAAATATGCTTTCATCACCATTTCAATAAAACCAGTTTAGTGAATTTTGATCCACTGGTAAACTTAAATCATTGAACAAAAACATATTAATATAAAAATTGTATAGTATAAAAGCTTTCATCACTTAGTTTATTTTATTGAGAAATATCAATTAATTAGTTTCTATTTACAGTACCACCCTATTATTTTTGATCAATTATTAATCAAAACCAAAATTTAAATCAACTAAAAATAACAGCATCGCAATGATGAATCTAAGCCTGGGCTCTATTCGATTTCATCATTGAAGTTTATTAAATGGCTAATCCTGTGCGCTTAATTGCTGAACGGTATGACCGAATGGATAATGTTTCTGTTTCAATAAGGCTGTAATGGGATTTAATTGATTTTGCGCTGCATCTGCACCGGCTTGCATGGTCATTGCACGGCCTTTTACATCAAATATATGGCCTTTTTCCCTTAAATCCGGCTGAATCACGATATCTGCATGCTTGAGCTCTTCTTCAGCTAAACGACTCTGCATAATATTAATATTTTGATTGAACATTCCCCAAACATTACTGGTTTCGGTATGCATCGGTTGTGCCAGAATATCCACGGCAATCACAATATCCGCACCCAAATCACGTGCCACGCCTACAGGTACAGGACTCACCAAACCGCCATCTACATATTCATCCGCCCCAATTTTGGTTGGAATAAACATGCTTGGAATAGACACCGAAGCGCGTACCGCCTGTCCGGTATTACCATAGTTAAAGACGACTTTTTTGCCTTCTTTTAATTCCGTTGCGACCACGTACATGGGGATTTTTAGCGATTCCAATGGCGTATTATTGACTTGCTGATTGACATAATTTTCAACTTTTTGACCGTCAAAAAAGCCTTTCATATCTAGCTTTACATCACGAACATCATTGGCTTTCATGTTTAAAGCAATATCGCGGAGTTCTTCTGCTGTTTTACCACTGGCATAAATGGAACCCACAATACTGCCTGCGCTGGTTCCTACAATCAAATCAGGGTGTATACCTTGCTGCTCCAGCACCTGAATCACCCCAATATGGGCATAGCCCCGAGCACCACCACTACCCAGCACCAAGGCCACAATAGGACGGTTTTCCTGCTGTTTGAGTTTTTTAAAATTAATACGGTCTGCCCGGACTTGAGCATCTACAGTTGGTGGTTCAGATAGTCCAGTTGAACCAACAGTAAGCTTAGGTTGAGACACCGTTTGGCATCCACCCAGACCCAGTACTGCCAAAACAATAAAACTAAATTTGATGTTGCTCATGAACCACCTAAAGATAAATAAAGCTGTTCGTAAAAAGGCGTATAGTTTAAGAATGATCTATTTGTGAAACTGTAGTATTTCGTAAAGTTCCCATTACAAAAATATCAGCCTTTAAAAACATCATTGATACATTTGCCCTATCATAATTATATTATCTCATTTTTTGACCAATTTTTGTTTATCGAAAAAACGCTTATTACATGGTATTGATTAGATTGCTTTAACATTAATTGGAGATTAAAAATAATTTTTCAAATAAAAAAGAGGCGAATCAATCGCCTCTTTTTTAAATTTCCAGTTTTGAATTAGAAATTATATTTAGCCATTAAACCTACACGGTTATCTTTATATGATTCGCCAGCAAATGTGTCGCGCTTACCGTTAATATATTCCACACCTAGATCAATTGGTGCAACTGGTGAATAAATAACGTTGATCCATGCCTGTTGCACTTTTTCATTCGCTGTCGTATTGAGTCGGGCATAGTCAGTACCATCATCAGCAAACTGTGCGCCATAAGCCAGTGTTGAACGCAAGTTAGGTAAAATCTTATAAGTTGCACCGACTTGAACTGCATTAAATTCATTCTGCTCAATACTGTTATTTGCCGCATCTACAATATAAGCTGAATTGCTGCCATATAAATAGTTACTGTTACCCACCACATGCGAAACATCAGCAGACACTTTTAATGGATTGGTGACTTGATAATTTACACCTGCAGCTACACCCCAACCAGTTTTGTCATCATCAGCTGCTGTTGATTTATAATTTTCAACCAAAGCACGTGCAGATACTGAACCTTTACCATCTGCAAAACCTTGGGTTAACTTAGCAGTAAGCGTTGGTAAGCGGTATGTCACATCAGCTGCAGTACCGGCAAGTTTGTCAGCAGCCGCTGTACCTGCCAAAGTTGCAAGGCTATTACCTTTTTCTGCAGAAACAAACAACTGAGTTTGTGGTGCAAGTTTGAAGTTATAACGAACTTGAGGAATACGCGTTATACCGCCACCAATGTTGGTAGTAGCATCAATCATTTCAGGAGCATGATTGGACAAGAAGTTCGAAGTAGTTTGACCGAATAGCCAGTCATTATAAGTTAAATAAGCATGGCGAATACGGAAAGCTTCATTAGAGCCGGCAAAGTCAGTTTCAACTTTACCACCAACTTTCGCATCACCAACGTTCGTATTAAAATCTAAACCAAGACGTGTGATTTTAGCAGTGGCACGAAGTTTATCTTTAGTTTTGCCCTCAGATTTATGTGCAGAGTTAAAGTCATCATCTGCGCCTTCAATAATATAGTTGGCATCGCCACGGACAAAACCGTATAGGTTTACATTTGCACCGGCTTTGGTTTTAAAGCCTGTTGCAGGTGCTTCAGGTTTTGCCGCTGCAGCAAGTTGTACTGGCTGTGCTTTGACTTGCTCAATTTGAGTTTGTTGCTGTTGTTGAACTTGCTGTTGTTGTTGGATTAAAGATTTTAATGCTTCTACTTCTTTACGTAAGTCCTGAATCTGTTTTTGTTCAGCTGTGCCTGCATATGTAGTGCTTGCCATTACCGCTGTAACTGCTAATGCTAAACCTTTAGCGATAAATTTACCGTTACGTAATTGACTCATTCTTAAAATCTCCGATTTGTTAAATATTCGCATCCATGCATTCTTTGATTTTTCAAAACCCAATAAATCTATGAAAAAAAACCCTTCAAAAAATTAACAAGCTTAAAAAATCATTGCATTTTCAGCTTATGAGGCAGTAAAAAATTTAAAATATTATAAAATTGCAACATGTAAAAACTTACACGTCATGGCAAATCTAGCAATTTTTATGCTTTATTAAAATCAGTTTTCTCGAACGACGATTAAAAAACAATCTTATTTATAAATGACAATTTTAAAATTAATACTATATTCAATTACTTATATAAAAATCATATAAGTTTTATCCCATCCCCATTCGACTAATGTATAAAGTAAAATCCTGCTTAAAGACTCATTTCAAAAGGATTTTTTATGCACTTGTAACAGGTTCAGCACGTTGATCATGCCATTAGCTCTCTTCATTCATTAGGTGTTTTTTAAATAAAGCGGTTGATATGCAAATCATGAGGGATATTTTGACTGTAGTGAGCCGGGCACCTTCAGGAAGCAATACTCAGCCTTGGAAAGGCTATGTGATTATGGGCAAGAAATATGATGAAACGCTGCGGCGTGGTTTGCAAAGCCCAAACTGAACTTATACAACAACCCGAACTGGGTCAGCAGTATCAAAAAACATTGCCATGATGATTCAAAATGTGATGATCACTGCCAAGGCGCGTGATCTGGATACCTGTCCACAAGCAGCATGCAACCATTTTCATTCCATCGTACTGGATGTGCTGAATGCTCCTGAAAATGAAGAACTGGTTTGTACCCTTGCACTCGATTATGCCGATCCTGATGATATTGTGAATACTTTTATTACACCGCGTATTGCGGTTGATGAATTCACGGTTTTTATGGATCAATAAACCGTTTTAAAGAAAAAGAGACAATCATGGTCAATGCTGTCCCATAATTTGAATTTTATTTTAGTATTGAATCAGCATAATGATTTTTTATCTTTAGGTATTTGATATTTATATTTTTCACAGCCTTGTCTTTTCTTTAGAGGTTTAAATGGCTTTGTGTAGGCTAAACCCTACTGTTGACAGACCAAAATGAGAACTCAAAATATATTTTGAGTTCGCAAGAAAAGTCTTTATTCCCCATACACGACCTGAGCCAGTTTTAAGCACTGCTTTAAAACGCAGCGCAAGGAATGGGGAATGTGTGGGGCATCCCTGCCACACTCGCGAATCTGACACATGGACTTCAACTATGGGACAGCAGTGCCTTATAGGTCTCTTTTTAGTTCATTCATCTTTATGAAGATTCATACTGTGCCTGATTTAAACTGAGTTTCATAATCGTAAGCAGGGTAATCGCAACAAAGATCAACATGACAATGCTCATATTCAGCAGCGAGCTCCAGATCAGGAAATTTAACAGGATTCCACCGAGCAAGCCACAAGCAAACTGCATGCTTCCCATAATTGCACTGGCGGTTCCCGCGCGTGCGCCCTGCTCCGACATGGCCAGGGCCATCGCATTGGGGCCGGTAAAACCAATACCTGAAACCGCCAAAAACATGCCTATAAAGACTAGCCATAATGGACTAGTCGCCATTAACCCCGAGACCAATAAAATAGTGGCACCGATCAGCTGCAATATACCGCCCATTTTCAACCGATGCATTACAGAAAAATGCTGCGCCAACCGTTTGTTTAAAGTGGACAGCAGCATAATACCAAAGGCATTCAGCCCAAAGGCATAGCCAAATTGCTGCTGGGTTAAGCCATAATCATCCATCAGCACGGCAGCTGATGAACTGATATAGCAGAATAAAACCCCACCTGAAAAACATCCTGCCAACATCGGCCATCTGAAACTCTGGTCTCTAAAAATAGTGATATATAAGCGCAAGACCTGGCCAATATTTAACTTTAAACGGCGTTCATGCGGCAAACTTTCCTTAAAGAAAAAGTGTACACACAGCAAACAGACCAGCCCCACCACAGCCAAAATGACAAACACCGCCTGCCAGGAAAAGAACTTTAATATCATCGCACCCAAGCTCGGCGCAATAATAGGCGCAATCCCCATCACAATCATCATGCTGGCAAAGGCCTGCGCTGAAGCTTGCATATCCAGACGGTCACGAATGGCAGCCCGGGCAATGACCACACCCACACAGCCACCAACCGCCTGTACAATACGCGCTGCAATCAGGCTCCACTCATTGCTGACAAAAACACACAACAGGCTGGCCAGCACATACAGCGTTAAACCCAGATACAACGGTGCTTTACGTCCAATTCGGTCACTCAGCGGGCCATAAATCAGCTGCCCTAAAGCCAGTCCCAGAAAATAAGCAGGTAAAGTATTGGCTACCATTTGCGTACTTACCTCAAAATCCTGTGCCATTTGTGGCAAGGCCGGCAAGTACATATCAATAGAAAGCGGACCCAAAGAGGTCAGCAAGGCCAGCAGCATAATCCAGGCCGTGGAATATGCTTGTGTTGATTGTTGTGCAGACATATTGATATTTAATTTTTAAATATAGGCTTTGCAGACAAGCTTACACTGTACATAGTATTATTTCCCAGTCATGAGAGTGAAAAATCACATAATTTCACTGCATGCTGCATAAATCATTTGTGGATTAGGACATAACTTGAAATCTTGGCTGACGCGTCTTAAACAAGCGACTTATAACACGACATTTATGTATAACCTGCGCATGATTATTGCATTCGCGGGTACTGCCTTTGTGCCTTATTTTATGGGACAGCAACTTATCACCATCCCCCTGACCCTAGGTGTAGTCGCTGCCGGTTTAAGTGATATCGATGACCGCTTTTCGGTGCGGATCATGAACCTGATTTATACCTATATCGGCTTCTTTATTACCGCTGTCTCGATTTATTTTTTATTTCCTCATCCCATTTTATTTGCCATTGGGCTAATCGTGTCATGCATCGGCTGGATTTTACTGGGTTCACTCGGTCGTCGCTACGCCACCATTTCTTATGGCTGTCTGGTCATTTCCGTCTATTCAATGCTCGGTGTTGGACTGTTTGATCATTGGTATACTCAAGCTGGACTCCTGGTGATTGGTGCAATGTGGTATGGCCTGCTTTCCACCATCAGTTTTCTGTTATTTCCAGTTCGCCAGGTTCAGGACAAATTATCTCAGTGCTACTCATCACTCGGTGATTTTCTGTTTGCCAAATCCAACCTGTTTGATGTCGACATGACTCCAGACAGTTATCAACAAAGCATGATTGAGCTGTCTTTGGAAAATGGCAAGCTGGTCGGCATTTTCAATGAGATGAAAACTGCGTTACTGACCCGTTTAAAAGGTGACCGGGGGCAAAAAGATACCCGTCGCAGCCTGCAATATTATTTTGTGGCACAGGATATTCATGAACGTGCCGATTCAGCGCATATTGATTATCAAAAGCTGGTCAAGATTTTTGAACATAGTGATATTTTGTTTCGCTTTCAACGGATTCTCTCTATTCAGGCCAAGGCCTGCAAAGATTTAAGCCAGAGCATTTTGCAGCGTGAAACCTATCAGCATAACAAACGCTTTAAACATGCTTTTGCCAATTTAAAGCTGTCTTTGGAAAAACTTCGTGCCGAGCAGCAATATGATCAGGTCTGGGTCAATGCACTGTTTTCGCTGTATCAAAATTTAAAGTCAATTGATGCCCAACTGCGTAATGTAGAAACTGAACGGCATATCAAGTTCGATAAAAGCAAACATATTGAAAACCAGCTGAAAGATGATGATTTAAAAGGCTGGGATGATATTGTCATCCGGATCAAGCAGCATTTAACGCCAGAGTCGGTGCTGTTTAGACACGCAATTCGTGTCTCTATTGTCCTGTTTATTGGTTATATTTTTGTCCAGATTACCCAGATTCAATATGGCTACTGGATTTTACTGACTGCTCTCTTTGTCAGCCAGCCTAACTTTAACGCCACCAAACGCCGTTTACGTCTGCGTATCGTTGGTACCTTGGTCGGTATTATTCTGGGTTATGCCATTTTGTATTTTATTCCATCAATCGAAGGACAATTATTACTGCTGATTTTAAGTGGGGTACTGTTCTTTGAATTACGCAGTAAACAATATGCCCAAGCCACTGCCTTTATCACTATTTTGGCGTTAATTAATTTTAACCTCGATGGAATAGGTTTTGCCGCAGCCCTACCCCGCATGATTGATACCCTGATTGGCTGTGCCTTGGCCTGGTTTGGGGTGAGCTTTATTTTCCCGGACTGGAAATTCCGTCGTTTGCCCCGCACGATCCGACGTTCACTCACCACTCAATGTGAATATTTAGCCGAAGTCATTGAACAGTACAAAAGCGGACGCAATAACGGCTTGAAATATCGTGTAGTGCGTCGTGCTGCCCATAATAACGATGCAGATGTTGCCTCACTCATTTCAACCTTAGCCACAGAACCGGATTTTGATCCGGTACAAAAAAGCTTGGCTTTTGAATTCCTGTGTCTGAATCATACCCTGCTCAGTTATATTGCCGCACTGGGCGCACATCGCGAGAAGATTGAAGATCAGGAAGTTTTGCAACTATTAGACAAAGCTTTAGATGATATTCGCGGTGCGCTATTAAACGATGAAGTCCCTGACCTCAGCGCACAGAATATGCTGAATACCATTCGTCAGCGCTTAAGCCAAAATAATGAAGATGATCATAAATCGCTGATCGTTTTGCAGCAATTATCGTTGATGCTCAGCATTCTGAGTCAACTCAGTCGTTTAAAGCAAAGTTTAAGCCATGACCGTGATGAAAAGGCCACCGAATTAGGCTCATTATAAATAGGATGATTTTGGAACAATATACTCACTGAATTGGTATAAATAATGCTAAACTTTTTACAGTTCTAAATTTGTTAATTCATTATGACCGCGAAAAATTTATACGCTTATACCCTACAGCCTGTGAACTATGAAATTTCCGAGGCTGAGCAACGTCAAGCTCAACTTGCTATCTGGCGTAGCACCAATAAAATTGGTACCAAAGCATGGTTGATCATGGCTGCTGTTGCCATTCTTTCCATTGCCGGCATCATCTTGCTGAAAAATTATTCTACTATTTTTTGCTGGGTGGCTTTAGTCTGTGTTGTAGTCTATCTGCTCATCCGTAAATTCGGCTTGGAATGGTATGTAAAACGCAAAATGAACGAATTTCCGGTTCAGGAAATTAAAGGCATTCGTTTAGGCGTACAACCACACGGTCTGATCATGCGTCAACAAATGGGCGCACAAGAAGGTGTAGGTGCGATTGGCTGGAAAGATGTGTATGAATGGTATAATACGCCTGACTTTATGCTGATTAACTTCAAGGTCAAAGGTCAGCAAGGTGCTTATATTCTGCCAAAACGTATGGATTCAAAGAACTTTTCTTTCAATACCATCCGCAAGCACCTGACTGAAACAGTGGGCGAAGCAAAACAGATTTAAACGCTAGACCAAGCTATACAGTTAAATAAAAACCTCCAGATTGGAGGTTTTTTAATTTAGATAAAACTAAATGATAATGAGAATAAATATTACCTACAAAATCGATATCATTTTGGAAAAGTTCAGTTATAATTCAGTTTAATTCTGTTTATCACCCTGTTTTTTCGGCTATGTTAAAAAAAACCTTTTTTCAGATCCACTGGTTCCTCGGGATTACCGCCGGGTTAATTCTCTCGATTATGGGCGTTACCGGTGCCATTTATTCCTATGAACAACCTATTCAAAAATGGCTGAATCCACAGAGTTATACGGTACAGGCTGAAAATCGTGCCAAATTAACCCCTTCCGAACTGTATCAGCATTTTCAGGTGACTGATCCAGAGATGAAAATTAACAGCATCACTGTAGCCAAAGACCCGACCGCATCTTCAAGCATTAATATTGTCAAAGAAGGTGCACGTAAAGGCTATACCATGATGATTAATCCTTACACAGCCGAAGTGTTACCTGAGATTAAAGGACGAGAATTTTTCAAGTTTATCGAGCAGTTGCATCGAAATTTAACCATTGGACCCGTCGGCAAGCAGATCACTGGGGCCTGTACCCTCATGCTGATCTTTTTTGTACTCAGTGGTCTATATCTGCGCTGGCCGAAAAAGCATTCTGTTAAACAGTGGTTCATGCTTAAGCCACAACTGAAAGGTCGTAATTTCCTTTGGGACTTACATGCGGTTGTGGGTACCTGGGTGGTGATTTTCTTCCTGATTATCGCGTGTACAGGCCTAACCTGGTCTTATGGCTGGTGGCGTAGTGGCTTGTACACTGTGATGGGTGTTGAACAACCGCAAAGTAAGGGTGAAGCAGAAACGCTACGTGGCGGGGAAGCACGCGGCAACCGCGAAGGTTCAGACCAGACAATGCCTAATGCAGCTACAGGTAACCCTGAAAAAGCTGCTGAACATCCGCGCGGTGAAAAACAGGAGAAAAAAGGTTTAAGCCCGGAACAGATCAATCTGGCACTCAGCCAAAGCTGGAACGGCTTTAATGCACAAGTCGGTCGTGATTATTCAAGCATCACATTAAATATTCCGAAAAAGTCCAATGGTGAACTTGAAATTAGCTTTGTCGATGCCATTCCCCAGCATGAACGTGCACGAAACAAAGCCATATTTGATTATCAAGCATCTACCATTAAAGAGATGGAAATTTATGAAGATAAAAAGTTAAATGAAAAAATAATGAGCAGCATGCTGCCGGTGCACCGTGGCAGTTTCTTTGGTCCGGTATACCAGTTCATGGCAATGCTCGCTGCTCTGGCTATGCCATTGTTCTTTGTCACAGGCTGGATGCTCTATCTGAAACGTCGCAAACAGAAGAAACTGACCCAAGCTGCACGTCACGGCTTAACCGCAGTTAGTATTGATGGCAATGCAAAACCTTGGCTGATTGTCTATGCGTCACAAACTGGTACAGCAGAACAGCTGGCATGGCGTACAGCAACCAGCCTGCAACAGGCTCACCAGCCTGCTAGCGTGAAATCTGTACAGCATTTAAGTCTGGATGATTTAAAAAATACCGAACAGGTTTTATTTGTAGCCAGTACTTACGGTACCGGTGAAGCACCCGATTTAGCCTCGGGTTTTGCCAAAAAAATACTGCGCAAAAAAGCTGATTTAAGCCATCTGCACTATGCAGTATTGGCCTTGGGTGCTCGAGAATATGCCGACACTTTCTGTCATTTTGGCCACGCAGTTGATAACTGGTTAAAACAGAATGGTGCGCAGCAGCTGTTTAATATCATTGAAGTGGATAATGCCAATCAAGAGCAGATTCAGACATGGAATAGCGCTCTAACCAAAGTGACCCAACTTGAATTACAAGCCATGAATATCGAAAAAACTTTCGATACTTGGACACTCACAAAACGCGATCTGCTTAATCCAAACAGTTTAGGTGCTCCCGCCTTTAATATCGAATTAAAGCCGGATCATGAAGTGAGCTGGCAAGCCGGTGATATCGCCGAGATTCAGCCCGGAAACAGTACTGAACGTATTGCCCAGTTTATGCAGCAGCATCAAATTCAGCCGAATACCTCTGTAGATTCGTTAAAGATCAATATTGAAGAAGCTTTATGGAACAAAGATTTGACTGTTGAAGTTGAACCTTTTGCCAATATGGATCATTTACTGGAGCAACTTCCTACACTGCCTTCACGTGAATATTCCATTGCCAGTATTCCTTCACAACAAGTTCTGCGTTTAGTGGTGCGCCAACAGTCCGATGCCCAAGGTCAACTGGGCTTAGGTTCAGGCTGGCTGACACAGCATGCAGCACTGAATAGTGAAATTGCACTGCGCATCCGTAACAATGAATCTTTCCATCTGATTGATGACAATCGCCCTATTATTTGCATTGGTAACGGTACAGGCCTTGCCGGATTAATGAGCCTGTTACATGCACGTACCCGTCAGAACTACACTCAGAACTGGCTAATCTTTGGTGAACGCAAGCGTGAACATGACTTCTTCTATCAGAGCACGATTGAAGCCTGGCAAAGCACCGCTATGCTACAACACCTCGATTTAGCTTTCTCACGGGATCAAGCAGAAAAAGTCTATGTGCATCATAAATTACGCAAACAGGCGCAAGAACTAAAAGCCTGGGTGGAGAATGGCGCAGTGATTTACGTATGCGGTAGCATCAATGGTATGGCTAGCGATGTAGATCAGGCCTTAATCGACATTCTGGGTGAAACTAAAGTTGACCAGCTACGTCAACAAGGCCGTTATCGTCGTGATGTTTACTAATTCATCATTCAATCTAAATCATTAAATCAAATAAAAAAACCGGGCCTTAATGCTCGGTTTTTTATTCTCAAACTCTATAATCTGTTTAAACTAAGCACAATCTTCATCTCGAGTCCATGCTATGTCCAGCAATTTTAAACGCAGTCTCAGCTTAATAATAGGCAGCTTGCTGGCACTGGATGGCTTATGGTTACTTGCTCTGGACAAGATTCACTTAGGCATTATTCTTCCGCTGATTATCGGTATAGCACTGATGCTCTATGCCCTGTTTTTTAACCGGATTCAAAACTTTATTCAGCTCACCCCATTAAGACAGACTTTATGGCGCTGTGCATGGGCGGGATTTGTTCTCTGGATAATCACATTAGTGATGTTTTTCAGTTATCTGCACTATAGCAGTCAGCAGTCCAATAACATGCAGCCCGCTGCTGCAGTCATTATATTGGGCAGTGGAATCGAAAAGGGTCGACCCTCCCCCACTTTAAAACAGCGTTTAGATATCGGTGCCGCCTATGCCAAACAGTACCCCGAAACACTGCTGGTCGTGACCGGAGGTAAAGGGTTTCAAGAACAGATTTCTGAAGCAGCAGTAATGTCTGAATATCTGCAACAACAGCATCATATTGATCAGTCACGTATTCTATTAGAAGCAAAAAGTACCAGTACTGAAGAAAACCTGCGCAATGTACAGCCTTTGCTGGCACAGCGGCATATTCATCTGAACCAGCCTATTGTGATTGCCACCAGTGACTTTCATATTTTACGCGCCAAAGCCATTGCCAAACATCAAGGCTATCAGCAGATAGTCACGCTCAGCGCTCCAACACCGCTTTATATTCGCTACAACTCCTGGTTGCGCGAATACTTTGCCTTCATTAGTGGTTGGCTGTTACAGGAATACTAAAATCAGTTCAAACGAATGTTACGTGGTAAAGGTAGTTTTGCATCTTTAAATAATTCAGGTTTTTGTACGTAAATCCGATACAGATAATTTTTAATATCCAATAATAATTTTTCCGGTGCAACCAGCACATTTTGCCCTTCCGGGGTTAAATCCATCGACACGATGGTGTTTTCCTGGCGTAAAAAAGGAATCACTTTTTCGACAAAATCTTTTAATGAAATTTCCTGAATCTGATAATTTGCCCAATTGTCTTTTACCAACAATTTTGCCAGGCCTTTGCTTTGCCAAATGGCAAATGCACGCTGACCGGTAGGAGTCGCACATAATGCCCAGCCGTCATCATATAAGGCATGGACATAACCTTGGCCTACAATCATTTCAACAAATTGTTTATAGATCTCTTGCGCGTTATAGGTATTATTTTGAGTTTTAGCAGCTTTGCGTTGATATGGATTTCTCATAGTTTTTCAATAGTTAAAATTATTATTAACTAGAGATTTTATGGAAAAAATAGAATTTTATCAAGGAGAATATATGGTGGGCGCTGACGGGATCGAACCGCCGACATTCTGCTTGTAAGGCAGACGCTCTACCAACTGAGCTAAGCGCCCTTGAGGAATAAAAATAGCATGACTATTTTTATGACGCAAGAAAGAAATCTTGCTGGATGTAACCATGATCTAGAACAAGGAATCTAGAAAATGGCGCAGCGGACGGGACTCGAACCCGCGACCCTCGGCGTGACAGGCCGATATTCTAACCAACTGAACTACCGCTGCACGGCAAACTTATAAATAAGTTTCATATCCGAAGATATGGTGGGCGCTGACGGGATCGAACCGCCGACATTCTGCTTGTAAGGCAGACGCTCTACCAACTGAGCTAAGCGCCCTCAAAGGGTCTTACATTTTCGATTTTAGGGATGGCGCAGCGGACGGGACTCGAACCCGCGACCCTCGGCGTGACAGGCCGATATTCTAACCAACTGAACTACCGCTGCATCATAAAAAATCTGGTGGGCGCTGACGGGATCGAACCGCCGACATTCTGCTTGTAAGGCAGACGCTCTACCAACTGAGCTAAGCGCCCTCAAAAGGTCTATCATGTAAATGGCGCAGCGGACGGGACTCGAACCCGCGACCCTCGGCGTGACAGGCCGATATTCTAACCAACTGAACTACCGCTGCATCTACACAATGTCTCTATTGTGGTACAAACAACTTGTTATCTGAATTAAGTGGCGCAGCGGACGGGACTCGAACCCGCGACCCTCGGCGTGACAGGCCGATATTCTAACCAACTGAACTACCGCTGCACTTAAAACATTTAACGTAAAGGATTGGTGGGCGCTGACGGGATCGAACCGCCGACATTCTGCTTGTAAGGCAGACGCTCTACCAACTGAGCTAAGCGCCCTTTACGACTTCATCGTTTGTGTGGTGCATTATAGAGAATCTATGCAGCCTGTCAAACGCTTTTCTGCCTGTTTTTGGTTTTTTACGTTTGAGTGATTAAAAAATAGGTTATTCGCTATAAAAACAAACAAATTCGATAACTTATTTACTATTTCCTGTAAAAACCCGAAAAATCACGGCATGATTTTAAGGCAAAATTTTCATGGTTTTTGAACTGTTGGCAAATACTGCTATTTTTTAATCAATCCGATAAACCTGGATTTTCAGCTTTTAACTGCTTTGCCTCTTTATTTATCAGTGAGTGCCTATTTTACAGTCCGTCGAATTCAAACGGTGTTCTGAAATAAACACCACAGCATCCTCAGCGATCAGTTCAAATAATTCAATCACATCTTCATTGCGCATCCGGATACAGCCATGAGACATTGGAATCCCCATGGGTTCCGTATCGGGGGTGCCATGAATATAGATATAGCGCTTAAAGGTGTCACAGCCCTCACCCTGATTAAAATTTTCTTCCAGGCCGCTTAACCAGAGAATGCGCGATAGAATCCAGTCGCGTTCAGGGCATTGTGCAGCCAATGCAGCATCGTATACTTCACCAGTTTCTTGTCGCGCTTTAAACACTGCATTTTTAGGCGCTGCATATCCGAACTTGAGTGCCACTTTATGCCAGCCCCTAGGCGTCTTGCCGGAATTTTCCTGCTCACCGATCCCGTTCTTGCCGCTAGAGATGACATAAGACTTGTGATGCTTAGGCAAGGTTAAAATTTGCTCAGCCAAATCAATCCAGACATCTGCCTGCTCTAAAGAATATGTCATAACAAAATTACTCAACGTCTTTAATCGGTTCAGCTGCAGGTTCAGGTCGTAGCCATAGCCAGATGGCAACGCTTAGCATGGTCAAATCGGTAAATATTTTCACCAACACTGGAGCAGTAGTAAATAACATGATGATTCCACTGATTAGCATCATGATACTGGCGAACCATTTTGCCTTGCGTGGTACGGTGCCGTTTTTGCGCCATGCTCTTAATGTTGCGCCATATTTAGGATGATTCAGCAGCCAGGCATCCATTTGTGGCCAGCCTTTAGAGGCTGACCAGGCGGCTAAAATCAGAAATACTGTTGTTGGCATACCCGGTAAAAGTGCCCCGATAAAGCCCAGGATGACAAAAATCATCACCAAACTTCGCCAAAACAACATTTTCATAGCACTGCCCTATACATCTAATTGCGGTAGTATAAAGTGTTTTTGCATATTATCCGTTGTCATTCTGCACTTTTTAATCTAGCGCCAGGGGTTGGCTATGTTTGTTTTAAATCAAGCGTCTCATCTTGAGGAACCTTGGCTGCAATTTAAAAATTTACTGGTTCGGCAATTGGCCTTTTGCATATGCAGTCCAAATATTTTATCGGATACTCCTGCCGAACTGGTGTTAAAACACACTTTTCAGTTTCACGACAATGCTATATGGCACAGCCATTTTGAAAATTATCGTGCCAGACTGCTTTATTTAGATCAGCATCCGCAAGAGTTAGAAAGCTTTTTACAACAACTGAAAAGTACCCGTTTGGGATTACGTTTTGAAATGTTTATCTGGTTTTGGCTGCTCGAGCAAGACTATCACCCTTATCAATTACTCGGTCATAGCATTCAAAAAATAGCTGGGCCACGCACCTTGGGTGAACTCGACTTCCTGTTATTCAATACTGAAAGCAAGGCCATTGAACACTGGGAAGTGGCTTTAAAATACTATTTGGCGGAACGTGATTTTTCTTTGCCTTATTGGTATGGCTTAAACCGTAGCGATACCTTATTGCGCAAGTTAAGTCACTTTAGCCAGCAGCAGTTTCAATTTGAGGATGCACTGGAGCATAATATTGAACAGCGTTTTGCGGTACTTAAAGGACAGCTCTACCTCCCTATTGAAAGCACGGTAAGCGCTATCCCTAACTGGGTTAATCTGCAACGCCGCTTAGGTTACTGGGGAAGCCATATTCCACCGCAAACTTCTGATTTTTATCGATTACAACGACAAGAATGGATTTGTCCGCAACAGCATATCAGTAGCGATACGGCACACTGGTGGAGCAATGGGTTATATCTGCAAAAAGATCAAAATAATTTCTATATGTACCGAAATTCTCCCCTCCTTTCTCAAAAGGTAAAGGGCTAACTTTATGAGAATTGTCTATTTTTATAACAAATGCTTACTTTTCTACCATCAAAAAACCATATTGTTTACGCTGGGCATTAATTAACCTGAATTGACATCAAAATAATGAATTACTTGGAGATGATGATGAAAAAAATTCTTGCCGCTTCCCTCATTATTGCATTCGCTTTAACTGGCTGTAATACCTTTAAAGGTATGGGTAAAGATGTATCTAAAGCCGGAGATGCCGTGACCAATACTGCAGAAAAAACTTCTGAGGAAATCCGCAAAAACTAGTTTGTCTTCAGCACACACAGAACCCTATCCAAGATAGGGTTTTTTTATGGCAATTTTATGGCAGTCATTCACTTTCAAGGGCATATTCGCCTATTATAGTACCGACAAATTTATCGACTTATGAAAATCGCATGACATCTTCCTCCACCCTTGATTTAAGCTTGCAACTGTTACGTCAGCCTTCTGTAACACCGATCGATCATAGCTGCCAAACCATAATGGCGGAACGTTTAGCAAAAATAGGCTTCAATATTGAACCGATGCGTTTTGAAGATGTCGATAATTTGTGGGCGCGTAAAGGAACTGAAGCACCGGTGCTTTGTTTTGCAGGCCATACCGATGTCGTACCCACCGGCAGTTTAGATGACTGGAATTCAGATCCTTTTGTACCGGAAATCCGCGATGGCAAACTTTATGGCCGCGGTAGTGCCGACATGAAAACCGCACTGGCAGCCATGGTGGTAGCTTCTGAACGTTTTGTTGCCAAATATCCGAATCATAAAGGTTCTATTGCCTTCCTTATTACTTCGGATGAAGAAGGTCCGTCAATTAACGGAACGGTTAAAGTAGTAGAAGCTTTAGAAGCACGTAATGAAAAAATGACCTGGTGTCTGGTCGGTGAACCTTCTAGTACGCATCAATTGGGTGATATCGTTAAAAATGGTCGTCGTGGTTCATTGAATGCCAAATTGACCGTAAAAGGTAAACAAGGCCATGTAGCATATCCTCACCTTGCCATTAACCCGATTCATACTGCATCTAAAGCCTTAGCTGAACTGTGTGATACGGTGTGGGACAATGGTAATGAATATTTCCCGGCTACATCTTTCCAGATTTCCAATATTTCTGCAGGTACCGGTGCAACCAACGTGGTTCCAGGAACCATGAATCTTTTATTTAACTTCCGTTATTCAACTGAAGTCACTGCCGAACAGCTAAAAGAACGTACTCTGGAAATTCTGGATCGACATCAAGTGAATTACGATATTGAATGGACCTTATCTGGTTTGCCATTCCTGACTCCAGTGGGTGAACTGGTCAATGCAGCAAAAAATGCCATTCGTAATGTAACAGGTGTTGAAACTGAGTTGTCTACCAGTGGTGGCACTTCTGATGGTCGCTTTATTGCACCTACTGGTGCACAAGTGCTCGAACTCGGGGTATTAAATGCCAGCATTCATCAAATTGACGAACATGTAAATGTCGCTGATTTAGAACCGCTTGCTGAAATTTATGAGCAAATTTTGGAAGGCTTATTGGCTAACTAAAAACTAATAAATCCATAAATAAAAAAGGAACCTTAAGGTTCCTTTTTTATTGTCCATTATTAGATTAAGCGCTAGGTTTTATAACCCCAAAGAAGACTGGATGTGAGCCAGATTTGGCACATGAAATACCTGATCGCCCATACGCACATACTGAAATACATCCAGGTCTGTTACGGTGCGCTCATCATCCACCACTTCAGAAATACGCAGACGAATAGTTTTTGGCATCTCATTACACATCAGGGCAAAACGCTGACTGACATCATCCCCTTCAATCACCAATGCCACGCCAGTTTTCCGCTCTGGATCATTCACCGCATATACCGGTAATTTCAGTTCATGCCATTCTACAAAAGGTACTTGTGTGGCACTATCCAGTGCCGACAAGACAATATTTTGTGGAAGAATCATCGCTTCCTTGCCATGACACCCAATAATATACGTATCGATAAATCCGGTAGATACCGTAATAAGGTGATATAACTCTTGTTGTGAAATTTGATCAACAGCAGAGTTTGAAACACTATTTTGGCTCATTTAATTACCCCTGACTGGTCTCGTCTAACAAACTTTCCACATTTTCCAGTAATTCCGCTTCCTGGAACGGTTTACCCATATAGTGCGTTACCCCAAGGCTGAATGCACGTTCACGGTGCTTCTCGCCTGTTCTTGAAGTAATCATGATAATAGGCAAGTTTTGATGCACGTCATGGTGACGAACTAGGTTAGTGACTTCAAATCCGTCCATACGTGGCATTTCAATATCCAGCAACATCAAGTCTGGTTTGACATTTTCCAGCTGCTCCATGGCATCTACACCATCTTTGGCTGTTACCACATCAAAGCCTTGACGCTCAAGTAAACGTGAGGTCACCTTACGTACAGTCACCGAGTCATCCACAATCATAATCAGGCGGCGCGCATTGCTGTAACGAGAATGCTCACGCTGATCAGACAGATGTTTAAGACGTTGGGTACTCTGAATTTGGCGGGCAATATTCTGGCCATCCAAAATCAGGCAGACTTGACCATCACCTAAAATGGTTGCTCCGGCAATGACACCCACACTTGAGAATTGCTGACCGATCGGTTTCACCACAATTTGTGCACGTGAACCAATCAGCTGATCTACCAATAAGGCAATGGTTTGCCCATTATTACCCTTAATGAGTAGCACCGGTAAAGAATGCGCAATACTACTTAAACGCGGTAAAGGCTGATTGGATACGAATTCAGATAAGTAACGCAGTTTATAGCTGGTATTATCAATTTTAAAGAAGTCATCTTTACTGTTGAAATACTGCTCCAGCGCAGATGGTGCAATACGTACAATACGGTCGATTTGTGCCAGTGAAATCGCAAACTGCTGATCACCAGATTTCACCATCAAGGCATCGCTTACCGCTACTGTGGTCGGTACCCGAATGGTAAATGTAGTACCTTTACCCAATTCAGACTCGATGGAAATATGCCCACCCAGCGCCTTAATTTCGCTTTGCACCACGTCCAGACCAACACCACGTCCAGAAATTTGGGTCACTTCTTTGGCAGTAGTAAATCCAGGATGGAAAATTAATTGCAGGATTTCCTGCTTATCAATGGATTGATCGGCTTTAATTAAACCCAAGCTGAGCGCTTTTTCTTTAATTTTTGCTTCATCAATCCCTTTACCATCATCACTGAACGACACCAGTACGTCAGTACCCTGACGGCTAATATTGAGGACAATTTTCCCAACTTCAGGCTTCTGTAGTTCATGTCGTACATGAGTGTCTTCCAGACCATGGTCAATCGCGTTACGTAGCATGTGCTCAAACGGAGTCACCAGACGTTCAAGAATGTTACGATCCAATTCACCTTCAGTGTTTTGAACAATTAACTCCGCTGGACGGTTCAACGTCGATGAGGTTTGACGCACGATACGTTGCAAACGTGGCAATAAACGGTCAAATGGTACCAGACGTGTACGCATCAAGCTTTCCTGAATCTCGGCTTGAATACGTGATTGTTGTAACAATAAGCCTTCGGTATCGCGAATCTTTTCAGACAAGGTCGTTTTAAAGTCCACCAAGTCAGATGCAGATTCCGCCAGTGATTTTGACAACTGGTTCAATGATGAATATTGATCCATCTCCAATGGGTCAAAGTCAGCATAACGTGAAGTGTCACCATGTTTGGCAATAATTTGCGATTCTAGCTCACCTTCCATTCGACGTAACTGGTCAGCCAGACGCTTGATCGCCAATTCCATTTCGTTCAGGGTATTACCAAACTGGCCCAAGTCCATTTCAATACGCGAACGGTTAATCGCATTTTCACCAGACAAATCGATCATTTTTTCCACCAGATCGGCAGAAATACGGATCATTTCATTGCTGTTTTCCTGTTGAGTACTTGTACCCCATTCACCCAGCATTGCCGGTGGTTCCGTACCATCACCCTGAACGAATTCAAAGGCTTTAACCGTTGTAAGCGTATCGGGCTGAGTGGCACGATTTGGCAATTTCGCCGTTACATCAACAAATTCAATTGACTCTAAGCTTAACTTAATACTGTCGTAATTACTGTAATCTTGCTCGAAGATCGCCTGTTTTAACCATGCAAAGGTTGTTTGCAATAACAGGTCATAAACATTCGAGTTGAACTGATGCACCGCAAAACGTTCGAATGTGGTTTCCAACTGGTAGGCAATGGCCCCTACCGGTTCATTTTCAACCATTCGCGCACCACCTTTCAAACTGTGGGCTGCACGTTGTAATTGAAGCAGCAAGCTACGGTCACTACGCTGATCAAACCATTGCTTCAACAGGCCATCCGTAGACTCCAGAATCTCTTCTGCTTCTTCTAGGAATGTTTCCTGTGCAATTGAACGGATACTATCATCTGGATCTTCAACATGAACCGGACTTATCAAGGTAATTTCAGCAACTGTTTCGACTTCTGCGGCTGAAATTGCCACAGGTTCTGCTAATTCCTCAGCAACTGTTTCAGCTTCGACTTCAGTTTCGGCTTCAATTTCAATTGTAGTTCCAAGTTCTTCAATTTCAGTCGCGACTTCAGGTACAGCTATCGCTTCGACTTCTGCAACTGCAGCGCTTACCACCACGCTACCTTGAGCGATCGCTTGAATATTTCTTAAAATTTCAATCGATTCAGTACCAGCATAGTCAATCTGCTCATCACGAATGACTTGAATACGATCGGAAATATCATCTTGTACTAAACGAATAATACTAATGAGTTGTGGATTGACTTCAATTTGCTGACGAATCACCCGCTCATAAATGCTTTCTAATTCATGCGAGATTAAACCAATATGAGTCGCCTGAATCATATTTGCACCACCTTTGAGGGTATGCAAATAACGCATTAAATTATTCAGTGCCGCTGTATCGGATGGATCTTTCGACCAGGTATTCAAGTCCTGATCAATCCCGCCTAACAATTCTTCTGCTTCTTCCAGGAAGATCTCCAGCAAATCTTCATCAAAATCACTGTTTGCATCAGCGGCATGCATTTGCGCACGATCTGAACGTATTTTTTGTGAAATTTGCGCCAGATCCACACTGCCTGAAGCAATAGCTGGGACTGCTTTGGCTTGAATTTCAGCACCCGGTTCTTCAGCTTCAAACTGTTCAAGGTCTTGCTGAACAAAGGCCGCTAGGTCACTCAGTATTTTCTGAACATCTTCCGTTAAAATAACGCGCTGACCCGCTGCCAGGGTATCAAACAGATGAATAAATTCTTGATGTGCCTGTCCGAACAATTCATAGGCATAATCAATATTAAGCAGTTCTGGCTTGGATACCAGTGCCTCATAGCTAGACTTCAATTCATTGGTAAATTGATGAATACCCATCGCAGCACGGTTATCGGTATGATCCAATAACTGTTGTGCCTGTTCACTTAAAGCCTGGATATATTCCGGATATTCAACTTTGGCGCGTTTATCGAATTCGAACTCTGCATCCAACAGCAAGTCGATATTCAGTTCAACCAGTTTGGACACTAGACCTTGCGGGTTGACATCTTCATCCACTTCTATCGAAGTGAAACCGTAACTGTCCCATGCCGTGTTAAAGGTGGCATAAATCGCATCCAGCTTCTGGGTTTGCCCCTGTCTTAAGGTATGTAAATAATCACGGACAAATTCAGCATATTGAATCAGCAAAGCAGTCTGTGCCGATGTAGAAACAATCTCTTCTTGTAAAAGCGTTTTAAATAGGTTTTCAACCTTGGTACTGGCTTCAAAAATTTGTTCAATTTGAGCCATTGAAGAGCTGCCACGCAAGGTATGCAAGGCACGGATCAGGCCATTATAATCCTGCTGTTTTTCCGGTTCATTTTTCAGGAACTGATCAATCGTAAGCAGATGCTCTTCCGCTTCTTCAATAAAGATTGCAACCGTTTCTTCTAGATAATTATTGTCTTCTGCTGCAACAGGCTCTTCATTAGCAGTAGTTTCGCTTGCTGCTTCAATTTCTATTTCACTAGATGATAGGTCATGTAACTCTAAGCCAGTGGGGCTATCTACACTGGTCAAGCTGCTAGACAGCTCAAGTAACTCTTCTAATGCAGGCTCTATGCTGACCTGCTGCTGTATTTGCTGCCCCAATAATACGAGAGGTCTTAAGTCGATATCAGCATTTTGTACCGTTTTAAAAATTGGGTATAACTTATATTGATAAATATTAAATACAGTTTGAGCAAACCGTTGAACTGTGCTGTCCAAAACTACTGTGCCGGAAATGACACGATTCAAAGTATCTTCAACCGACCACGCCAATTCGCCAGACGACTTTGCCCCCACCATGCGTCCAGAGCCTTTAAGGGTATGGAAATGGCGACGAATCGTAGTCAAGGTTTCCTGATCTTGTGGATTTTCAAACCATTGAACAAATAAAGTACTTAATTCAACGAAGATCTCTTCTATTTCTTCAACAAAAATTTCTAAAATTTCTGCATCTTGATCAAGATAACTATCTTCAGGAAGCGTTGTCGTTTCAACTAAATTTTTTAATATTTCTTTCATAGCTTAGGCTTCTTACGTTGATTTGCCACCAAGAAGGGCACTCAAACTTAATTGTCACCATCACGCGAGACCTAACTTTGAAGTTAAGTTCATCTTGTCGATGCATTATCTGTGTTTTTCGGATATACCTTGCCCGCAAGCAAGGTATATCATCACAAGGCTTCGGTCTTACCTTAGTCAGGTAATTTAAAGTCAGTTACAGATTCACGTAATGATTCGGCCATATTTGCCAATTCAGATACCGAACGTGCTGTATCGAATGTTGCTGTGGTGGTTTGCGAGGTAATCTCTTGTACAACATTCATCGTGGTTGCAATATGACCTGCAGAAGCAGACTGAAGTTTTGCAGCATCAGAAATGTTGGCAATCAATTTCGCCAGGTTGCTCGATACGTTTTGGATTTCATCCAGTGCCACACCGGCATCTTTAGACAAGTTCGCACCACGTACAACCTCCGAAGTGGTTTGTTCCATCGAAATTACCGCTTCGTTGGTATCCGTTTGAATGGTTTTTACCAAGCCTTCGATCTGTTTGGTTGCAGATGCTGAACGTTCCGCAAGACGCTGTACCTCATCGGCTACCACGGCGAAACCACGACCTGCTTCCCCTGCCATCGATGCCTGAATTGCAGCGTTCAATGCCAGGATGTTGGTTTGGTCGGCAATATCGTTAATCAAGGCAACGATGTTACCAATTTCCTGAGAAGACTCACCCAAACGTTTAATACGCTTTGAAGTTTCCTGGATCTGCTCACGAATGGTATCCATACCTTCAATAGAACGGTTTACAACATCCGCACCATTGGCAGCAATTTTTACCGAACGTTCCGCAACGACTGCTGATTCTTCAGCGTTTGAAGATACCTGGTCAATTGACATTGCCATTTCATTAATTGCGGCAGATGCACCGGCAATTTCTTGCGCCTGGTGTTCAGATGCTTCGGCTAACTGGTTGGTAATGCCCTGCGTATTGGCGGTATATTGCGCAACTTCTTGCGATGTATCGGTAATACGCGATACAAGGTCACGTAACTGGTCAATCGCGAAGTTAATGGAGTCGGCAATTGCACCGGTAAAATCTTCAGATACCGTTGCGTATGAACGCAAATCACCATCTGCCAAATCGGCAATTTCATCCAGTAAACGTAAAATCGCGTTTTGGTTACGGTCATATTCTTCTTGCAAGCTTGCTACACGCTGTTTATCTGACTGGCCACGTAATGCAAGTAATTTGAATACAGCAAACAGGAAAGCAACCAGACACAAGATTAATAGCAATGCAGGAAGTGCAATCGCCAAGCTTGAACCGCCGGATAGCTTATTCAGGTTAGTTAACAATTCATCTGACTGGGCAAAAATTGAAGCAGAAGCTTGACGTACTTTTACAATTTGAGTCGAGTTTTTAAGGATCGTTGCAGATGCAGATTTCAGTACATCATCATATTCGCTTTTAATACCGCTAAGCGATTCACGTAATGCTGGATCAGTAATACTCTCTACACCCAGTTCTGCACTACCATTCAACTGGGCATTCAGGTAAGAACCAAAAGTTTCGGTATCGGCACTGAAGTCATCTGCAGATTCACGTGAGTTATCACTACCCGCTAATACAGAACTGATCGAACGAAGAATACGTTCTGCAATAAATACCTGGTTTTTCGCAATCACCACCTGGTTACTTGGCATGTTTTGACGTGCCATTTGGTCAACCATTAGGTTATATTCTGCCTGAATCCCCGGAATCGATTCACCAATCGCAATGTTGGTATCGTAAAGCTGGTTAATCATTTTTTGTTGAGATGAAATTAAATCAATCCCTTCTGATATCGTTTTCCACTGCTTTTCTACTTCAATCAATGCAGCCGTATGTGGATGAATATCTTTAACCACCTCCAAGTTTTCAGCAAAGTTTTTTTGCGATTGAACTAATTTATCAATCGATTCTTTGGTTCCAGAAGCTGTTGCATCAGTAGCCTGACGTGAAATGGTCTGTGATAACAGACGCAAGTCACCGACACTACGTGTCAATTCGTTATTACGTGGCACACTATAGAATAAGTACAATAATAGGAATAGTGCTACGATCAGAGAAAATGCTGCGCCCAAAATTAATGGTTTGGACTTTTCACTGTCACCAAATACACGTGATAATTGCTCTGTTTGTGATTGAATCTTTGCTAATAAAGCATTCCCACCCTTACGGCTGGTGCCTTCACTTGTATTCTTCTTTTTAAGTTTAAAGCCCATCCAGCTTCTCCCCGAGTTGCGCTATCATTCTTTAGCGTGCGACTATTAATTTATAAATTTTATAGAGGCATTCATATATTTTGGGTTTTGCAATAAACGACTAAATAAAAAAACATGCCAGTGTTGATTATGTTGATAAAAATATCCCTGACAATATTCTTGTAAATTGCTGTCTAATTCACTGTGTTTAGAAAAGAAACTTTTCTTGTTAAAGTGTTGAATCCCCAAAACCTGATCTACCACCAAACCGACATAATGGTCATTATGACTAATACACAATACTTTTTGAGTCGGTGAAAACTGACTTCGATGCCCCGAAATATAATGCGCCAAATCAGCTACTGAAAGTAAACGTCCCCGAATATTGGCCAAACCCATTACCCAGGATTGAGTATTGGGAACCGGCGTATATTTAGGTGGATAAATCACTTCAGATACTTCACCTAAAGGGGCAACAAAATATTGCCCCATCATCTCAAAAGCAATGCCTGACCATCGGTTTACTTCATTTTCAGTGGTAACGTAGTTTTTGTTGCCACGTTTCGCCAACCGAAGTAATTCGATAAATCCATTAGCTGCCATAGAGCTTATCCTGCATTGAGGTGGTGTTTAATCACATCAATTAATTGTTTTTCGTCTACAGGTTTAGTCAAATAATCACTCGCCCCCTGACGTTTCCCCCAAACTCGGTCGGTTGCCTGATCTTTGGTACTGACAATCACAATCGGAATGTGTTTTGTTGTCGTACCACGTGCAATTTGACGTGTCGCTTGGAAACCATTTACCCCAGGCATTACCACATCCATTAACACTAGATCTGGCAGTTCTGCTTGTGCCATTGTGACACCATCAGCACCATTTGCCGCTTCAATCACCTCAAAGCCATGCTTGGTTAAAATTTCTTTAAAACGAAATGTCTCTGTAGGTGAATCATCAACGATAAGGATACGTGACATGCTTTTCCCCAATAAAAATAAACTTATGCTGTTACGTGATTGCGGATAGCGTTTAACAATTCATCTTTACTAAAGGGTTTAGTTAAATACTCATCCGAACCAACAACACGACCTTTTGCCTGATCAAATAAACCATCTTTACTTGACAGCATAATGACTGGAATATTTTGATAATTTTGTGAATTCTTGATAAGTGCACAAGTTTGATAACCGTCCAAACGTGGCATCATGATATCTACAAAAACAATATCCGGATTGGCTTCAGCAATTTTTGCCAATGCTTCAAAACCATCTACTGCGGTCACGACTTCACAACCTTCACGTTGTAGTAATGTTTCTGCTGTACGACGAATGGTTTTTGAATCATCAATCACCATCACTTTTAGATTGTGGAATTTATCGTCCATTTAATGACCCTTCCGATTTTTAGAATGTACAAACAATTTTAGTCGAAAATTTTATTACAAGTTAAAAACATTTTTAACATATCTTTACTTGCCTTTTCAATGAACATTTTCCGCACAAAGACTCACTTTCGTTTATTTTCAATAACAGCTTCACATTTTCTACCGACCAATGATTTTTTTTTGACAGACAGAGGTTTTTTATTGCTTATTTTAAGTCTAAGATAGCCTATTTATTACTTTTAAAATAAGTAATTTAGTCAACTTTTATTCGGGGGTTACAATGCAAAGTCAGTTTAAATACAAACTTGCTTTCATTGCACAAAAAAAAATGACCTTAAGATTCATTTTTCTTTCTTTTATCATTTTTCAGGCAGTATCGGCATTTGCTGAAAATCTGCCACCTAAAGCCACCTGGTATCGTTATTATGACAGCAGAGGTGTGGCCAATATTAGTAGTAACGTTACCCCCAACCATATTCGCCATGGCTATGAAGCTTTGGATCAGAACATGCAGGTGATCAAACGTAATCGTGCCTTCAATAGCGAACTGGAGATCAAACAGGCTCCCTTACGTGCCGCACATGCCCAGAAACAGGCAGCAGACTTGAAACTTAAAAAAGCTTATGGTAGCAGTCAAGTTGCAATTACAAAACGTAATGACTTATTAGCCAGTATTAAAAAACAAATTACCTTCCAGCAAGACCAGTTAAAACAATTACAGACTGACCGGATCTACTTTAAACGTCAGCAGCTTGAACACTTGCGTAAAGCTGAAGCCCTGCCAAGTAGCTTAAAAAATAATTTAGAAAACAATCAGAAGAACATTGAAGCAAAAAAAGCAATGATTCAATCATTACAAATTAACTATCGAAATACTCAAGCAGAATACGACAATATTATCGCTCGCTTAAAAGCGCTTGAATAAATTGTATTTAGGCTATGAAGCACTTAATTTAAGTCACAATAAATAAAAAGGATGAAGCTACATGCTATCTGGACAGCATATGAAAAAATCTAAATTAAGTGACCATAAGCAATATTTAACCGGCAGCGTTCTGTGTTTAACTTTACTTCTAACAGCTTGCCAAAAAAATGAGATAGAAAAACCTGTAGAAACAACAACAAAAATTGAGTTAATTGAAAAAGATCTAGTTTCCGTGAAGAATGGCACTTCTGTCGCCAAAAGTGCTTTTACCGGTACGCTTCGTGCAGTCAATCAAAGTAGCATACAGGCTCAGGTCACGGCTACTGCAACCCAGGTCTATGTCCAGGTCGGGCAGTCGGTCGCTAAGGGACAGGTCTTGGTTCTCCTGAATAATCAAGATAATGCCGCACGTTTAGCGCAAGCCCAGGCCAATCTTGCAGCGACTCAAGCCCAGGCCAACCTAGCAAAGAATATGATGCAGCGCAAACAGCGCTTATTGGATCAAGGCTTTATTTCCAAAGTTGAATATGAACAGGCCAATGTAGACTATCAGGCGCAACTGGAAAATGTGCACGCACAGCAGGCCAGTGTCAATATTGCCCAAAAAGCCGAGCGTGAAGGGACTATTTATAGCCCCATTTCTGGAGTGATTACACAGCGCCAGGTCGATGCCGGCCAAACCGTTGCTGCTGGCCAGACCCTGTTTGAAATCGTGGATCCGAATCAATTGGAAATTCAGGCCAAATTGCCAAGTGACATGCAGGCTGCATTGAAGGTTGGACAACAAATTGAATACACCATTCAAGGTAATCCAGCGCAACTGACTGCGGTTTTAACTCGAGTCTCCCCTATTGCCGATCCTGCCAGTCGCCAGATTGAATTTTTTGCCAGACCAAATGAAACCATTAACTCACTCAGTATCGGTTCTTTCGTAGAAGGCAACATTCTTGCTTCAACCCAGGTTTCAGGTCAGCTCATTCCACTTGATGTGATTCAGGATGTTAAAGCTAAACCCTACGTATGGGTGATTCGACAGAACAAAATTGAAAAAGTAAATCTGGTGATATTAGAGCAACGTTCTCAGGACAATTTGGCTGTTGTTCAAGGACTGCAAAACACAGACCAAATTAGCCGTATTAAATTTAATGACCAGGACATTCATCAAGCGGTCATCATCAATAAAGAATAAAAAATAAGTACAGGATTGTTCTTATGTGGTTTACCCGAATTAGTGTTAAATATCCTGTTTTCACCATCATGATGATGTTGTGTTTACTAGTACTGGGGCTGGCATCTTGGCAACGCATGGGCGTAGAAGAATTTCCCGATGTCGATTTTCCATTTGTGGTGGTGTATACCTCATATCCTGGTGCTTCTCCTGAAACCATTGAATCTGAAATTACAAAAAAAATGGAAGATCAGATCAACACCATTTCCGGTTTAAAACAGATTATTTCTCAATCTAGTGAAGGGCTTTCGACCATTATTGTCGAATTTAATTTAGATATGTCTTCTGCGGTGGCCGCCCAGGATATTCGCGATAAAATTGCTCCTGTTACTGCCCAGTTCCGTGATGAAATTCAAGATCCTGTTGTTGAGCGTTACGACCCGACTGCCAATGCGGTGATGTCGATTGTGTTTGAATCGGAGACCATGCCGTTACGCGACCTGAGCTCCTATTTAAGTCAGCGAATTGTCCCGCAACTTCGAACTGTACCAGGCGTGGGTACAGTCAATTTACTGGGCGATGCACAACGCCAGATTCGTATTGAAGTCGATCCGCAAAAACTGCAAAGCTTTGGCATTGGGGTAGACAAGGTCATCAATACCTTGAAAGGTGAAAATATTGAAGTTCCGGGAGGAACTTTAAAACAGCCGACCTCAGAACTGGTGGTGGAAATCAAGTCTAAAGTGATTCATCCGCAAGCTTTTGGTGATTTGATTATTGCCAATAAAAATGGTGCTCCTATTTACTTAAAACAGGTGGCAAGCATTGAAGATGGTCAAACCGATTTTGAATCAAGCGCTTATTTAAATGGTAAAGCTGCGGTCGCAATGGATATTTTGCGCAATTCCGATTCCAATGTGATTGATGTGGTCAATGCCAGCTATAAAGCCTTGGCGAAAATCGAGAAACAGCTCCCCAAGGGTACAGTGGCTAAAGTTGCAGTGGACAGTTCTCGAGGAATTCGTGGCAGTATTCAAGATGTTGCACGTACCATTATTGAAGGCGCAGTGCTCGCCGTTCTGATTGTTTTACTGTTTTTAGGCTCTTTCCGTTCCACCGCCATTACCGGGCTGACTTTACCAATTTCCCTGCTGGGTACATTAACCTTTATTTGGGCGTTTGGCTTCACCATTAACATGATGACCTTGCTGGCATTATCCCTCAGTATTGGTCTGCTGATTGATGATGCCATTGTAGTGCGCGAAAATATTGTCCGCCATGCCGATATGGGTAAGGATGCCGTTACGGCGGCACTGGATGGAACCAAAGAAATTGGGCTGGCGGTTTTAGCTACCACGCTCACCATTGTTGCGGTATTTTTGCCGGTTGCATTTATGGGCGGAATTATTGGTAAATTCTTCTATCAATTTGGGGTAACCGTCAGTGCTGCAGTGCTGATTTCGATGTTTGTCAGTTTTACCCTCGATCCCATGCTTTCTGCGCACTGGGCTGAAAAACATGATCCAAACAAAAAACCCGGCAGAATCAAACGCTTCTTTAACTGGATATCCAAAAAACTTGATCATTTAAGCCATTACTATGAAAAGCTGTTAAAATTGGCATTACGCTTCCGCATTTTAACCCTGATGGTTGCAGTCGCTTCGCTTTTTGGGGCTTTGGGTTTATCTAAATTGATTGGTACAGAATTTGTTCCCGTTCCAGATAAAAATGAAATTCGGATTAAATTTGAAACACCAGTGGATGCATCACTCGAATATTCACAAGCCAAGCTATTACAAGTTGAAAATATTCTTCGCAAGCATCCAGATGTGCGTAATACCTACAGTATTATTAATGGAGTAACTGATCGCGGTAAAAACCATGTCAGCATACGCGTCAGGGTTACCCCTCGTCTGGAACGTGCTAAAACACTAACCCAACTGAATAACGAGTTTCGCCAGCGCCTACAAAGCGTAGCTGGGATTACCATTACTTCTGTGGCTTCTGCAGATGAAACTGTTTCTGGTGGACAAAAGCCGGTTCTTATTTCCATTAAAGGACCCGATCTAAACGAACTGCAAAAAATCTCCGATCGCTTTCTTGCAGAAATTTCTAAAGTAGAAGGTATCGTCGATCTTGAAAGTTCGCTGAAAGAACCTAAGCCGACCCTGGCAGTTCATATCAATCGGGTCTTGGCGAGTGATTTAGGCCTTTCTGTCAATCAAATTGCCAGTGTCATCCGTCCCTTAATTGCAGGCGATAACGTAACCACCTGGCAAGATGAAAAAGGCGAAACCTATGATGTCAATCTTCGCCTGACTGAAAACAGACGTACCTTACCGAGCGATATACAAAATCTTTATCTGAACTCACAAAAAACCGATGCTTCAGGCCAGCCTATTTTAATACCGTTGGCGAGTGTGGCATCCTTTAACGAAACGATGGGTGCATCGCAAATTACCCGTCGTGATTTGGCTCGTGAAGTACTGGTAAAAGCCAATACAGCAGGCCGACCTGCAGGTGATATTGGTGCAGATATCAAAAAAATTGAAGATAACTTTGATTTGCCACCGGGTTATAGTTTTGCTACGCAGGGCGCAAATAAAGACATGGCAGAATCGGCAGGCTATGCTTTAACAGCCATTACCCTTTCCATTGTGTTTATCTATATTGTACTGGGTTCACAATTTAACAGCTTCATTCACCCTGCAGCAATTATGGCTTCCCTTCCGCTCTCGCTGATTGGGGTGTTTCTGGCTTTATTCCTGTTTAATTCCACCATGAACCTGTTTTCCATTATTGGTATTATCATGCTGATGGGATTAGTGACCAAAAATGCCATCCTGTTAATTGACTTCATCAAAAAAGCCATGGATCGTGGGGTTGATCGTTATGATGCCATTATAGAAGCGGGTAAAACCCGTCTACGCCCTATTTTAATGACCACCAGTGCCATGGTGATGGGGATGATTCCTCTAGCATTGGGTCTGGGTGAAGGCGGCGAACAAAGTGCACCCATGGCCCATGCCGTGATTGGGGGCGTAATCACTTCCACCCTATTGACTCTGGTTGTGGTTCCTGTGATCTTCACCTACCTGGATGACTTGAAGAATTTTATGACGCGCCAAATCCGAAAAATCATGGCATAATAAACTCACTTGACATGAGGTGACATTCTGAAATGTTCACCTCATTTTTTATCGTATAATCTTATGCTTTAACGCTTAATTATTAGGACAGTTTCCATGCGCGCGAGTCGCTTTTTATTTGCTACGTTAAGAGAAACCCCAAATGATGCTGAAGTGATTTCACATCAGCTCATGTTACGTGCGGGAATGATTCGTAAATTGGCTTCGGGTTTATACACTTGGTTGCCGATGGGCGTACGCGTGCTAAATAAAGTTGAAGCGATTGTCCGTGAAGAAATGAACCGTGCAGGAGCGCTGGAAGTATTCATGCCAGTAACCCAGCCTTCAAGCCTTTGGGAAGAATCCGGCCGTTTTGTGCAATATGGTCCAGAACTTTTACGTTTCAAAGACCGTCATAACAATGATTTTGTGCTTGGCCCAACGCATGAAGAAGTCATCACCGATCTTGCACGTAACGAATTGAAAAGCTACAAACAACTGCCAATTAATTTCTATCAGGTGCAAACCAAATTCCGTGATGAAGTACGTCCACGTTTTGGTGTGATGCGTTCACGTGAATTTATCATGAAAGATGCCTATTCATTCCATGTGGATCAAGCTTCTCTACAAGAAACTTATGACGTGATGTACGACACTTACTGCCGTATCTTTAGCCGTTTGGGCTTAGACTTCCGCCCGGTACAAGCGGACACTGGCTCAATTGGTGGTTCCGGCTCACATGAATTCCACGTTTTAGCTTCAAGTGGTGAAGATGATATCGCCTTCTCTACCGAATCTGATTATGCAGCGAACGTTGAAATGGCTGAAGCTGTTCTAGTCGGTGAACGTGCAGCTGCAACCCAAGAATTGAAACTGGTTGATACACCAGATCAAAAAACTATTGCTGAGGTTTCTGCCTTTTTAGGTACCGATGCTGCGCAATCTGTAAAAGCATTGCTCGTACAAGGTATCGCGGATGAAAAAGGCAATGTACCTGTGGTGGCATTATTCCTTCGCGGCGACCATGAACTCAATGAAATTAAAGCTGAAAAGCATCCTTTAATTACAGCACCTTTAACATTTGCAACTGAAGCACAAATTGCTGAACTTGGCTTAACCACTGGTTTCATTGGGCCACAAGGTTTGATTGAAAAAGGCATTACCGTTATTGTTGACCGTGCAGCATCAGTCCTTTCTGATTTTGTTGCCGGTGCAAATGAAGCCGACAAACATGCAACTGGCGTAAACTGGGAACGTGATGCAACCTTTACTGAAGTTTATGACTTGCGTAATGTGGTTGAAGGCGACCCATCTCCAGATGGTAAAGGCACACTACAAATCAAACGCGGTATTGAAGTCGGGCACATTTTCCAGCTGGGTCAAAAATACTCTGAAGCTTTAGGCTGTAAGGTCTTAGGCGAAGATGGTAAGCCACTGGTTGTGACTATGGGTTGTTATGGTATTGGGGTAACGCGCGTGGTAGCCTCTGCCATTGAACAGAACTTTGATGATAAAGGCATTATCTGGCCAGCAGCAATCGCACCTTTTGAAGTTGCCATAGTTCCAATGAATGCACATAAGTCACCACGTGCATTGGCTGCTGCAGAAGAACTCTACACTGAACTTCAAGCAGCCGGTTATGATGTACTTCTTGACGATCGTAACGAACGTCCAGGGGTGAAATTCTCCGACCTTGAATTGACCGGTATTCCACACCGTATTGTGATTGGTGAAAAAGGTCTGGATGCCGGTACTTTCGAATATAAAGGTCGTACCGATGCTGAATCTGTAAATATTTCTAAACAAGAATTACTGGCTAAAATTGCAAAGTAATTTGTCTTTGAAATAAAAAATCCCGCTTAAGTAGCGGGATTTTTTATTTTATAAATTTTACAATTAGCAGAATTTTAAAGAGCCAAAGCAGTTCCGATAAGCTGGCGCTAAAGTTGTAATATTACCTGCTGCCGCCTTACCATTTTGCACCATGTTTGACATCAAATTGGTTAATGAGTCATTAATATTCAGGGTAAAAGCATCTTGAAGATACATTGACCAACCCTTCCCTACAGAATCTGCATAACCTGGATATTTAATACTGTCTAAAGCAGTTAAGGCTATACCAAAGAGATTAGAATTGACGTCTAATTGATGAACATTGTTTAAATTATACGGCAAAATATAATCATTCAGCAAAGTTGTTAATTTTCCGCTATAGGTGGAATCAGTTTCGAATGTCCCTTGAATTGGAACAGCTAGACCGAGACCAATCAAAGTTTGTTGCTTCATATAAATTTGAATTCCTGTTTTTAGTACAGGCATCAATGAATTCGCTAATTGAGGTCCAGTGAGGACATCACAGCCGCTTCCACCATAAAATGGAGTCGCGCAGATTTGATTAATCGTCAAGCCATTAACGACATCATCTACTGTTTTACCGAGTTCTAAATTTGAAATTCCGACTTGTGTTAATCGAGTTCCTTTAGCTGTGACATTTGCACTCGATGATGCTGCTTTTGTATCAATTGTCATATCCTGATATCTGACCTTAACAATTCCCAGGTTTAAAATTTCAGCATCCTTTACGCCCAAATATGCAGTAGCGACTGTTCCCCCTGATGGCATACCATACGCTGTACCAGAATATTTTGCAGCTCCAGAGGTACACCCTGCAGTTCCACCTTGGCATGTTACCCCAATATTGGTTTGTGCTTGAATATTTAAATTTGTTTTACCTGTCAAATAACCACTATAAGATGCCAAACTACCAATACTCATTGGTCCTTCTGCTTTATCCGCTCCTAAACGAATTCCGACTACCTGGCGGGTTGCTGCGTTGCTTCCACCCTTAATCGCAAACTGAAAAAACGGATTGGTTAATACAAAATCTTTTAAACCCGCTTGATTAGTATCTGCATTATTAGGATCTGTTCCTGTGGGTTGTCCGGCTACACCAGGTAAAGTAATGCAAGTTCCTGATGCATTTGTGACACAACCAAAAGATAACTCCGAAATATCAATATCACATTTTCCTGCACCATTATCGCCACCACAGCCCAACTGTAGTGATTTAATATTGGCATTTAAAGCCAGTTCTGCCTGGAAACCGAGTTTAAAAAAATCCAGGCTTTGGGTTGAATCAGTCTCTTTAGTAAGTGTAAACAAAGCCTGTCCCGTTACATCCGAAAGTGACTGATCATCTAGACTCGTCATTGCATAAGACATTGTGGATGTTACAAATGCTAAGACTAAAGTAACAATGCCTGCAAATATTGTTTTTTTCATTTTCTTTATCCTTGGTATTTGTTTTAACGCGGTGTTATCCCTAACGTACTACGCATAGTCCCACCTGTAATCGCAATATCTGCCATTTTTTGCATTGTTCCTGCTGAAGGCGATAATGCCAATTCCGCTTTTAATACCTTATTGGTAACCGTTGAGTTGACTGTATTTTCATAATTAAATTTAATTTGATTATCCATCACCACGGTATCACTTTTTACTTTGATACGAGACTCAAGACCAATACGCCCTTGCAATTTGTTTAGATTGACACTGGATGACGTTACTGCATTAGTAGTTGTATTGGTATCTTCATTAATAATACTGAAGTAACTGCCATTCCCACCTGTTACTCCTGGCGGGTTAAATTCAAAATTCGCTTTTAACGATAAGAAATTCGTATCTGCAGTACCAGTTGGACTTTCCGATCCCGGAATAATTAATAGCTCACCTTTACCATCTATCTTAAATGCAATAGAAGACAACACATCGTCTTTTTGGGCAAAATTATCAATGGGTACAATTTTTTTAGTAGTACAACTTGGGGTTTCAACTGGACAGTTATATAAAGATCCTGGCAGTTGTCCAATCGCAATTTCAGCTTTAGCAGCAAATAATAAATTGTCTGCCTTAATATAAATTCCATCATCTTCAAAGCCAATCAATCCATCTGATTTCATGTAGGAATCAATATTTCTAAGGCCTGCATAATAATTTACTGGTTCATTAAATGAACCAGTTCCACCGTCAACTACAATAATAGACGTTGTGGCAGGCTCACCTGTTTTTTGATCAATACCATAACCATCAGTCGAAAAGACAAGATTATAGCCCAACCCTTGGCTGTCAGTCGTTGCAGTCTTATACTTATAACTTTTTGAAAATAATGCCAAGTTTGCATTCAGATTATAAATTGGAATACCAATACCCCAATGGGCAGTTTGGTTGTCAATTTTCGCAATTGAGTTATCTGAAATAAAACGTGCTGTACGGGCAATAGATTGAAAATCAAAACCACGCACAGCAATTAATGCCGCATTTTGCTTTGTGCTAGCTGCATTAATGGCATAGGTAATTTGGTTTGAATCTGTTGGGTTTTTACCTAAAACTTTCTCAATGGTATCGTTATAAATAAAATTTAAATTATTAGTACTAACAGTATTAATATAAATATCACCGAAATCAATATAGGCATTTTGGCTATTTAATTTAGTAACATCAGTATTTGAAGTACGTATTTTTAATGGTGCCAGATCTGAGAATTCAATGGCATAACTACCATGTCCAGTATGACCAATTTCCAAAGTTGTAGGCTTATGGCTTGTACCAAGTAAGGTATTGCCTGTACGAGTAAATTCTCCAGACATACCAAAATGCAAACCACCTACACCTAAAGCCTGGTAATCGGTTAGAGTGCCTGTCAGGATACCATTGGTATTGCGATGAAAATTCTGATAACCACTTTGGTCAGAATTTATAAAGATTTTACCATTGGCAATTGCACCTGATGCCCCCATACGAATAACGTTATTCTGCGTAGTTCCAGTGCCATAACGTATATCAATATTCACCCCAGGATTGGTGGGGGCATCTGCTCCCGTTCGTGTTGAACTAACATCACTCGTATCTTGTACGCGCCCTAAATCAACCAGGTTGTCTGAACCATCTCTAGCTTTAGTTGTTAAGACAATACCCTCTGTACGGTCAATGTACAAATAACCATCTGCTGCAAGATTAAAGTTAAAATCTTTTAAAGTCAGATTATAGTTGTTTAACCCATAACTAATACTGGCATTTTGCAGATTAAGATCAAGATGAGCTTTCGCATCACGGTTAAATAATCCATTTGTTGTTTCAAGATTCATGACAAACGGTGTAGTTGTTTTAATATTTAAAGAACCTAAACTTTGCTGTTGATCTGTGCTACAGGTATCACAAATCAACATGATGTTTTGCACTGCCGCCTGAAAAGGGGACACACTGGCTTTTATTTTTACACCTGTGCCATTCGCAGTTGCACCTACGTCGAAGTCTAATTTACTTAAAATATTTGTTTGGCCATTACCCGTAATTTCCACACCTTGCAAACCAAGTTTCATATTACCTTGATCTGTATAGTCTATCCAATTCGCCTGAGTAATTGTCGCTTTCGACATTTCATGCGTAATAGAAATTCCATCTTGTCCTGTCACACTACTTAGTGATTGATCACTTAACTCTTGAATAGCATAACCATGCTGAGCAATAAGTACGCAGGCTGTCAGTATATTTAATTTTATTATTTTCATTCTAATATCCCTATTCTTAAATTCTTAGCTGACTAGCAGCGACTAGTTGAAGTCCCAGCACAGTTATAACTAAAAATTTTGAGGTTACCTGAGATATGTAAATTCCCATGTGCATTTAACCCCATGAATCCTTTTTCTAAACCTCTATCGAATGTACCAGCCTCTGTGCCATAAGTTTCTGAATTTAAGTATCCTTCTGCCCCACTTTCCACAGACAATCCAGCAAAACCTAAATTTCTAATTTTTAAAGGTGCATTATCATAAAAAGTAAGTTGCATTGCCGTTTGTGGATTTCCATCTTTGTTGGTAATGGTCGAGCCATCCATGGAGAAACGGTCAATTTGCAATGTTCCCTGGATTTTTTTAAATACTAACCATTTTTGATTGCCATTTTCCACATGATTGTTGGGTGAAATCGCAAGACGGCATAAAATGTCGTTGGTACAGTTGTAAACATAGTTAATATCGCTTACCGTCAAAGTATTAAAGGCTTTACTTTTATTAGAAATATCTTGTAGTGACATGTCATTGGCATACTTATGGTTTAAAGACAATGTCCAACTTAAATCAGCCCCCCCCTGTCCAATTACATCGGTCAACTCTATACTGTTCAAGCCTACAAGATCTGCATGAACCAAACTCGAAAAGATAATGAGGGCAGGATAAAAAAATAATTTCATAAGCATTCCACCCCTATAGTCCCGTTGTCTTAAATTTCAAATGTTGAATTAACATGCCATCAATAGCAGCCGAACCTAAATTCACCGCAGAAGCAGTCGGTGTAGAACCTGGACCTCTAAATACCACACCAGTTGTAGTGCCAGTCCTATCGGCATTTAATAAATTTTTTGTTGAATCATAACTAACTCCACCAATAGCAATACTGCTATGAGTGGCATTGTTTCCCTGATAATTAACTGTTGATCCGTTTGCTACAACCTGGCTTGTGTTATAACCGCAAACATAAACATTACAAGTAGAACCTTTGTAATCACTACTAGCACCTACAGAAGAATAAGCGAGTGAATAATCGGTATAAATTTTCTTATACACATCTGCAACCTTGGGAATTGCTGTCACTTCCAACACAATGTTACGTCCCTCGGAACCGAGAATAAAAGGCTGGTACATATTACCCAGCACTAAATTAATATTTGGGCTGTAAAGGTATAAACCTTCATTACTATCAAACACAGGGGCTAAGCGACCTGCAAAAAGAGCTGGAGTAGCCCCAATACCATCATCAGTAGCGGCGGTACTCATACGTAATACATTCACATCAAGCGCAGTTTTACTCGCAGCTGTATTCGCAAAAGTTAAATTTTCAGGGTTTGAATTGGTATTCAACCTTAGGATAGATGCCATTCCTAAAGTCTGGTTATATTGTGCAGTCTCCGAAGTCAGCGTCTGGAATAAACGAACTTGTGATCCATTAATACTTAAACCATTGGCGACGACCTGTAAGCGCATACGCTGACTTTTGCTTAACTCCGTATCATCTACATTCGTTGCATCTGTTGAATTGGCTACAGGCGCACCTGTCACAGGATTAATTGCATTACTCGACGCCCATTTTCGTGAAAATGCATCCGTCCAGAAACCGAACTTAATCTTGTCTTCGGTACTATCTGCTGTGACTTTTGCCAATGGGGCTTCAAGCGCAATATAACTAATAGTACCGTTAGTACTAAATTGGGGTACATTTTGTTCAGAACCTGCACGAAGCAACCATGGGTTTGCTGTGCTTCCCCAGTTAAAACCCGTATTACTAAAACGAGCATTGGCATCATTATTAGTTTTAGATAATGCCAAACCATAAATAAAAATATCTGCTTTGGTCTGTTTAGTCGTTAAATCTGTCGCGGTCGTCCCTGTATAGTTCTCGCCTACTGGAATAATACGGATAAAACCAGTGTCGTATTTAGGTTTGTCTGCCGCAACAATAGCAGTATTGTTATAGCTTGAAGCAGTAGAAATATCGTTAGGACCCTGAAAAACCATCTTAAAGTTTTCAGGCAATAATGCGATCCCTTCACCGGTAGTTTCAGAAAGATGATCATCTGACAAAGATTCAAGCGCATAAACTGATGGGCTAAGTAAAGCTGCGAGCACACTCGCCAAACAAGATTTTTTAAATCTTGTATTATTCCAACTTTGAGTCATCACGACCTTCCTTTTTATCAGATGCTCCGCATCATTATTTTTAATTCATCCTATGCTTGGCATGCCGAATTTTTATTTATTTGTCATTACGACAATGTTATTACCAAGTCTGTACAACTTTTTATTATGCTGAATATTATTGCAATTGCAAAAAAAACTGGTCGAATGAACACAGTTTCCGATGAATGAAGGAAACAAAAAATAAGCGGACCAAAATGATCCGCTTATTCAATTATTTATAATACTTATGCCTTCGGTAATGTCACACCGGTCTGACCTTGGTATTTACCACCACGGTCTTTATAAGAGGTTTCACATACTTCATCAGATTCAAAGAACAACATTTGGGCCACACCTTCACCGGCATAAATACGTGCTGGCAAATTGGTGGTATTTGAAAATTCCAGGGTCACATGACCTTCCCACTCAGGTTCAAGTGGAGTAACGTTTACAATAATACCGCAGCGTGCATAAGTCGATTTACCTAAACATACAGTCAATACATTACGTGGAATACGGAAATATTCTACTGTGCGGGCCAAGGCAAATGAATTGGGCGGAATAATGCAGACATCCGATTCAATATCAATAAAGCTTTTATCATCAAAGTTTTTTGGATCGACAATTGCTGAATGGACATTGGTAAATACTTTAAATTCACGTGCGCAACGAACATCATAACCATAGCTTGAAACACCATAAGAAATGAGTTTTTCACCAGTTTCGTCATAACGTACCTGGTTTTCTGCATACGGTTCAATCATGCCGTGTTTTTCGCTCATTTCACGAATCCAACGATCAGACTTAATTGCCATTATTTGTATCCAAAAATAGTTAAATCAATTATTGCGCTGTACTTTAACTGAAATCTACCGTAATGGAAATAATGAACGGGTGATGATGACATTTTTTACAAAATGAACATTTTCCTCATCCATATTTAAAGATTTAAAAGAGCAGAATAGCTAAGAGGGATAGAGAAACTCAGCAAAATCAATGAAGCGGTTTTTTGCAAATTAGATTGATTTAACCAACCCACCTTATTTGACGCTAAAATTGAGCCAATAAATGTCCAAAACAAGGCAATCGGCACAATTAACACCAGAAACATAGCAATATGGAGGAAATAGTTGTGTACTGTGAGCCAAGCTGTGCTTGGAAAAATTGCCGAAGCAAAGAGTAAAGCCTTAGGATTTAACAAAGTTGCACAAAACAATTCGCGCGCACGAATGGTAGGCTGATTATAACTGGCTTCAATATCTGCCGTTTTCCAGAGTTTAATGGCGAGAAAAATAATATAAAGTGCACTGAGAAGCTTTAATAGTGTGGGAAGGATTGGCCATTTAGCAGAAACTGTTCCAATGACCATGCCCCAAACAGTGATGGCAATTAAATAGCCGCAAGATTCGGCAGGAATCAATCGTAATGATTTACGTACCCCAACCTGAATACCGGAAGATGCCAGCAATGTATTTGTTGGACCAGGCGTTAATAAAATGGTAATAACCAAGCCAATGAATAACCACGAAATCATATGCGACCTCTCTATAGAGTGCGCGAAGAGTAAATGAGTTTATTGTACTTAGCAAATCAGAAATTTTATATCTTTTAAAAAAACAGAGTTTATTTTAAAAATTATTTAAATTTCAATAAATTATAATAAACACTTACAATTTCACTTATGAGTCATTTGTTAGAAAAAGTTTCAATAAATACTATTTTAAGGTTGATGATTTACATTTAGCCGGCTTGAGCTGTCCCTCAAGGATCTATTCAGGCACAATATCCCATCATTTAAACGGCCGATTTTTATGGCAAAAAAGTTCTTTCAGTCATGGCTTCCCTCACCGCAAAAAGTTGCAGAGATGAAAGTAATGAAGATTTTTGGTCAACACACCTTAAATCCTTTACTTTGGTACGTGAACAGAAAGTCCATTTCAAAAGCTGTTTTTATTGGCACGTTTTGGGGCATGTTGCCCTTACCGTTTCACAGTATTTTGATTGTATTGACGGTATTGCTATTTGAAGTCAACCTCCCGGTCAGTTTATGTCTGGCCTGGCTAACCAATCCTTTTACCTTAGTTCCGATTCTGTATCTGGGGTTCTGGTTAGGCAGTAAAATATTCCAGGTCAATATGATTGATCAGGATATGATTCTGGGTGTGCTGCATCAGATCAGCCACGTTATTACCCACTTTGGGCATGGACATATCGATTTAAGTTTAGCAAAAATTTTATTATCCGGGTTGTTACTAGAGGCTTCCATTTTTGCAGTTGTGTTATTCGTGATTACCCGACTATTGTGGCGATGGAATATTATCCTGCATCATAAACGGCGCCGAGATCCGCAGTAATCATGCCATTTTTAGCTATGACTCACTATTTAATCTATTAGAAGCCTAGCCGGCTTCTTGCTGTCTCATGGCATTGTCTGTTATTGAAAATACAAGCTAAATTCAAGATGTAAAAAGCCCAAACAAGGTTGGGCTTTTCGAAGATATTGCTTTAATCAGACAAAAAAAATTAGAAAATCCGGTTTTGTGGTTTTTCTACTTTCGGCAATTGATCGGCAATTTTCTGTGCAATTGCCATATAACTTTCCGCAGCATCATCTCCTACCAGCACAGAAGGTTTTCCGGCATCGGCATTTTCACGGATTTGCACATTTAACGGTAAACGCCCGAGTAAAGGAATATGGTATTGTTCAGCTAATTTGTCACCGCCACCTGTACCAAAAATCTGTTCCTCATAACCACAATTCGAACAGATATGCGTCGACATGTTTTCCACTACACCCATCACCGGAATCTGAACTTTATTAAACAGTTCGATGCCTTTGGTGGCATCCAGTAAGGCAACATTTTGCGGTGTGGTGACAATAACCGCACCTGTCACCGGAATGCGCTGCGCCAGGGTTAATTGAATATCGCCTGTTCCGGGTGGCATATCAATCATCAACACATCGAGGTCCGGCCATAAAGTCTGGTTAAATAATTGCATTAAGGCACCGGTCGCTTTGGGACCACGCCAGGCAACCGGAGTGTTGTTATCTCCAGTTAAATGGCCAATGGAAAGCACGGCCAGACCATACGCATCCAGCGGAACAAAGTTTTCTGCTTCAATCATGGGAGTGCGTCCGGCATTGCCTAACATAGTAGGAATACTTGGTCCGTAGATATCTGCATCCAGAACACCGACTTTTAAACCCAGTTTTTGTAAGGCCAAAGCAAGGTTGACGGTGGTGGTAGATTTACCCACACCCCCTTTACCCGATGAAACCAGAATCACATTTTGAATACGTGGATGCTTGGGCACATCTCTTTGCTGCGGTGCCGGTTTCTGGATTGGTGGATTATTGGGATCTTCTGCATTTTTGCTTTCAGCTTGAGCTGTTTGTCCAGCAGCATCTACGACAGGCGGAAGTTTTTGGCCTGAAGATGCAGTGGAAGTTTGGGCTTTATTGTCACCACAATGTCCATCTTTTTCATGATCATGGTTAGTGCAGCTTTCACCCTGTTTGTGCTTTTGCTGAATGACATGCATATTCAGTTCCTGAATGCCGCATTTTTCCAGTGCATCGGCCAAATCATCATGAATTTTTTGTAGATGATCAGCTTCTTCAGGATAAGTATTAATGGTGATTTGTAATACCTGACCTTCTACATTAATTTGAGTAATTCGGTCTTTCAGGGCATGCTTGGAATTGGGCAAGATATAGCCTTGTAGCACATTCTGGATTTCTTCCTCCTTCACCTCTTGCGCGGGTGAAAACACAGATTTAAGCGAAGAAAGCCACGACATAAGTTTACTCCAAGTACGGACATACAGCTGAATAGCATAGTTTAGCTTTAAATGCCGCGAAGGTTAAGCATAGTTCTGTTCTATATAGCTTGATGAATGCGATTGTAAATACAAATAAATCTATAACTTGCAATATTCAGTATTGGATTTTATCTACACCCACAAGGCGTCTTGCACACCTATGTTATAAAGAACATGTAGATACACACGATAAAACAGCCTTAAGTCAAAATGATCTGTCCGACATCGGGCTTATTTTGTTAATAATTCTGCTACAGACATGCTGCTATTTTGTTCTTTATATTGATAAATTATTCTGATTGTCATTTTATTTTGGGGATAACATGTTATTTAAGCGACTAATTCCACTTATATTTTTGTCAGCGATGACATTTACTCATGCAGCCTCTGAAACATCTTCCATACGTACTCCTGAAGGGCAAACCCTCAGCTTGGGAGATTCTTATATCGACATGCAAAATCGTCTGCATTTATCTCCGAGTTCCATGATTACTCATGAACTCCAAGAAGGTAAAAAGCATTATCTGGCCATGGATTATACTTATGAAGTTGAAAATATGCTTTATACCATTACCATTGTGAACGATCAGGTGAAGAAAATTGAATGGCTGAATACCGATCAGGACATTAATAAAGATCAAATTACAAAAGAATGATGCAAAATCATTTATAAAAAATGGTTAAAGTGGATAGTGTAGAGCTACAAAATAACTTTAAAGCCAAGCAGACTAAGTCTGATTATTTTTTAATTTGTGCAGGGTATCAGTGGCTGTTTTCTTGAGCCATTCACATTCGCTACTGGCCTGTGCTTTAAGTTCATGAATCTAGTGCAGCGGCATGCACAGCAAACCGCTGCACTACAGGATGTGTTGTTTATCTCCAGAAATGTACTTGCACCTAAAGAATCATGACTGCGACGGTATACCCTGATCCAGATTTAGATTTATTTAACCGGGATCATCAAGTGCTGATAAGGCGTTCCGGGCCACATTATGTAAGGTACAGCAGTATCCGGCTGGGCATTTTTGGGATACATGTCATAAAAACTGGGTTCAGCACCGACAATCATGACGTGAGGACCCGTCTTGATCCAATGATTACCAGCAGTTGGTTTTGTGGCATAGGGATCCGTATTGCTGGCATCGGTTCCACCCGCTAACATGTACATAAAGCCGATTTTACCTACAGTCGGCGGTTTGTGACCCATCCAGGCTTCCGCCCATTCTAGGGCTGCCTTGTCCATGCACATCGGGTCTGGACCGGGAGTGGTCGGATTATCCGGCATACAGGTAAAACCATTACTGCCTTTACGCAAGGTACGCATCTTGCCATCTGTGCCTATGGCTACAATGGTGGCTGCTGCACCCACTTTTTTGGGTGCTGCGCTCATGGCACTGGCGATAGCCTTCTGGTCAGCTGCTGGGGTGCTGCCCGATTTGCCACCCTTAGTCTCCGCTGCCAGAATGGCCGGTGCGGATAGGACAACCCATCCGGTAATCATCAATATTTTAAGGAAATTCATAGTCTTGTTCTCCGAACAGGAGGTTATGTTTGTGACCCCTAACTCAAGTTATATGACTCAACTTTGCCCTATAACTAAAACGGAATAAAACATAATTATTTTTTTTGTTGATTATTTTTAACCAAATTGAGTTATTCCATCAACGTCATGTACCGCAATACACAGATTTCATAACAAACAAACTCAATGGGACACAATAATTTACGTATTTAGAGAACTGTATAATTTTTTGTCACATACAGATTCGAAAGAATGAGTGGATTGAATTTATTCTTAGCACTTTCCAAATTATGAATACATATAGGGATATAAGTTTCAGCGACCGCAGAAAACTTTTCGCTGGAATAAAGGATTAGATATCTTCTTAGAGTAACCAATGAAAGTGCACAAGCTAAATCTCAAAAGTTTTCTTGTTCATCTGATCATAAATTCAATATTTTGAGTTAAGTCACCTCACCACGTAGCCCAACTTTAATGAATTATTAAGCTGCTACATCTCAGCCACGAAATGCCGCCTCTATCGTGGCAATATCAATTTTCTTCATCGTCATCATTGCATCAAACGCCCTTTTGGCGGCTGCACGGTCAGAACTGGTATAAGCCTCGAGTAAAGCTATAGGAGTAATCTGCCAAGAAATCCCCCACTTGTCCTTGCACCATCCACACTCGCTTTCCTGACCACCATTGCCGATGATCGCATTCCAGTAGCAATCCGTTTCCTTCTGGTCTTCGGTTGCAACCTGAAATGAGAATGCTTCATTATGCTGAAATGCTGGCCCACCATTCAGTCCAATACATGGAATACCGAGTACCGTGAACTCGACCGTGATGACATCACCTTCTTTCCCTGATGGATAATCTCCAGGTGCATGATGTATAGCCCCAACAGATGAGTTCGGAAAAGTTTCGGCATAAAATCGTGCAGCACCCTCAGCATCGTTATCGTACCAAAGGCATATCGTGTTCTTTGCAATATTCATTATTTCACCTCTTTATTGAGACCAGAGCTTACGCTATTCGACATAACTGCAACGCGTCCCGCATATCAGCCTAATTAAGTTATTCGGCACCTTTTCTATATTTAACTAAAAAATGGAATAGACCTATTTCATAATTGTTTTTTTATTGATCTAAACGTATTTTTTAGTGATCAAAATTATTTGTTTTCGTAGGCTTGAATTAATAATTTTATAGTTGAAACAGAGTTCTCTATGGATGCTACTGGTGCAGGAGATAATCAATAAGAAAAACTATACCGAGAATAGCAGGATAAATTTAAGATCCGCTTTTAACCTGCATGCAGTCGGTAATTAAAAACGGTCATTTAACTGAAGAAATTGCACCATTAGCTGTGTACCCGTAAAGGTAAGACAGTGAATTACACAGGATGAAATTCCGATCACAGCAAAAATACATTATTTCTTTTTCCATTCAAATGATGACTCATCATTTGAGGTTACTCCAATTTCACACTCTAGAAATTTCATATCTTCCATGCCCGTATCCATTGGGGTAGTGGTAATAAAATTACTATGTTCCTCAAGTAATGTTTTATAGATATCGGGACTGACTAATAGATAATTTGGTACTCTATAGTTGTGATTTATGTAATCAAAAAATGCTTGTTTTACTTGTTCTGATAATTTCATTTTACAACTCCAGGAATAATCTAGAATTAAATACAAAACATGATTAGCTCAGTTGTTTTTCAGAATCACCTTATCCGCTTAATTATTATATAGTCAGACTACTCGCCTATCTTTCAAAATCAATATCTGATTTTTTTATTCTAATTCATATAAAATTATGGCTTTGGTTCATCAAGAATCACCTCTCAATACAAGTCTAAGCAAGAGTGACATTTAAAATATTCATAAAGACTTTTTCTAGATTGAAAATTCATTAAATATTGATTCTAAATATTTTTATATGAAATCGAACTCTCTGATTTGGAATTTGAGATGACAGGAGTTGAACTCGTGTCTTATATTTAGTTATACATAATCAATAAAAAAAACCATTAAACAGTGTAACAATAATTTTAGCCAATAAAGATGTTTGGCAGAAAATCAATTCCAGTTATTGATATAGGTAAATGTTGTTGCTTAAAAATATTTTTTAACTGCTGTGTGAGTTAAGTTTAAATAGTTTTTATTGTATAAAAAACAGTTAATTAAAAATCAGCCCTGAATGGGCAGGGCTGATTTTTAACTGGTTGATGTAGCATTTATTATGAAGATAAATCTACACACAGATATTTCATTTCGAGATATTCATCAATACCGAACTTAGAACCTTCACGTCCTAAACCAGATTGCTTCACACCACCAAATGGCGCAACTTCATTGGAAATGGCACCGGTATTAATTCCGACCATGCCATATTCCAATGCTTCACCCACACGCCATTGACGCGCTGTACTCTGTGTGAATACATAGGTAGCCAAGCCAAACTCGGTATCATTTGCCATCGCCACCGCTTCTTCTTCCGTGTGGAAGCGGAATAATGGAGCCAATGGACCAAAAGTTTCTTCTTTAGCCACTTTCATGTCCTGGGTTACTTCAGTCAGCACGGTAGGCTCAAAGAAAGTGCCACCTAGACTTGAACGCTGGCCACCAATTTTAATCTGCGCACCTTTGCTCGCTGCATCTGCAATATGCGACTGCACTTTGGCAATCGCATCTTCATCAATTAACGGGCCTTGAGTGGAACCGTCTTGACGGCCATCACCCACTTTTAAATTGGCCACAGCGGCAGTCAATTTCTCAGCCAGCGCATCATAAATGCCATCTTGCACATAAATACGGTTGGCACAGACACAGGTTTGACCGCTATTACGGAACTTGCTGACCATAATGCCCTGAACCGCCTGCTCCAGATTGGCATCATCAAAAACCAGTACTGGCGCATTGCCACCCAGCTCAAGTGACAGTTTTTTGATAGTTGGCGCACATTGCTGCATGAGAATGCGGCCGACCTGAGTCGAACCGGTAAAGCTCAGCTTTTTCACCGTGTCGCTTTCACACAAGGTTTTGCCCACTTCAATGGCATCGCCACTAATGTGCAGCAAGACATCTTGTGGTAACCCTGCCTGCAAAGCCAGCACTTCCAGAGCATAGGCTGTTAATGGCGTTTGCTCGGCCGGTTTAACCAGCATAGAACAGCCGGCAGCAATTGCAGGCGCAGCCTTACGGGTAATCATGGCTGCAGGGAAATTCCACGGCGTAATTGCAGCGGTGACCCCAATCGCCTGTTTGATGACCAGCAAGCGCTGATTCGGCAGCGTTGGTGTCAGCACTTCACCGTCAATACGGCGTGCCTGTTCAGCAAACCAGCGGATAAAGGAGGCGGCATAAGCAATCTCACCGCGCGCTTCAGCTAAAGGTTTACCTTGTTCAGCAGTCAAAATCTGAGCCAATGACTCTTTATTTTCCTGCATCAAATCAAACCAGGCCCACAGCACATCAGCGCGTTGTAATGCTGTTTGTGCTTTCCATGCCGTCTGTGCCGTCTGTGAACGAGCAATTGCTTGTTCTACCGACGCACGGTCATGGGATTTCACCCATGCCAGCGTGTCATGTGTTGCTGCATCTTTTACTTCAATGTAATCGCCACTTAAGGGCTGATCCAAGCAAACATCCGGATGCTGTAATAAATATTTCAAATGATCTGGAAGCATTTCAATCCCTCATTCATTCTTATGCAGTTAAAGTTGCAAATCCCTGTTCTAAAATAGCCAGGCCTTCACGGAATTGCGCTGTTGGAATGGTTAAAGGATATAGGAAACGAATCACATTACCAGAACGACCGCAGGTTAAAATCAGCAGGCCATTTGCCATCGCATAGTTTTGCACCGCTTTGGCCTGTTCAGCCGTTTCCAGTTCTACTGCAACCATTGAACCCAGCGCGCGAATATCAGTGACTACATTACTGCTGGCTTTAATGTTATTTAATACTGAAACCAGTTCCGCACCCAAGACATTGGCACGATCACACAGACCTTCACCTTCAATCACATCAATAACTGCATGTGCTGCAGCAACTGCAATCGGACTACCCGCATAAGTACCGCCTAAGCCGCCAGGATTCGGTGCATCCATAACTTCAATACGACCAACCACGCCAGAAATCGGGAAACCACCGCCCAGGCTTTTTGCCATTGTGATCAGGTCTGCTTTGGTTTCGTAGTGATTCATGGCAAACAGTTTACCGGTACGGGCAAAGCCTGTTTGCACTTCATCTGCAATCATCAAAATACCATGCTGATCACACAATGCGCGTAAACGCTTTAAAAATTCTGCCGGTACAACATTAAAACCGCCTTCACCTTGCACAGGCTCAAGTACAATTGCCGCTACATCATGTGCAGCCACATCTTCAGCAAAAATGTCTTCAATGCTTTGGATGGCATCGTCCACAGTAATGCCTTTTGACTCTACCGGATAACGTGCATGGAAAACACCCGCTGGCATTACCCCAAAGTCACGTTTGTAAGGGGCAGTTTTACCCGTCATGGCCATGGTCATGAATGAACGGCCATGGAAACCGTTACCAAAAGTCACAATACCGTGACGGCCAGTATAGGCACGGGCAATTTTAACTGCGTTTTCTACTGCTTCAGCACCGGTAGAAAAGAATGAGGTTTTTGCAGGGCCGTCAATCGGTGCACGCTCATTAATACGCTCAGCAAGAGAGACATAACTTTCGTAAGGTACAACCTGATAGGCTGTATGGGTAAATTTTGTTAATTGTTCAGTAACAGCAGCAATAATTTTAGGGTGACGATGACCGGTATTCAGTACCGCAATACCACCTGCGAAATCGATATATTGATTGCCTTCAGCATCCCAAATTGTCGAGTTCTCTGCTTTCTCCGCGTACCATTGACACATGACACCAACACCACGAGGCGTCGCTTGCTGTTTACGTGCATTCAGTGCAGAGTGTTTACTGTCCATTTTGTATCCTCATTCTTGATTCATACATTGTAAAATTTTGGCATCCATATCATGTGATTGATGATATGCAAATGACTGGTTGATCTTCCTCATTTTGCGCTTTTATCGGCCTGACACGAGAGCCACTTTGAATCAGATAGACAGAGCCAATTCACCCCATCCCAAGGATTTTAAAAATCAAAAAACAGAATAATTAAATACAAATCATAAACTTGAAATTACACCATAAAAAAATGGCACCTTTTTACAAGGTGCCATTTTGATAACTGAGAGCAAAAATTTAGAAATTGTACATAAACAGTAAATTCAGCAGTCGGCTATGGCCTGCTGCATCTCCTTGCGCCAAAGAACCGGCATCACCGCCAATGAATACATCATTTTTACCGATGATATATTCGGCTGCCAGCGAAAACTGCTTAATATCCAGCTGAGCACCCAAAATATTGCGTGTAGATGTGGCAAAATCAGACTTGTCTTTATCAAAGACGGTATAGCTGACATAAGGCGTCAGATCGTAATCTTTGTAAAAATCAGTCATTTGATAATCCAGATTTGCCACATAATAATTGGCTTTATTGGCCACATGATACTTCGATTCAAAAGAACCTACCGTCGCATAATCTGGATTATCTACAGCCTCGGTATCTGCGCGATTCTGTCCGGCAGTCAGGGTCAGGTTTGCATTCTGGTAGTTTAAGCGACCAAATACATTCCATGCATTGCGATGCCCGGTTTGACCATTGCGGTTATTTTCCAAATCTGAATACCAGTACGAGCCGCCAACATTCAGTTTAACCGGGCTGTCCTGCAGCGGAATCTGCTGATTGATGCGTGCAACCCACATGTTTTTTTCTTCAATGTCATCGGTGCTGGCATCTTCCGGCTTGACATAATTGGCCGCATAACGCGCCGCATCGTCACCAGTGCCGGCAAAACTTCCACCATCACGTACAAAATAAGCCACATTCACTTTGGTATTTGTACCTAGCTGCTGCTGCCAGTTAATACCCAGATTATGTACATCTTCCAGGCCGGCATTGTCCATTGAACTGCCGTACCAACTGCTGCTCCAGAAGCGGCCAATACCAAAAGGCATATCTTGCAGACCCAAGGTGATGCGGCTGTCATCATTCAGCTTATAGCCCAGGTTGGCATTCACCAAGGTTGAAAAATCACATAGGGTATCATTTTGATAGCAACGGTATTCCACATCGCCGAACAATGATTTGGCATCATATTTCAGGCTGAGTTTCGCCGCATTAAACTTTAATTTATGGTCACTGTCCGAATAATCTTTATCCTGATAATTCGCTCGTAGCCACCCCGATACGGTCAGTTTACCTAAATCGGTATCGGCATCTCCCCAAGAGAGCGTATCTGCCTGCACGGTGGCAGACATCGTCATAGCGCTGGCGACAAGCGCACAGAACGAAAATGGTTTCACTAAAAAACGTTGCGACATTATAGAAGCCCCAAAAAAGAAATAATAATCTTCAAAACCAGGTCGCTGGCAAAAGCAAAGTTTCTGACCAAATGGAAGCAGCAAAGGCGTTAAATATCCAAACTTATGCCGGGTCAAATATTGCATCCTGCAAGAGACCCTACCCTTAACCTGGATAGATGCCGCGCTCTTGGCGAGCCATCAGAATCCGTTCACATGCCAAAATATAAGCTGCAGTACGTAAAGAGCATCCGGCCTGCATGGCTTTGAGCCAAACGTCATGTACGGCATTTTTCATGATCACGTCCATGCGCTGATTGATTTCTTCTTCTGTCCAGAAATAGCTGGCAAGGTCTTGTACCCATTCGAAATAGCTGACAGTCACGCCACCAGCATTGCAGATCACGTCCGGTACAACCGTGATTTGACGCTGACTCAGGATTTCATCCGCTTCAGTGAGAGTCGGACCATTGGCCCCTTCCAAAATGATCTTGGCTTGAATGGTTTGGGCAACATGCACATCAATCACCCCTTCCAGCGCCGCAGGAATAAACACTTCCGCGGGAATTTTCCAGAATTTTGCCGCCGCGATTTCGTCGCTTGCAGCAAACCCCTGAATCTTGTGATGGGTGTTTGAATATTCCATTAACTTGGGTATATCAATTCCTTGTTCCTGATATAGGGTTGCCGAGTGATCCTGTACACAAATCACTTTGCTGCCATTTTCATGAAACAGCAAGGCGGCTTCGCTGCCGACATTACCAAACCCCTGCACGCACACCCGGGCATCCTTTAAATCCAGGTCAATTTGCTGAGCCACTTCACGCCCGCTAATATACACGCCACGTCCTGTAGCTTTACTGCGGCCTAAAGAACCGCCAAGATGCACGGGTTTCCCTGTCACCACACCGGTAATGGTAGAACCGGCATTCATGGAAAAGGTGTCCATCATCCAGGCCATAATTTGCGGATTTGTCCCCACATCCGGTGCCGGAATATCTTTTTGCGGCCCAATAACCAAATTGATTTCTGCGGTATAACGCCGTGTTAATCGTTCTAGTTCACGCTTGGATAACTGGCTTGGATCAACCCGTACCCCGCCTTTGGCACCACCAAAAGGTAAATTTAGCGCCGCACACTTAATCGTCATCCATGCCGACAGTGCCATCACCTCATCTAAATTGACATCAGGATGGAAGCGTACACCGCCCTTGCCCGGACCGCGGGTCAAATTATGCTGAACCCGATAACCTTCAAAATGCTGAACGCTGCCATCATCCATAATCACCGGAACATCCACAATCAGGCTTCGCTTCGGGCGTCGCAACATATCCAGTCTTTCGCTGAGTTCACCCAGATAAGGAGCCACTTTATCCAGCTGTTTCAGATAATTGTTCCAGGCCGTCGTACCGTGCTCGGTATAGGTGAGCCCCTTCATCATTGTGTTCATTGCATGATCCTGTTTTTTTGTATGCAGACGCATTTCCTTGCGACCGCAAAAAGTATAAATTTATCTCTGCTTGTCGGCATTTATTGATCCAGGTCTGTAGCCAGCGTGATCTGGGCTAAAACATTCAGCTTGGATTTTTCGCTTTGGCTTTAACCAAGATATGTGTATATTGCCTGCCGTTTACAGGCCCGTATTTACGTCCACTGCGCAACAACGGGATACTTTACAATTACTGCCTGACCAGATTATTTTGCACATACCGATATCGCTCTCACGAGAGCCACTTTGAATTTGTAGGAGAGAGCCAATTGCGTAGCTTGCTTGGAGACTATTTGCTGCAGCGATTACAGCAAGATATCGATGGAACATTGCAGCTGCGATTATTTCGCTGCTTGCGCAATGCCATAATTGACGGCGTATTGGCACCCAAGACTCGCCTGCCGGCATCCCGCGATCTGGCCAAAGAGATCAAGGTTTCCCGCAATACGGTATTAAGCGCGTATGAACAATTACAGGCACAAGGGTATATCGATGCCCGCACAGGACAAGGCACCTGGGTCACAGATAAACTGCCCGAATCCTTTTTAGTCAAGGCGGAAAATAGCAACGCCCCTGTTCAAGAAAAAAAATCTCAGCAAAGTTACAGCTTGTCTCAGCGCGGTTCTTACTTAATCGGCTATTCAGCAGCTTCGCCTTATCAATGGGGTGCTTTTGTTCCCGGTGCGCCGGATGTGACAGAGTTTCCGCATCACATTTTTAGCAAAATTCAGACCCGTTTGAGCCGTGAACCGGAAATTACCCGCTTGATTTACAGCAATGCCGGCGGCTGTCTGGAACTGCGTCAAGAACTTGCGGAATATCTGAAAATTGCACGTTCGGTGCAATGCGATGCCGATCAAATCATTATTACCGAAGGCACGCATCAGGCGATTGATTTAGTCTCGCGGACCTTGAGCGACATTGGAGATGAAGTCTGGATCGAAGATCCAGCCTACTGGGGCGCCCGCAATATTTTGCGCATTAACGGAGTCAATCTACGTTCACTACCGGTCGATCAGGAAGGCATTATTCCTGATCTTGACCCGAAAGTACCTCCCAAGCTGATCTTTGTTACACCCTCCCACCAGTATCCCCTAGGTTCACATCTAAGCCTGGAACGGCGCAAACAGCTGCTTGCAATTGCCCGGCAGCATAAAAGCTGGATTGTGGAAGATGATTATGACAGTGAATTCAGGTTTTCAGGCCAGCCCTATCCGTCTTTACAAGGATTGGAACCTGATGCCCCGGTCATTTATATGGGCACATTCAGCAAAACCATTTATCCTGCACTGCGTATCGGCTATCTGGTGGTTCCAAAGAAACTGTTTTCCCCGCTGCGCATTGTGGCCGCAGAACTCTATCGCGGTGGACATTTAATTGATCAGAAGGCACTGGCAGAATTTATCCGTGAAGGCCATTATGAGGCGCATATTCGACGCATGCGCTTACTCTACAGTAAACGCCATGCATTTCTGATTGATTTAATTCACCGTCATTTAGGTGAAGATTTTCTGCACGAATACAACACGGCAGCAGGCCTACACCTGATTTTAAAACTGCCAAGCAGCAGTGATGATGTCCTGATTGCATCGAATGCACTTGATCAAGGTATTAAGGTCAGAGCCCTATCGCAATACTATACCAAGCACTATTCTACCCGGCAGAAAGGATTACTGCTCGGTTTCGCCTGCGTGAACGAACAAGAAATATTGGTGGCTTTCGGCGTACTGTTGAAATGCTTGCGCGACAATGGAATTCATACTTTAAATTAGTAGAATTTCAATTCTAATTAAAATTTTATTTTTAAAATCAATATATTCTCGGCCTGTTTTTAAACAAGAAGTAAAACCTTTTATGGCCACTTCATTTTATTTAGTCTTTATTTTTCTGTAAACATTTCTTTCTGTAATTTTCACCTTTTTAAAGCAATTGGCTCCCTTCAATAGCTAAAAAATGGCTCTCGTCACCTGACAACAAAAAAGAGAAATTAGCAGCATACATAAACAGCATGTAACAGTTTTGTAATCAAAGTATGATTTTTCATGTATTTATAGAAACATCGGCTTTATTAAGTTTAACTTAAAATTAATGAAGTGATTACGAATTCGGTTACAGTTTCAAAGGACAGATAGTGTACACAAGGTAGAGAGCTCTATTGCTATTGCACTATGGATATTAAGGGAAATTATATGGCAGAACATCAACATGTCTCCACGCCCGATTCATCACACAGCTTAAAAAGTGGACTTAAGTCACGTCATCTTACAATGATCTCGATTGCCGGGGTAATTGGTGGCTCACTGTTCATTGGCTCTGGTAATGTAATCTACTCGGCAGGTCCCGCTGCAATTTTGGCCTATGCTTTTGGTGGATTGCTCATTCTATTAATCATGCGCATGCTCGGTGAGATGGCCGTTCTCAACCCGGATAGCGGTTCATTCTCAACCTATGCTGATCGTGCAATTGGCCGCTGGGCAGGTTTTACCATTGGCTGGCTGTATTGGTGTTCTTGGGCCTTACTGATGGGCTGGGAAGCATATGTCGCAGGTAAAATTCTCAACAGCTGGTTTCCGTTTATCCCTATCTGGGGCTACATGCTCCTAGTTATAGTGTCATTGGTTGTAGTTAACTTACAAAATGTCAAAAACTATGGTGAATTTGAGTTTTGGTTTGCCCTGATCAAAGTGATTGCAATTGTTATTTTCTTAGTCATTGGTAGCTTGGCTGTCATGCACTTATGGCCGTGGAGCCAAGCAGGTGCGACAGGTATTACCCATTTAACCGCTGAAGGTTTCATGCCCAATGGTTTCTCTGCGGTAATCACGGCATTACTCGGGGTTATGTTTGCCTACATTGGCGCTGAAATTGTGACGGTGGCTGCCGCAGAATCGCAAAACCCTTCACATGAAATCCGTAAAGCATCTAACTCAGTGGTATGGCGTATCCTGTTATTCTATGTTGGTTCAATGTTTATTACCGTCTGCCTCATTCCACATAACAATCCACTACTCAAAGACCCAACTTGGGGAACCTATAGTGTGACCTTAACCGCACTCGGTATTCCAGAAGCAAAACACATTGTCAATTTTGTGGTCCTGACTTCAGTGTGTAGCTGTTTTAACTCTGCACTCTATACCTGTTCACGTATGCTGTTTTCATTGTCAAAACGTGGCGATGCACCGAAAAGCTTTGGTTTAATCAACCGTAATGGTAGTCCGTGGATGGGTGTTCTGGTGTCATCATCATTCGCTTTATTCGCAACCTACCTGACTGCCACTGAAAGTATGAATGTCTACGACATCTTTATGTTAGCGACAGGTACAGCAGCACTCTATGTCTATCTCACCATTGCTTTTTCTCAATTACGTATGCGTAAGAAATTAGAAGCGGAAGGACAAGTGATTGACTTTAAAATGTGGTTATTCCCTTGGCTGACTTATCTGGCAATCTTCTTTATTATTGGTGCCCTGATTACCATGCTGGTTGAAGGAACATATTTCAAAGAAGTGACTTATACCAGCTTGCTTGCACTCTTTATTGTGGGATTAGGCATCTGTGCACAAAAATTCAATTGGGGTAAAGATTCACAAAAAAAAATTCCGCAAAATAGAATAAACCTGAGCGACAATATTTAACGCTCACGCTGATAAAATAAATCTTGGGGACAGAATCAGACCCGGCTGGTAGGTGAATCGTTAATCTAACTTTTCACCTACCAACAGCAATAAAAGATCTTTTATCATTCAAAAACTGCTCTTCTTTTTATCGGATATAAATAGTAATAACGTTTTCAATAGTCGGGCATCATCTGCCTAAAATGCCTTAAATAATCTCCCATTTTATAGATCTTTTTTTCCTGGATAACATGGCGAATAAATCAAGCCACAAGCAGCAAAAAATCAGCTGATGAATATAAGCATGCTGTTGTTCATCCAACTTCTTAAACACGTGATCAAGCTAAATACTCCATCAAGTTATATTCGATCCTGTGATTAAAAAACAGCCATCAAAACCTTATGCTAAAAAATTCTATTCATGCACAAATTTAAAAATCTCCCTGGATATGATGTTTCTGAAAAATCAGCAGGCTTTCCAAGCCATTAAATTGCTGCATCCTGTTTGGCATACTTTTCCATTAGTCTTAACCATTTTTCACGTTTTAGCTCACTTGAACCGCGAACAGAACCAATATAAGCCGTTTTGATCTTTTTTATACCGCAGAACGCTAAGGTAGTTTTTTTCAGCTGCCGAGTACTCGGTTCACCAAAATACCATTTATAAAACCAGCCTGGCTGGTCCAATGTGGTGATGATTCTGGCTGTTTTATTGAATAAATGCCCTTGGATAGGGGTAATGGTTCAAGTTATACAAATAGTACTGCTGGCGCAGGTGGTACAAATACAGTTACAGCTGATTCAAGCTTTGAAGTACAAATTAATCAGAATGGTAATGATGCTGTAGTTAACCCAAACAATTGTGGAGAACCACAAAAAGGTGGCGCTGCTATTAATTCTAGCAGTGGGGCTGTTAATAGTGGCGGTACTGGTGCCATTGGAATTGGAGATATTGGCTGGTCTTATGGCGGCGGTGGCGGTTCAGGTGGACGATTAAAAGTTAAATTCACTAATACAACTAAAGAAGTAATTACTTTTGATTTAGTAGTTGGTGCTAAAGCTAAAGGCTGGAAGAATGGAGGTAATTCAGGTCAAGATGGCGGCATTGGATTTGCTATTGTTTCGACGAGTTAATTGACTACCCTGCACTATCTTATCTGGCAATTCGTTAGATAATGCAGAATAACTGCAAAATATTAAGTGCAAAATAAAAACCAGATTAGTGCAAAAAAAGCCGAAAACTTACAGTATGGTGGATTTTTACTAACTCACCCTATACACATCACCATACACAGCAACAAGCTATATGTTCATTCATATAACGGTATATACAGGTATAAAAAAAGCCCAAACCATTGAGATTTAGACTTTATTTATTCATACACCGTAATGTTACAGCATACAACTTTAAGAATTTGGTGGAGATGGCGGGAGTTGAACCCGCGTCCGCCAGCACTACGCTCGAGAATACTACATGCTTAGATATCGTCTATTGTTTTAACTCTTTGTGACCCGACGAACAGGGTACAAATCGCGATCCTCTAAATTTAGTACAAAGCCCCGAGGCTTGGCTTTATACGGACTTGTGTGCGTGCGCTTCAGTCGGACTCTCTAACCACAAGTATTCGGAGAGGCGGACAAGCTGCCCTTAGGCAGCTAGAGCGTATGATTCGTCGTTTGCGACTAAAAAATGCAAATTTGATTTACGAGAGAAAATGCGCTCTCGACATGCATCTATGAGTTTCATCACCAGCGTCGAAGCCAGAAACATCCCCAAAGTAGATCGCAATCATAACATAAATGTTCAAACCCGCAGTGCGTTTTTTAAACATTTACACAAACAGATGCGATTAATTCAATAATTGCGCTAATATTTTATTTTTCAAGTCCTATAAAAGAAAAATTTATGAGCTATTTACTTGCACTCGATCAGGGAACCACCTCCAGCCGTGCGATTATCTTTAATGAACAAGGAAAAGTTCAGGCAACAGCTCAGCGTGAAACGCATATTTCTACTCCACATTCAGGCTGGGTTGAACAGGATGCACAGGAAATCTGGACCACACAAATTGCAGTGGTACAGCAAGCCCTCGCCTCTGCCCGCATTCTTGCCAAAGATATCAAAGCCATTGGTCTAACCAATCAGCGTGAAACAACGGTAATCTGGGATAAACGCAATGGTAAACCGCTTGCCCCGGCCATTATCTGGCAAGACCGTCGTGCAACTGAATGGTGTAACCAACTCCTGCAACAAAATTTGCAAGCGACTATCCAGCAAAAAACCGGTTTACTGATCGACCCTTATTTCAGTGCCGGTAAATTGGTCTGGTTACTGGAAAATGTAGCTGGCTTGCGCGAACTTGCCGAACAGGGTCATGTGGCTTTTGGAACAGTCGATAGCTGGCTGATGTGGAATTTAACCCAAGGTACTGAACATGTCATTGAAGCCAGCAATGCTTCACGTACCATGCTGATGAATCTGCAAACTCAGACCTGGGATGAAGAGCTTCTCGAGCTGTTTAATATCCCGCATTCGGTTTTGCCACAAATTATTGCCTCGGATACTTATATTGCCGACACTGCCACAGGTTTGTTGGGGGCAAATATTCCGATTATGGGAATTCTGGGAGATCAGCAATCTGCCCTCTTCGGTCAATCTTGCTTTGAAGTCGGTACGGCAAAAAACACCTATGGGACTGGCTGCTTTATGCTGTTTAACACCGGCCATCAAGTTCAATTTAGCCAAAATAAATTACTCAGTACACTGGCGTGGCAATGCCACGATCAAACCACTTATGCACTGGAAGGCAGCGTGTTTATGGCGGGTGCCATCGTGCAATGGCTACGGGATGGTCTAGGCATTATTCAAAATAGCAGCGAAGTTGAAAAACTGGCCGGACAGGTGAATGATACCGATGGTGTGGTTCTAGTACCGGCTTTTACCGGACTCGGCGCGCCACATTGGGACAGCGATGCCCGTGCCCTGCTCTGCGGGATGTCTCGCGGAACCAATAAAGCCCATATCGCCCGTGCAGCCTTGGAATCTATTGCTTTTCAGGTTTCCGATGTTTTAACCGCGATGCAATCCGACATTAGCCATCCTTTAAAAGAACTACGTGTAGATGGTGGTGCCAGTCGCAATGATATGCTGATGCAATTTCAGGCCGATATACTTAATGTTCCGGTACTGCGTCCTAAAATGCTGGAATCTACCGCCTGGGGCGCTGCTGCGATGGCCGGACTCAAATCAGGTGTATTTTCAAACCTAGCTGAGATTGCACAATCCTGGCAACTTGAACGAATATTTGAACCGCATATGTCTGAAGATGAAAGACAAAGTCAGCTCAATAAATGGCAAACAGCACTGAAACGTGCCAAATCAGACTTATAAAATACGCTATAAAAAAACCGCTGAATGCAGCGGTTTTTTTATATCTTAGAGGATGAGCATTAATGTGCATGACCACCGCCACCCACACCCAATTTAGGTCTTGGCGCGAGCCAGACAATCAATGCAGCAAAAACAAAGACCATCGCTAAAATTAAAAACACATGATTGGCAGAAAGTGTTAAGGCTTCTTTATCCACCAGACTTGAGATATAGCCCAGCGCACCTTCTGAACTCATGCCCCTTTGCATCAAGGTATTCTGTACTTCATCTACATGCAAGTTGGATACCAGCTCACTACGTGCAACTTTGGTGTGATCATCCCACAAAGTTACCGCAATAGATGCACCGATTGCCCCGGCCATGGTACGCAGGAAGTTCATTAAGCCCGCAGCCGATGCCATTTCCTGCGGCTGCACCGAAGCCAATGCCATATTGGACAAAGGAATAAAGAAGAACGGCACAGCAAAGCCTTGCAAAATCTGCGGCCAGGCCAGTGCCATAAAATCAGCATCGGTGGTCCAGAAAGCCCGCATTAAGGTCACTGCAGCCAAAAGACTTAAGCCAAAACTGGCTAAAATCCGCTGATCATATTTGGTTGCCATTTTTGCCACAATCGGTGACATCAGCAAACTACCAAAGCCCATGGTCGCAGTGAGATAACCTGCCCAGGTTGCGGTATAGCCCAGGTTAATCTGTACCCATTGTGGAATCAGCACAATACTGGAGAAGAATGCACCGAAGGCAAAGGCCAAAGACAGCACCGAGAAAGTAAAGCCGCGATATCTAAAAATCTGGATATTCACCACTGGATGCCGTTCGGTCAGCTCCCAAATAATAAACAGAATTAACCCGACGACAGTAATCACCGCTAGGACACAAATGAAGGTACTGTTAAACCAGTCATTTTCATGCCCAAGATCAAGCATTAACTGTAATGCACCAATCCATAAAATCAGCAAGAACAGCCCAATGGTATCAATTCTGATTTTTGAAATTAAGGTTTCCGCAGGTTTTAACAAGCGTAATGCAGCTATCGCACAGAAAATTCCCACTGGAATATTGATAAAGAAAATCCAGTGCCAGGACAGGTTATCACTAATCGTACCGCCTAAAATCGGGCCCAGAATCGGTCCGACTACAGTAGTCATCGCCCACATACCCATAGCTTGAGACTGCTTTTCCGGAGGGAAAATACGCATCAACAAGGTTTGACTGAGGGGCATGATCGGTCCACCAAACAGACCTTGTCCAATCCGGCAGAAAACCAGCATTTCCAGACTGGTGGATAATCCACACAGAATGGAAAAAACCGTAAAGCCAATCAGACTGATCACAAACAGCCGCACCGCACCAAAACGCCCTGCCAGCCATCCGGTTAATGGAACACAAATCGCTTCTGCAACCGCATACGAAGTAATTACCCAAGTTCCCTGCGAACTGGAAACTGCCAGACTACCCGTGATATGCGGCACGGAAACATTGGCAATAGTCATATCCAGCACCACCATAAAGTTAGCCAAAGCCAACACAAAGGCAGCAAGGATCAGGCGTCCCCCTTTCAGGTCGCCGAATGGTACGTAATTATTATTCATAAGCCGTTACTTCGAAGCGAGGTTGATTTTCGCTTCCATCGACAAGCCTACACGTAATGGATGTTCGGCCAATTCTTTAGGATCAAGTGCAATACGTACCGGTAAACGCTGAACCACTTTAATCCAGTTACCGGTTGCATTTTGTGCAGGAATTAAAGCAAATGCAGAACCCGTTCCGCCTGAAAAGCCAACCACGGTGCCATGAAACTCAACCTTATCTCCATATAAGTCAGAAGTCAGGGTAGCTTTCTGTCCGGCTTTTACTTTTGCCAGCTGGCTTTCTTTAAAGTTGGCATCGACATACAGTTTGGATACCGGAACCACCATCATCACCACGGAACCGGGTGCTACCCGTTGCCCGACCTGTACATTGCGGCGTGTGACCACCCCATCAAACGGTGCCTTGATTTCAGTGCGTTCTAAATCAAGCAATGCCTGTTTCAGTTTTGCCTGAGCAATCAATACATCCGGAGTTGAGGTTTCATTGCTGCCGCGAATTAGGGCTTCATTGGCTGCCAAGGTACTTTGTGCCGCTTTTTGACTGGATTGCGCCTGAGCCAATCCTGCCTTGGCCAAGTCCAGTCCCGCTTTGGCATTGTTTAAAGTGCTTTGAGCGGTACTGAGTTCTTCTTTGGAAATTGCACCCGATGCACTAAGCTGTGTACGGCGTGCCAAATCTTCCTGTGCTTTATTAAATTCTGCCTGAGCTTTGGCTACCTGGGCTTCGGCACTGTGAATACCATCATCACTGACAAAAACTTGTGAATTTAAGGCACTGCTATTGGCTTGGGTCTGCTTGTATTGGCGCTTGGCTTTCATCAGTTCCGCTTCAGCCTGTGCCACGGCAATTTCTGCATCACGATGATCCACCAGCAGTAGCACGTCATCCTTTTTAACGGCTTGAGTGTCACTGACCAGAACTTGCTCAACCTGACCACTGACCATTGAAGTGACAGAAGCGGTTTCTGCACCGACATAGGCATTATCGGTGCTTACGGTGTGGTTAAAAAACAGTGTCCAAATGGCATAGACAATGGCAATGATCACAAAAATGACTGCAACGATAGCTAATGCCTTTTTGCGTTTGGCTTTTAATGCATCGTCTGTAATTGCTTCATCTTGTTTTGATTCTGGCAGGGTATTTTCAACATCTGTCATCGATTATTCCTAAATCCATCAAACTTGGTCACTACACATCATAGATGCCGTTTTAATTGAGATGAAACGAACAGCTACGCAAGACAACGAATGTCAGGAGATGGTGTCAATGAGAAAGTCATTTTTTCTTTAAATATTGATGCACATTTTAATGACAAAAAATCATGATGCGATAATAAAAATGTAACTCATCAGTCTTTAAAAATGAATTCGGCACTGAATTTTCATTCAATGCCGAATAAATAGGGTCTTTGTATTGGTTTTAGCACCATGACCTTAAAGCAAACTTAATAGGTATAAGATGCAATTGCAGTCGCAATCGCCTTGTTTTCATCATTGACCAAGGTCATGCGCATGGTGCAGCCTTTACGGCCTAAACGCAAAGTCTCAGCGCGGGCAGTAAATGACTGGCCACGACCGGGTGCCAAATAATCGACCCGCATATCGACCGTTGCTAAACGGGTGACTTTTTTGATGGTTTCGGGTAAATCGTCAGCATTGGCCTTTTTATACAGCTCTCCCATGGCCACAATACCACCCACACTGTCCAGAATGGTCGCTGCTACACCGCCATGTAAAATCTGGAAGGCTACATTGCCAATCATATAAGGCTGCATTTCGATATAGGCTTCAATCTGGCCATCCACGACTCGCATGGTCATAGCATTATGCTGAAAGAAAGGAGATTTATTAAAAGCTTTGCATAACTGGTTCAGCACTACATCAATATCAACTTTCGAGCCTAAGTGAATGTTACCGGTCCAATTTTTCTCTGCTTGCGTCATAGTCTGCCCGAATTATCTGGATTGAATAAAAAAATGAATACAGTCGCCCTAAACTCAAATTATGAGTCTACAATAGCGACTAGTTTAATACTGATCATTGAGATTGTTATGACTTATACGTTCAATCGTCCAGCATTTCCCGCTACCCGCATGCGCCGTATTCGTAAAAATGACCAATTACGTGCCATGGTTCGTGAAACCCAGCTGACAACCGATCATCTCATTTACCCAGTATTTGTACTTCCGGGGCAAAATCAAACCCAAGATATTCCAAGTATGCCCAATGTTCAGCGTCTTTCGGCTGACCTATTGGTTAAAAAAGCACAACGCTTACTGGAACTTGGGGTTTCTAAACTGGCTTTATTTCCAGTCACACCACAAGAAGATAAAAGCTTAACCGCCGAAGCGGCCTGGCATGAAGATGGCCTGGTACAAAACACGGTTCGGTTACTGAAAAAAGAATTGCCAGAAATGGTACTCATCACTGATGGCGCTTTAGACCCCTATACCACGCATGGTCAGGATGGCATCATTGATGACACCGGCTATGTGCTGAATGATGAAACGGTAGAATGTCTGATTAAACAAGCCTTAAGTCATGCTGAAGCCGGTGCAGATGTGGTCGCACCGAGTGACATGATGGATGGCCGGATTGGTGCGATTCGTCAAGCTTTAGAAGCCAATGGTCATATCTATACCAATATCATGGCTTATTCAGCCAAATATGCCTCCAGTTTTTACGGTCCTTTCCGTGATGCAGTCGGCTCATCGACTAACCTGAAAGGGGGCAACAAGTACAATTACCAGATGGATATTGGCAACCGTGCCGAAGCGCTGCATGAAATTGCTCTGGATATTCAGGAAGGTGCAGACATGGTGATTGTCAAACCGGGCATGCCTTATCTGGATATCGTCCGTGAAGTCAAAGATACATTTGGTGTTCCAACTTTCGTTTATCAGGTCAGCGGTGAATACGCCATGCTGGCTGGTGCCATTCAAAATGGCTGGCTGTCCGACAGCGTGATTATTGAATCACTGATGAGTTGCCGCCGTGCCGGTGCTGATGGCATCTGGACCTATTTTGCCGAAGAAGCGGCTCTTAAACTGAAAGACATGAAATAAGGATTTGTGGTCTAAGCGATGAAAATTGCCATTATTGGAGCAGGCATTAGCGGTCTGCTGTCTGCTCTAGAGCTTGTGGAACAAGGATGTTCCGTGATGATTTTCGATCAGCAGCAGGCAGGAAAAGCTGCCTCCTGGGCGGGTGGCGGGATTCTCTCCCCGATGTATCCGTGGCGCTACCCGCAAGCCGTGAATCAGCTGGCGCAATATGGCAAGTCACTGTATTTACAGTGGAATGAAAAATTAAAACCCGTTTCAGGCATTGATTTTGAAATTCATGAAAGCGGCCTGCTGATTTTTGATGAAACTGATTTTGAAAGCGGTCTGAATTATGCCGAGCAGTTTCAGGAACCAATGCAGCAATGTGAATATCTGCAACACGAACAAATTGAACAGATTAATCCTGTTATCAATTCAAAATTCCAGCAGGCGATTTATTTCCCCCAGATTGCCAATGTCAGAAACCCGCGCTTACTGCAATCCATGGTTGCCTATTTAAAGCAGCATCCACAAGTCGAATTTATTGAGCACTGCCCGATTGAGCAGTTCAATATCAAAAATGGCCAAGTGCAGTCCGTAGCTGCTAAAAATGGCAAAACTTATGATGCGGATCGGTTTGTTATCACCACCGGCGCCTGGTCGCAGCGCTGGTCTGAACAATTGGACCTGGAGATTCCAGTTCGTCCGGTTCAGGGACAGATGGTGCTGTTTAAAACCCCGGCAAACTGGTTGCCGACCATGTGCATGAATGATGTGATGTATTTAATTCCACGTTTAGATGGCCATGTAGTCTGTGGTTCCAGCATGGCCAATTGTGGTTTTGATACCACCCCCACCGCCGCAACCAAAGACAAGATTTTGCAAGCCTGTTTCGAGATGGTGCCTGAACTGGCCAATTTCCCGATCGAAAAACAATGGGCGGGTTTAAGACCGGGTTCCCCCACTGGTATTCCTTATATTGGCAAAATGCCAGAAGTTGATAATCTCTGGGCCAACTTCGGGCATTTCCGTAATGGCTTATGTATGGGGCCCGCCTCTGCTCGATTGTTAAGACAGCTGATGCTGCAACAACCCACGCTAGTCAATCCTGAACCTTATAGTGCTACACGACTAAAATCCGAAACTGTTTTAACGGCTGACTAGAATATCCTGCAACGCACTTTTTAAAGTCGGATACTTAAACTCAAAACCGGCCTCTCGCAGGGCTTTGGACGCGACATACTGACCATTCAACACCAGCTGCGACTGCTCACCCAGCATCCATCGCAAAACGAAAGCCGGTAAAAAGAACACAGGTTTACGTTTTAAAACTTGTGCCGCTGTTTTGACAAACTGCGCTTGCGAAACTTTTTCAGGTGACACGAGATTAAATATTTGTGCTTCAGTTTCATTGAGCATTAAAAATTCGATGGCACGCAGCACATCTTGCACATGTACCCAAACTACGGGTTGACGCCCGTGGCCAATTCGTCCCACCAGATTCAGTTTAATGGGAAATAACATACGCGGTAAAATTCCGCCATTTTTCCCAAACACAATGCCCAGACGAATAATCTTGGTTTTTTGCTGCGTGAAACTTAAGGCTGCCTGCTCCCATAACTGGCACAATTCCGACATAAAAATAGACTGTGGTGCAGACTGTTCTGTATATGTTTCTAACCATTGCTCAGTCAGGTCTATACCATAGTATCCGACTGCAGAACCGGAAATAATCCGCTTTGGAAAAATCTGTCTTTTTTCCAGGTAGCGATAGAGCTGCTGCGTGGTTTCTACCCGGCTCTTCATCAATTGTTGTTTTCTTTTCGCTGTCCAGCGTCCCTGTCCAATACTTTCACCAGCCAGGTTGATGACATAATCAATGCGGTCGGTTTTCAGTTCATCTAAATGCTGAATCCAGGTGAGATCGGGATGCCGTGAAATCTTATTCTTCTGGCGGGTCAGCCCAATTACCGCATAATCACGCGCCAGCAAATAAGGCAACAGATGCGAGCCGATAAAACCACTGCCGCCGGTAATCAAGACACATGCTTTTTGCATTTTAGACGTACTCATGTTTTTCTTATCTATAGATCAAGATGGTATAAAACTCAAGCCTACATCAGGGTCATTTAGCCAAACATTTTTTTGGCCATACGCTGTGCCTGTTTGCCATAAAACCAATAGGTCAAAAGATAAAGCGGGATGGCAATCAATAAAAGCATAATCAGTACAATACTCATAAATTGCGGATTTTTGAGATATAAAAGAAAATTCTGCCAAACTTCAGGATCATTCTTGGCAAAAAGGACAATGCCGAGCAATAAAAAGGCCAGGTTATAGCCCCAGAAAATTGCCGTGAATCCCAGAGTGATTTTTTTGCGTTCCTGATCGGTCGGTGCACGTCTCTGTTGCTTTAAAAACTTATACAGCACTAAAATCATTGCAGTTAAATAAGGCACGATGGTCAGCACTCCACCCATGCCGGCTGGCAGTAAAGCAGCCAGTACGCCGCAAATACAGGTAAAAATAAAACAAAAGAAAAAAAACCATAAAAAATATCGATTTAATGACACGATGTACCTGCATAAACAACTTTTAGAGCTTCAGTATAAAAAAAAATGAGTTTTTTTTCATTTTATTGTCAACCAATCTGTAAAAGCCTGCGTTATATAGGGTACGAAGTTCATAAACCGTTAATTTGTACCGGCATCCACAATATTTTCGGTGAACTTTTCTAAAGCAATAAACTTAGTTTCAGGTTTTAGTGCGGAACAGCAGCCCAAGCTAAAACTTGCAACAGATTTTTTGACCGACGATTTCATCATCACTCGAATCGTCGGTCTTTTATTTTGTAGAGTTTATTTTACCCGTGGTTCATTTTAGATAACATCTACTCAATTTTAATTACAAATGTCTGGCTGACATCTCAGATCGACAAAAAATATTAAATAGACTTCTTTCATAAATCATTTTAGAAACTAAAAATTGTTCGTAAAGCTAAAATTAAAAATAGATTTTAGTCGGTATTAGATTCATGAGTGTGGCATGGATGCCACACGTTTCCCATCCCTTGCGCTGCATTTTAAAGCAGTGCTTAAAACTGGCTCAGGATGTCGTGTATGGGAAACAAAAGGTTTTTCTTGCGGACTCAAAATATATTTTGAGATCCTCATTTTGACCTTTCAAAAGTAGAGAGATTGCCTACAAGAAGGTAAAAAATTAAATCAATCAAATGAGGCCGTGCTGATTTAAAAAAATATAATATTGAACATTTTTTGGTTTATGAAAGATATCTAATGATTAAATAATCATTCTGTTTAAGCCAAAACCTGAAATCATTTCATTCCAAAGATTAACTTTAAACCCAGCAAAGTCATGATTCCGCCTGCTGCACGGTCAAAACCGGCCTTAAATTTTAAATAGACACGGCGTGGCTTTTCTGCCGACAAAGCAACTGCAACCAATGAACACCAGCCTGCATCAATAAAGAAGCACAGAATAGGTAATACAAAATAATAATAGGTTGGAATTTCTTTGGGTAAAAGTGCAGTAAAAATACTGGCCAGCACAATCGCAATTTTTGGGTTGGAAAGCTGGGTAATTAAGCCTGTGGTATATGCACGGCGTAGTGACATTTGAGCTGCTGAATCATGGCCAGATTCAATTGGCTCTTTGGCATGTTTAATAATTTTATAAGCCATCCACAGTAGATATAAACCACCACAAATTTTTAAAGCCAAATAGGCTGACGGCACGGCCAATAAAAATGCCTGTAATCCAAGCACCGCCAACAAGCCAAAAATGGCAGCCCCTGTACCTGTACCCAAAGCCGTAAACAAGCCGTGCCGACGTGAAATTGCAATTGAATTTTTAGCGACATAAATTGATGTCGGTCCAGGACTCATTGCACCTAATATCAAGGCAAATGCAATTGAGCCCAAAATCCAAAATGATTCCACAAGTACACCTGTTTAAATTAATTTCGCGGCAATTTTACAATTTAAAAAGCTGAATATCTCCCGGTATTTCACCTCTTTTTCACAATTCCACCGAATAATTCACTAGGCATTTACAAAATTACCTATAGAACCACTAACCAAGCGAATTAAATCCCTCATTAATGAGAAAATAGATGAGCATAGCTGCTGTATAGCAAACGACATTTGAGTCTGGAAAAGAGCATTTAGCTTGAAAAAAAAGATAAGCATAATTCGTCTAAAATTCGCAGCATTGGATCCATTTCAGTGGCAGCCCACAAAACCGGAAAATGAAAATCAGTACATCATTTCGGCACAATAATTTATTGATGCATATAAATTTAGACCTGCCAACGGGCTGATCTAGCTTGATTTAAAGTTCGGGATTAAAACTCAGCTCAGTTTATTCTTGAGCCACTGGCTGAATTTCACGCGCGCTAAGCTGAGAAAGCCGATAATCTTGCTCATACACAGGCACACCACCAATAATCATGCTGCGCACTTCTGTTTTCGGCTTGTTATAGTCATTTTTGGCATCGCAAGCAGTCATCAACAGCAACATACACAGCGATAAACCTACGGATAGCGTCTTCATCACATATCCTCTTTTTCATCCTTGTTATATTTTTTAGATTAACACTAATGGGTATTTTTTGATCATTTTTTTATGCTTTTAATTCAATTTATTAAGATATTTTTACAAAATAAATATCGCTATTAAAATTTACACTTCACAGAACTAGCCATTCAAAATTTAAAATCAACTGCCTAATAAAATTTAATCTTCACTCTCGCCTGTCTGTCGCAATCTCCGTAGATACACGCGCTTAAGAAATAATATTGCTATAGCTAAAAATATTTTGCGTACAATACGGTTAAATATTTATGGATCATGATGAAATGTTTGACCGTATTGCACAGTCAGTCACTTATCAGCAACTTCAGCTGAATGCACCCATTACAGTGACCGTGAAGCGATTGGATCAAATTCATCCTCAAATTTCCGGCAACAAGTTTTTTAAACTGAAATACAACTTTCTGGAAGCACAGCAGCAAGGCTTTAAAAAAGTCCTGACTTTTGGCGGCGCTTATTCCAACCATATTGCTGCCACCGCTTATGCAGCACAGCTGTTCGGCTTTGCAAGTGTTGGGATTATTCGCGGTGAAGAACTTAAAGATAAGGCACTCAATCACACCTTGGCCACGGCGCAGCAATTGGGTATGCAATTGCATTTTGTCTCCCGACAACACTATCGTGAGAAAAACAGTCCCGTATTTCTAGAGCAACTGCAACAGCACCATCCAGAGCATTACCTCATTCCCGAAGGTGGAACCAATATACTTGCCATTCAAGGCTGTCAGGAAATTTTAACTGCCGAAGACCGGCACAATTATGATGTGATCTGCTGTGCCGTTGGAACAGGTGGAACAATGACAGGACTGATTGAAGCAAGTTCCAACCATCAGCACATTCTCGGATTTTCTGCGCTAAAAGGTGATTTCCTCAAGTCGGATGTGCAGCAATGGACCAGCAAACAAAACTGGCAGATTAGCGATGCCTATTGCTGCGGTGGTTATGCCAAGACCAGTCCTGAACTATTTCAGTTTATGCAGTCCTTTGAATCCCGGCATCATCTCCGATTGGAACAGGTCTATACCGCTAAAATGATGTATGGACTGATGGATTTAATTGGCCAAAACCATTTCCCGGCAGGCAGTCGCATTCTGGTAATTCATACTGGCGGCCTACAAGGTCGGCATAGAGATGCAGATCTATCCTGAAATTGAGCGCAAAATTGTCTATAATGCCCTGCTTTTATCTCCCGCAGGTTGCTCATGTCTACAAATCAGTATGATGTCATTGTTTTAGGTGCAGGTGCATCAGGTCTGATGTTGGCATTTATGGCAGCACAGCGTGGCCGTAAAGTTTTGGTGCTGGAAAAAGCCAACAAAGTGGGTAAAAAAATCCTGATGTCGGGTGGCGGTAAATGTAATTTTACCAATTTGTATGTCGAGCCTGAAAACTACATTTCACATAATCCACACTTTGTGATCTCGGCCTTAACTCGCTATACCAACTGGGATTTTATTGGCTTGGTATGTGAACACGGTATTGAATATGAAGAACGAAAACACGGACAGCTGTTTACCTTAAATGGTGCCAAAGAAATTTTGGCCATGCTTTTGAAGGAATGCGAGAAAACCGGTTTGGTCGACATTAAAACCAGCTGTGAAGTCAAAGCAGTGACAGCGGTTGCAAATCAGGGCTTTCAAGTCGCAACTACTCTTGGTTATTTTCAGGCTGAATCGGTGGTTGTGGCGAGCGGTGGTTTATCTGTACCTACGCTGGGTGGCTCAGGGATCGGTTATGAAATTGCCAAACAGTTTGGCCATCATGTTCATGCTACCCGTGCAGGCTTGGTGCCCTTTACTTTTAGCGACCAGTTCAAAGAAGTCACCACACGTTTAAGTGGTAATGCTGTCGATGCCACCCTATCGAATGATTTAAACAGTTTTACTGAAGCCTTGCTGTTTACCCATCGTGGTTTAAGTGGCCCAAGTTCGCTGCAACTTTCCAACTACTGGAATGTCGGTCAAAGTTTTCATATCAACTTCCTGCCTGATCTCGATCTGGTGAATTTCTTTAAAGCAAAAAAAGCCAGCCAGCCTAAAGTGTTGCTGCGTACCTTGTTAAATGAGCATCTGCCAAAAAGTGTGGTGCTGGAACTGCAAAATTTAATCTGGACAGAGTCTGCCGATACGGCGATTGGTAATTTAAGTGACGATAAACTGGAACAGATTGCCAAGTGTCTGCATCAGTTTGAAGTGAAACCTTCAGGCACTGAAGGTTACCGTACTGCAGAAGTGACTTTGGGTGGTGTCGATACCACAGAAGTTTCATCCAAAACCATGGAAAGCAAGAAGCAGCCAGGCTTGTACTTTGTAGGTGAAGTGCTGGACGTGTCTGGTCATTTAGGTGGTTTTAATTTTCAATGGGCATGGGCGTCTGCACATGCCGCATCGCAATATGTTTAATTCATTCGCACTGAATTATTCTAAATAATCGGTACGTAAAATTTCAACATTCTGTTTCTGCTGCATACGCACAATTGCTTGATTCATCTTTGCAACTGCTTGTGTATGTTGGCAGTCTTGTTGGAATGTTTGACCAAATAAATCAAAAAACTTCTTAACTAACATCATAATTTCCCCTCAATAATTATTTATACGTCCTAGTATAGAATGATGAATATTTCAAGAATATTAAAACTAAGTCTTTATATTCTATAAATATTGCAATTATATTTAGCATAATACATGCCAACAATCGAGCATTTATTGATTATTTTTCATCTGAATTTTCAGATAAATTTCCTTGATATTCTTGGCTTCTCTCTTGAGGCTCAGCTTTAGATTTGACAAATACAAATTTATAGGCACTAATAAAGAGTCCAGCCGTAATGCCTGCAATCACAATTGGTGCAAGAAACTTTTTCGGTTCTCTTTTACTCATTTAAATCTCCTGTTAAGAATTAGGATTTAGTGAAAATTCGTCTATCATTGCGACAATCATTTTTTAACTAATATCAGGCTCGAAATAGAAAATTTAGTCATGCTAACTAACTGCTTCATAATGGGGAAGTAACAAAAAAACATGCTCATCCATTGAGCACAAACAAAGCAGCGCTTTGTTTGTGCTCATGTGGCCAATTTTCTGATTCTAGCGATTATTTTTTATCATCGCTGGAGCCAGAATTATTTTGACCTTTGTCGTTACTGATATCGACATCGGATTCTTTTTCACCAGTAGATCCAAAAGGATTATTTTGTAGCGGCTGATTAGGATTAACATTCAGCGAATCTGGAACATCCTGATCAGAAATTGAAGGTTTATTTGCTGGAGGGTTAGTGCCCTGTCCTGAAGTTTCTGGACCATGTTCAGTAAATTCACGTGCAGCCAGAGCAGAGACTGAATTTGAATCCTGTTCTGAAGTGATTTGGTCCGAATTTTCCTTATGCAAAGGATTAGGCTCCTTCGCATCTTTTTTGCATTTATCAATTAAGTCATTCAGCACCTGTTCGGCAGGCTGACGTCCACCCAGACCAAAGGCCAATGCAAAGGCCACGGCAACCGCGCCCAGTGTTAGACCAAAGGCCAGATTAACAATGGAATCGGCAATACCCATTGCACGCAAGCCCATGGCGATTACCAGCCCCATAATCAAGATACGGACCAGATTGGCCAGCCAGCGTGAACTGTTGTATTCGCCCCGCCCAATCACTTGTGCCACCAGATTGGCCAGCCAGAAACCGATCATCAGAATGACTGCACCCAATAAAATATTGGCACCAAACTGGATAAACATCGAAATCAGTGCACTAATTTGTTCAAAACCTAATCGGTTTGCAGCTTCAGATACTGCAAACAGCATGGTAAAGAACACAATCAGGTAGCCAATAATTGTAGAAACCTTGGTTTCACCCAGGAAGCGCTGTGCATCCATTTTGGCCGGAATTTCATCTACACCAGTTCCAGAAATGACATCGACCACCAGATTGGCAACGAAACGGGAAACCACATAAGCCAGAATCAGGATCAAGCCAGCTGCAATAATGTGCGGAATGGCATTCATAATTTCATACAGCATGGCTGTGGCAGGCTGCGAAATTGCCTCAATACCCAAAGCTTCAAATGCAATGATTAAAGCGGTAATGATGATGACTGCAAAGATGAATGAACCGAGTACTTGCGGCAAATTGGAATTTTTAAACATTCCTATTTTTTGTGCCTGCTGTTGCAGGTTCAGACTACGAACCAGACCTTCAACAATACCGCGTACAATTTTTGCCAGAATATAGCCAACAAATACAATTACACCGGCAATGAAGATATTCGGCAAGAATGAAACAACTTCATTCACCATGTTCTGTACCGGGAACAATAATCCGTTCAGACCCAGAATAGACAGTACAATAGGCAAGAACAGTAATAAAATCAGCCAGTAGACAATATCACTAATATTCTGGCTAATTGGGCTTACCCCCACATCCGCACTGAGTTTTTCATCCAGCTGAGTACGGTCGAGCAGTCTCTGCAAGCCTATCTTGACCAGATTGGCGATAATCCAGCCCACAAAACCTACTGCTATCGCAGCGATCAGTTGAGGGATAAATACCAGGATATTTTGCAGCATATTGCTGAACGGCCCACTCACACCGGTGAGGTTGAGTACATTCAAGGCACCAATGATCGCAATGATCATGACCACCCAAAAGACAATCCGGGAGACAATATTTTCAACATTGGAATGGTGTCCGGTGGCTCCGGAAAGTCGGCGATTGGTTTCCAGTTTTTCTAAAACTTTTTTAATGCCTGCTGCAATAATCAGAGCCAGAAGCCAACCTATCAATAAAATAGCGACGGCAGCTAAAATGGGATGAAATTGATTCCAGTAATACATGGCATCGAATTCACCGCCTCTAGGGCCTCCAGAAAAATATTCATTCATACGGTTATTCCTCTTGTTATTACTTATTGATGTTCTGATGAATCGGGGGTTATGTAGAGTGTGCTCAACCTGAAATGACGGCATTAAAAATACATTAAATTTTGGTTGTTTTTTATTCAATATGAACCAGCATAAATACAACAAAAGCGCACATGAGAATGCACAAAAGCCCTAATCCTCACAGATTAGGGCTTTAAAATAATGCCTGAATCACTATTGATTCTTGTTACTCGTACCTACACCGACATTATCGGCAGCCTCTCCTATTGCACTTTTTTCACCGGCTTCTGCTACAGTATCCGCATCGGTAGCAACTGCTTCATCGGTTGCCGTTACAGTACCCGTAGTGGCTGTATTATTTGGTGTTGCAGGTTGGGCAGTAGGTTCAGGATGTCCTGGAGGTGCATCCTCTGCGGTGGGTTTATTATCCGCAAACATGTAAACCAGTACGGCAATGAAGAACACACCCACAAGAACTAAAATATAAACTGGCAAACGTTTCTTTTGAGATTTTTCTTCCGCGCTAGTAACATGAGGTGGTTTGTTAAAATCATGTGTCATGTTTTTCCCCTCTTTTTATCTAGTTTCCGTATTTTTATATTAACAATATCTGCTGATGGGTTATGTATAAAAGCATAGTGACATGGTGAATACATGTAAATTTTACTTAAAAAACAGTGGATGGCGAAAATAGCCTTTTAAATCGTTTTAGCACTAAAAACAGTTTAGCCATTTGATTTTAACTCATGCCAGAGCTCATTTAATTACTGCTATTACTGTTTTAATGACTGTCTAAGGGATTTTCATTACACTTTTTTTATATTGGGCATAATGAATTGTTAGTTTATTTAAGTCCCGGTAAAATTTAAAAAAACCGAAAAAGTAATTTAAGTTACAGTTTTAAAATAAGTAAATTAACGGTCTTTTAATCGTGGTCAGTTTAACAAGATGATATGTGCTTGAGGTGCTGAAAAATCTAAAATGAGCTATAATTACGCACCTTGTTTTTCATGCTGCTTAATTTTATGGCGTATCGTCAGCAATCTGTAACGCTTGATCTGGACACTGATGTCACCCATCAATGTGGCTTGCATTACACACGTGATGAACATCTGATTGGTATTATTGAATTTAATAAACCAAGTTACATACTTAAATGGGGTGATCTGGAATATTTCCGCCGTCGTACCGAAGAATTTTCGGTGATGCCTTTCCCCGAGTGCATCAATGCCATGGTGATCGACATTCGTAATATTGCTCCTTTTTTAGACAATGAAGTGCCGATTATTCCTTGGCGCTTGCTGGAAGAAGAGTGCCCGATTCGTTTGGTGGTTCCGCAAGACCGTCTTGAACATTATTCAGGTCTGTTTGAACCGACCTGGCTCACCAGCGATGTAGAAACGGCCATTCAAGAAATTCGTGAATATATTGATATGTTTGTGCATTAAAAGATGAACAATAAAAAAACCTCCGCAGTGGAGGTTTTTTTGTGCCGTTAAAGTCCCCCTTTGGACAAAGGGGGATTTAGGGGAATTCAATTTACGAGATAAATTATTCCGTTTAATCCCGCCCTTGCGAAGCAGTGCTTCTCACCTTTAAAAAGGGAGGAACTCTAAATGCTCTTACCAATAATTCTCTACCGCAATATTGCCTTCACCACGACGGTTCATCTTCAGACCACGCGCTTTTAATGCTTCTTTGGTATCTTCCACCATTTGTGGGTTGCCACACAGCATCACATGGCTGGTTTCAGCATTCAATTGTAGTCCCACCGCTTTTTCCAGTTCCCCATTTTCAATCAGTACCGGTAAGCGGTCATGTAACGCTGCATTGGGATCTCGGGTGATAATCGGTACGAATTGAAAGCCGCTATGCCCTTCACCAAATGTTTCTGCAATTTCCTGAATACGCTCTACATAAGCCAGTTCAGCTTCTGTTCTTACGCTATAGACCAAGTGGATATTTTTATATTTAGACCAGGTTTCAAAGTCTTGTAGCATGGAAATAAACGGTGCCAAGCCTGTACCTGTAGCCAACAGCCATAAATCCTGCGGCAAAGGCAGTTGATAACGTGCCAGGGTTAAAAAGCCATAGGGAATTTTTTCCAGATACAGCTCATCACCCACTTTGAGATGTTGCAAATTCGAGGTAAATGCGCCTTCGGGTACCACAATTGAGAAAAATTCAAGCGTTTCATCAAATGGTGATGACACTACAGAATAAGCCCGAACCACCAGCTCATCACCCACTTTTAAGCCAATACGTGCAAACTGCCCGGCGGTAAATTTGAAATGCGCAGGTCGCGTCATGGTAAAACTGAATAAGTTATTGGTCCAACGGTGTACAGATAAAACTTTTTCTAAGCTAAATTTTTCAATTGACATGATTTCAACGTGGCATGAAAGACTGTGCTCATGGTAGCATGACCACATAATTTATTAATATTTTTTAAATGTTAAGGCTCTATTCATGCGCATGACTTTACGCCAGTTGGCTGTTTTTGTAGCAGTCGCACAAGAAGGCACAGTAACCAAGGCCAGTGATGCCGTCAAGCTCACGCAAAGTGCTGCAAGTATGGCTTTAGCAGACTTGGAAGATGGCTTAGGTGCTCCACTGTTTGACCGTCTCGGTAAACGTCTACAACTCAATGATTTAGGCCGCTTTTTACTCCCGCAAGCTCTGGAAATTTTAGGTCGTTGCGACGCTTTTGAACAGGCTGCCAAAGGTGAATTGCAAAGTATTGACCTGCGCTTGGGTGCAACATTGACTATCAGTGATTATCTGATGCCCGACCTGATGGCAGACTTTCTACAGATCCAGCCGCAAGCACATTTGCAGTTGCAAGTGGGTAATACCCGGCAGATGATTGAAGCCGTGAATCAGTTCCAGCTTGATTTAGCCTTGATTGAGGGTTCATGTCATCTGCCACAATTACAGTGTATCCACTGGCGTGACGATGAACTTGCGGTGTGTTGTGCACCGGATCATCCGCTGGCGCAACTTGGACGTCCATTAACCTCTGCGGACTTCGAGGCAGTAGGTGTAGAGTGGATTTTACGTGAAGAAGGTTCAGGTACCCGTGAAGTTTTTGATAATGCAATTCTCAAAGATTTACCGGATGCCAATATCCGATTAACCCTCGGTCATAATGAAGCCATTCTTAAAATTGTCGCTGGTGGTCTGGGAATGTCCTGTATTTCTAAACTCGCCATTGAACCTTTACGTGAAAAAGGTCAGCTGGTCATTTTAGAAACGCCTTTCTGGCAACTGACCCGTCCTTTATTCATGTTAGTGCATCGTCAAAAATATCAGGGTCCGGGTTTAAAAGCCTTTATGAAATTCTGTGAAGAATAAAAAATGATTTAAAAAAAGCGCCTAAGTGGCGCTTTTTTATTACCAGCGTGAATCATTTTCACACGGTTCGCCATCGTTATTACCATCCATTTTTGTTCCTGGACAATTTCTTAAGAAGAATAATGCTTCTTCATAAGAACTCATTTGTGAACAATGCGTTCGTCCATCACATTTAAATTGTGTGGTTGCCAGCCTCACTCCATTTTGCTGATCAATACTAGCACTGATTTTTTCTGAACGCGGTTTATTGGTATTATAAGTTTCAGCAGCTAGATTACGCTGCCCCTGCTCCGATAAAATCGCTTCTGGTAAATCTCCCAGTGCTTCTCGCTGTTGCGACACAATACGCTGTTGCTCTATGATCAACTGTTGTGCTTTCAGCTGCTCGGTAGTGCGATAATCCTGATATTTGCCATAGCCCATCACAGCTCCCACCGCCATGATGATCAATGCAATGCCGATCAAGATTTTGCCTGTATGTCCACCTTTATGATAACGTGACGAAGCAGTCGATTTTTTGCTACCCGATGGCTTGGCGGCTATGCGATCCATTGAAACAGATTGTATGTCCAGTCGCACAATACGATCGGCTTTGAATTTACCGTCATCTTCGGCAATAATAAATTTAAAGTTCTCACCGACTTTAGGTTCGATACTGCTATTTGGTACATCCTGAATGTGAAAGAACACATCTTTCACCTCCCCATCCACTGCTATAAATCCAAAACCACGCGTAGCATTATAGGTTTTGACTTTCCCCTGAATAAACATAAGGCACTCTTTTTCATTTATATTTTTTCTTATTATAATAAAAAAGAGACTAAAAAGTCTCTTTTCCATTCAGATCATTTGCAATGATCAGCGTTTAAAGTTAGACAGCAAAGCTGAAGTAATCGACTTGTTATGTGCTGCCACTTTAGATTTTTTAGCTTTCGCAGAATTGTCTTCGATACGCTCAATTTTAACAGCTTTATATTTATCGCCATTTTGAACAACATTGAACTTCACGCGTTCGTTACGTTTCGGTTCACCATCAGCAGCTGGGAAATCTGAAATATGGAAGAATACGTCACCTTCTTCTGACCCAATAAAACCGAACCCTTTTGCAGCGTCGTATTGCTTTACTTTGCCCTGATACAATTCATCTTTCATGTTTCTGTCCTATTCTAAAAATCCATATCTACAGTATATAAAAAAGAGGCTGTATCAGCCTCTTTTTTTGATTCTTTCAAAAATTAGTCTTTTTGAACTGAACCAAAGATTTTATCACCGGCATCGCCAAGACCTGGAACGATATAGCCGTTTTTATTTAAACCATCATCAATAGATGCTGTAAAAATAGTGACATCCGGATGTTTTTCTTCTACTTTCTTAATCCCTTCTGGCGCAGCAACCAGAACCATTACGCGGATATCTTTACAGCCGCTGGCTTTTAATACATCAATAGCTGCAACCAGTGAAGAACCGGTGGCCAACATTGGGTCAATGATCATCGCCAAACGGTTTTGTACGTCTGGTACCAGTTTTTTATAGTAAGTACGTGCTTGCAAGGTTTCTTCATCACGCTCAAGACCCAGTACCGATACTTTGGCACTTGGAATCAGGTTTAAAAAACCGTCTAACATGCCAATACCGGCACGCAGAATTGGCACAACGGTAATTTTTTTGCCCGCAATACGGTCTACGGTTACTTTGCCATTCCAGCCATCAATTTCATGCTCACACATCGGTAAGTCTTTGGTTGCTTCATAAGTAAGCAGCATGGTGACTTCTTGAGCAAGTTCGCGGAAGTTTTTTGTACTAATGTCTGCACGGCGTAGCAAACCAAGTTTATGTCGGATAAGCGGATGACGGATTTCATGAATAGCCACGGGAGAACACCTAAAAGATGAGATAAAAATTTCGACTATTATAAATGTTTTTTATATCTCTTATAAACAAAAAGCCCCCTAACTAAGGAGGCTTTTTGCTAAAAACTTATAGTTTTTTTAGATTAGTGTTGAGACAGCATGAAATGCAATGGAGATAAAATCTCGGCTTGGAGCGCTAACTTGATGAGCGGATCTGGGTAAACACCAATAACCAATACAGCAAGTGCCGCAGCCAACACCATAATACCACCCACTTTTTGACCCCAATGTTTATCGGCATCAATACGTGGAGTATCCGGCGGAGTCATGTACATCACCACCATCACACGCAGGTAGTAGTACAAGCCAATACCAGAACCAACAACAATCATTGCAGCAAGGAACCAGTGCTGAGTTGTTACCGCAGCCATTACCACCAGGAACTTACCAATGAAGCCCGCAGTCAATGGAATACCGGCAAGAGATAACATCATCACAGTCAAGGTTGCGGTAAGCACTGGACGACGCCAGAACAAACCACGGTAATCTGCAAGGCTTTGTGCTTCATCCACATTGTTAAACGGACTCGACATTAACGCTACAACACCGAAGGCACCGATCGTAGTCAACACATAAGTGATTACGTATACCGACACGTTACCCAAGCTTGCGTAAGTCATGCTGATTAAACCAATCAACAAATAACCAAAGTGTGCAATTGAAGAATAACCCAGAATACGTTTCAAGTTCACTTGACGCACTGCAAGGAAGTTACCCACCAAGATAGAAAGCACCGCAATAATCGTGATGATGGTTACGATTGACTCTACCAGGATTGCACCTGAAGTGAGTAAATAACGTACGAACAAGCCAATGGTCGCTACCTTGGCAACAGTTGCCAAGAATGTGGCGATTGGTGCTGGTGCACCTGCATAAACGTCTGGTGTCCATTTGTGGAATGGTGCAAGAGACAATTTAAATGCAACGGCAAAGACAATCAAGCCTAGACCTAAAATCACCATTGGCTGTTTGATGGCTTGCATCAATGCCTGAACGTTGTCATAGAAAGATAACGAGCCGGTATATGCATAAATATACGCCATACCCATCAACAACATTGCAGAAGCCGTTGCTGAAAGCACCAGGTATTTAATACCCGCTTCTAAAGATTGCGAACGCTGATGTGTATAAGCCAACAGGCCGTATACAGGAATCGACATCAGCTCAAGGCTAATAAAGAACGCTGCATAGTGAGAGCTTGCAACCATGAGCATTGCACCCGCTACCGAACACAACATCAAGATGTAAAGTTCTTCACGGTTATCTTGATAGCTTTCAATATAAGCATGTGACAAGGTACAGCAAGCCAGTGCAGCAACCAGAATCACCAATTGATAAAGCAAGGTAAATGGATCAACCATAAACATGCCCATCACGTTCGACGGTGCAAAAGCACCACCGAACATCGCAATCAGGACGTATGCTGCAGCAAGGTTTAAACCGACTACAGAGGCTGTTGCAATTAAATTATGGTTACGTTTAATTGCAATGAGAAGCATCACTACGATCGCAGTTAAAGCCACGATCATCACAGGAGCTAATGGCATAAGCTCAGAAAATGACATTGTGAAGTTCATGGCTTATTGGATCTCCACATTTTGTTGAGATACGACTTGTTGAGTCGCATCGACAACTTCTTGAACTGGGATATAGCTGTTTGCTAACCACGCCATGCTTGAATTTGAAATATCAAGGAAGCTTTGTGGGTAGATACCGAGCCATAGTAGACCAAAAGCACACACTAACAAAATAACAATTTCACGCGCATTCAAGTCTTTCAATGGGTTTGTATTATGTTGTTTTTGCTCTTCATTTGGCGTACCAAACAATGCTTTGTGAATCAGGATCAAGCCGTAAAGACCTGCCAACACCAAGCTGATTGCTGCCACAATGGTGTAGGTTGGGAATTTACCGAATGAACCCATAAGAATCAGGAATTCACCAATAAAGTTACCTAAACCTGGAATACCGACAAGTGCAGCAACAAAGAACATCAAGAAGAATGAAAGGTATTGGAACTGACCACGCATACCGCCCATTAAACGTAAATCACGTGTATGTAAACGCTCATACACTTGACCACACATAATGAACAATGCAGCAGATGAAATACCATGTGCCAGCATCATGATCATTAAGCCTTGGAAAGTCAGAATATTACCGGCATAAAGTGCAAGTAATACAAAGCCCATGTGCGAAATAGACGTATACGCAAGCAAACGTTTCATATCGGTTTGTTGGAAAGCACACCAAGCGCCGTAGAACACACCAATTAAACCAAAGATGATGGCAATGTCTGCAAACTGTGCAGATGCTGCCGGGAAGAACGGCATAACAAAACGCAGCAGACCGTATGCAGCTGTTTTAATCAAAATACCGGCCAAGTCAACAGAACCAGCTGTTGGGGCTTGAGCATGTGCATCTGGTAACCAGCCATGCAATGGGAACACTGGAAGTTTTACAGCGAAACCAATGAACATACAGATCATCAAGGCATAAGCCACTGATGGCAATTGTGCATCCAGGGTATTCGCCACACCTAACAAGTAGTTGTAATCGAAACCGATCATACCGGTCATCATGTAACCGTAGACCACCAGACCCAAGATACCGATCAGCATGATCAGGCCTGCAACCTGCGTATAGATAAAAAATTTGGTCGCTGCGTAAACACGTGACTTACCGTCTGCTCCCTTATGACCCCATAAGGCAATCAGGAAGTAGATTGGTACCAGCATCATCTCCCAGAAGAAGAAGAACAGGAACAGGTCAATCGCCAGGAATACACCGATTACCCCACCTAAAGACCATAAAAGGTTAAGGTGGAAGAAACCAACATTCTTTTGAATCTCACCCCATGAACAGCCCACTGCAAGTACACCGAGTAATGCAGTCAAGCCAACCATAAGAAGTGAAAGACCATCCACCGCAAGGTGAATGTTAATGCCGAGGGTTGAAATCCACGGCAACATGAATTCGGCAGCCCAAGTTGGAACTTTTGCGCCGAGTTCATAGTTATAAGTACCCGAATTCCAAAGCGCAACGGTTAGGCCCAAAGTAATGAGCATACCGAATAGCGCAATGTAACGTGGTAATTTGTCGTTGAACTTGTCAACTAACCAGCAAATAAAACCTGCAATGAACGGTACGAGGATCAGCGCGGGTAAAATCCAGTTGTTTGTGATTTCCATCTTATTTCCCCACTACCTGAATCACGATCAGGATCATCAGTAACACCACTACACCGAGTGACATACTTGATGCGTATTCACGCAATGAACCTGTTTGACGTGAGCTGGTGAAGCTATGGCCACCTTTCACAATGGCAGGAAGCACTAACCACAAGCCATCAATCGGATCACGACCTAAAATTTTCGCGATAAGCAAATATGGTTTCACAAATACGATGTTATACAACGCATCAAAACCAAGTGCATTACGGCAGATATTAGCAAGACCAGCACCGAATGAAGTACGGGCAAAAGCTTTCACTGCATTATATGCAAAGGCAAATAACACAATACCCACCACCAGACCGGCAAGTGCAATACCTACTGCTGTATATTCGGCACCGTGTACACCTGCTTCAAGCGCTTCAGGAATGACAAATGCTGGAATATTGGCTTTGGTTAACGCAGCTTCTACTGGTGCTTTCAAGAAGTAAGCCAGACCAGTTGAAAGTACCGCAAGGATACCCAGCGGAGCCCAATAAGTTGCGCCTTTGATTTCGTGATACGGTGTGTTTTCTTTGCCAAAGAATACAACCCAGATTAAACGGAATGTATAGATTGAAGTTAAGAAGGCACCGGCAACACCTGTCCAGTACAAGCAGTTGTATACAGGAAGATTTGCAATATGGCTTTGTGCCCAAACTGCACCAAGGATGGCATCTTTAGAGAAGAAGCCGATGGTCAAGAATGGAATTGCAGCCAACGCACCGCCACCAATCGCGAAGCAGGCAAACAGGAATTTGTTATGTTTGAACAAGCCACCCATTTTGAAAATGTTTTGTTCGTGGTGGTAAGCCAGAATCACCGCACCAGAAGACAAGAATAATAATGCCTTGAAGAATGCGTGTGAAAGCATGTGGAACAGACCAGCCTGGTATGCTTCAGCACCCACAGCCATAAACATATAACCCAGCTGACTCATGGTTGAGTAAGCCAGAATACGTTTGATGTCGGTTTGAACCAATGCAGCAAAACCAGCAACAATCAATGTTACCGCACCAGTGATCGAGATAAACATCATCACTTCTGGTGTCATTTCAAGCACGGAGAACATACGGCAGCACAGGTAAACACCTGCTGTTACCATTGTTGCAGCATGGATCAATGCAGAAACAGGTGTAGGACCTGCCATTGCATCGGCCAACCATGTTTGTAATGGAATTTGCGCAGATTTACCGGCAGCACCCAGGAACAACATTAACGATGTCCAGATCGCAAGTGAATGGTCACCCGCTAAAACTTGAGGTGCATTGGCAACGATTGTTCCAATATGCAAAGTACCAAACTGTTGGTAAAGCAAGAACAATGCAATCAGCAAGAATACATCACCAATACGGGTTACGGTAAATGCCTTGATTGCCGCAAAACCATTTTCAGGGTTTTGGTAGTAGTAACCAATCAACAGGTAAGAACACAGACCTACGCCTTCCCAACCCAGGAACAATAACGCCAGATTATCGCCAAGAACGAGAAGCAACATGCTTGCTACGAACAGGTTAAAGTAAGAGAAGAAACGTGCGAAGTCTTCTTCACCGCGCATGTACCATGAGGCAAAGATGTGAATCAAGAAACCCACACCGGTGATCATACCGGTCATGAGTAAAGACAGGCCATCTAAATGCAAGCTCATGCCCGGTGCAAAACCACCGACATTGAACCAGGTCCAAAGATGTTGAACTTGAGCCACTGAACCATTGCTTACAAAGCCCATGCCAGCAATCAGTGCAAATAAAGCAGATAAACCGACTGAACCGACACCAATAATGGCTGCTACATTTTCAGGAAGCTTGTTACGCCCCGCCGCCAAGAGGACAAAACCAATGAGCGGAAATAATACTGTTAAATATAAATAACTCATCCGCGCATCTCACTAGCAGCATCCACATCCAAATGATGGAAGCGATGGTAGAACTGAAGGACGATCGCAAGACCAATACAAGCCTCTGCAGCAGCAAGAGTTAAAATCAAGATAAACATAATCTGTCCATCTGGCTGTAACCATGCACTACCCGCTAAAACGAACGCAAGCGCAGCTGCGTTCATCATGATTTCAAGGCTCATCAACATAAATAATAGGTTGCGTCGCACCATTACACCGTAAAAACCCAGTGCAAAAAGAATGGTTGCAACGATCAAACCATGTTCTAAAGGAATGTTGCCCATTATTCTTTTTCCTCTTTTGCACTTGGTTCACGTTTACCTAAGTGGAATGCTGCAACGAGGGCTGCAAGCAATAACATTGCGGCAACTTCTACCAATAGTAAGTAGTGAGTAAAGAGCGCTGTACCAACGGCTTTAGGTCCCACAACTTGAGTGCCCATCACAGGACCTGCGGTTGTGTAATCTGAACCAAGCATCCAGACAAGCACTAAGCCCATCAGGAAACTCATCAATGCTGGATATGCCCATGCAGATGAAGTCAGCCATTTACGTTCCTGTTCAACCGTATGTTGACCAAGATTCAGCATCATCACCACAAACACGAACAACACCATGATTGCGCCAGCATAAACAATAATTTCAAGCGCACCGGCAAATGGCGCGCCCACGATCATGAACATGCCTGCTACAGCAAGCAATGATACGATCAGGCTTAATAAAGCATGTACAGGATTCGCGTTAGTGACAACACGAACCGTAGATACAATGGCCACGAGTGCCATCAAATAAAATGGCCACATCATGGTAATAAGCTCCGTACGTCAACAGGTGCACTTTCACGTTGTGCCTGACCTTTGTCTTTACCTGTAACTGCCATACCGGTTACACGGTAGAAGTTATAGTCCGGATATTTACCAGGACCTGAAATAAGCAAGTTCTCTTTCTCGTAAACCAAGTCTTGACGAACGTATTCACTTAACTCGAAGTCTGGTGTCATTTGAATTGCAGTCGTTGGACACGCTTCTTCACACATACCGCAGAAAATACAACGAGAGAAGTTGATACGGAAAAACTCCGGATACCAACGACCATCTTCTTTTTCTGCTTTTTGTAGTGAAATACAGCCCACCGGACAAGCCACCGCACATAAGTTACATGCAACACAGCGTTCTTCGCCATCCGGGTCACGTGTCAAGACAATACGACCACGAAAACGTGGCGGAACAATTTGTTCACCCGGTACTTCTGGATAAAGAATAGTGTCACGTTTACGTGTCACGTGGCTGAAGACCATCCACAGTGAACGTACGATTGACCCGAATCCAGCTAGAATTTTATACATTTTGTACTCCCTGCTGTCCTAGGCCTGATTCATCAGAATCACAGCACCAGTCACCAACAAGTTGACCAACGCCAATGGCAAACAAATCTTCCAACCAAAATTCATCACTTGGTCATAACGTGGACGCATGAGTGAACCACGTGCCAAGACAAACATCATCACAAAGAATGCTGTTTTGATAATGAACCAGAATACTGGTGGAATAAATGGAATTTCTAGGTTAAATGGTGCTAACCAACCGCCAAAGAATAGAGTGACGATCAATGCTGAAATAAGAACCACGTTGACATATTCTGCAACGAAGAACATACCCCATTTCATGCCGCCGTATTCGACGTGATAACCTTCAGCCAATTCTTGTTCAGCTTCTGGTTGGTCAAATGGATGACGGTGCGTTACTGCAACACCTGCAACAATAAAGATGATGAAACCCAGGAATTGTGGAATCACAAACCAAACATCGCGTTGTGCTTCAACAATTTCACGCATGTTGAATGAACCGGCAATTGCCACCACACCCATAAGCGAGATACCCAGGAACACTTCATAAGAAATGGTTTGAGCTGCAGAACGTAGACCACCCAATAACGCATATTTGTTATTTGAAGACCAGCCACCGAACAACACTGCATAGACTGCAATACCTGCCATTGCCATAAAGAACAACAGCCCGATACTCATGTCTGCTACGCCCATTGTTGGACTTACAGGAATCACCATGAATGAAAGCACTGCAGTCGCCATCGCAACTGCTGGTGCTAAACGGAAAGTCAGTTTGTCGGCAAACTTAGGTGTCCAGTCTTCCTTAAACATGATTTTCAGCATGTCGGCAACGATCTGGAACATCCCCCCGGGACCAACACGGTTTGGACCGTAACGGTCTTGCCATAACGCAAGTAAACGACGTTCGATGAATGACATCAACGCAGCGACAAGCACCACCACAAGCAAGATCACAATCGCTTGAATGACTGAATAAGCAATTGGCCAGTTCTCAGCCCATAGCGGTGTTTGACGTATAATTTCTTGATTCATGAATTACACTCCTACCGCGACTGAGACAGGTTCTGCAAGTGAAACCGTTGGTGCAAGACCAATTGGATAACCGATATAACCTGTCGGTAAATATTCGATCACTTGAACTGGAAGGCTAATGGTTGCCTCGCCTGCTTTCACAGTAATTTTTTGACCATCTTGAACGTTTAGACGCGCAGCATCTTGCTCACCTACTGCAAACATGGCATTCGGAATACGTGATTCCATGGCCGGAGTTTTCACAGTAAATTCACCAGAAGCAAAGATATGATGCATAGGCACTAAACGGAAGCTTTCAGCATTTACAAGTACTGGTGCTGGAGCAACGAATGTACGTACAGGACGTTTAGCCAAACGATCGAATAAACGAATACCTGAATCACCGCCTTTTAAGTGACCACCCACTTGGTCCTGGAATTTGTTCCAGGCTTGTGGAGAGTTCCAGCCTGCAGACCATGCAAATGGAACCAGTGAAGATGGAGTCTGATTACCCACATAACCTTCCATAGAGAATGTTAATGCAGAATCAACATCGACTGGCTGTTTAGGTTCATGCACTGAAAGCGGAGCACGCATAGAGGTACGACCTGAATAACGACGTGGTTCACGTGCAATCTTCAAGCCATGGACACGGTAACCCGCGTCTGGTGCTACATCTTGAATTGCTTCAAGTGCAGGAACGTTTTTCACTACGGATTCAATAACATCGTCAAGCAATGTCCAAGAAATCGCTTTACCTTTCACACCAGTTTCAATGGCATGCAACCAGCGCCATGATTCTTTGATCGCAAGTTCAGGTTTGTAGTAGCTTGGGTCATACACTTGGTAGAAACGTTGTGCACGGCCTTCTTGCGATACCACAGTACCATCACCTTCCGCGAAGCTGGCAGCTGAAAGCACAATATCCGCTTTCTTCACTGTTTCAGTTTCAGAGTGATCTAGAACAATCACTTCTTTGCCTGAAAGTGCAGCATTCACTTGTGCAGCTGGTAAACGACGGTAAAGGTCATTTTCAACCACAATAATGGTGTCGTAATCTTGCGCGAAAGCTTGTTCTAAGCTTTGACCACCGAAGATTGCCAAGCCCATTGAGTTCACTTCAGGAACAGTCAAGGTTAAGCCTGCATTACCTAGGTTCTGAGCCACTTGTGCAGCAGCTTCCATGATCGCAGCATCTTGCAAGCTTGTACCAGAGATGATCAGTGGTTTTTTAGCCGCTTTTAAGGTATCAGCAATGGTTTGCGCAAATGCTTTGGCATCGTCATCTAAACCAAGAATGCTTTCACCTTTAACAGCAGCAGCAACTGCAAAGCCTAAACGCGCGATATCGTTTGGAGATGCAACAACTTCACCCGTCGCTACGTCTGCTAAACGTGTTTGTGTAGCAGCAAGAATGAAGATTGGAGATTTTTCATCTTGACCAATACGTTGTACTGGTTCAGCCAACCATTCTTGGGTGCGACGTTCTGCTGCCATTTCTTTGGCTTTGTTTTTCGCAGCCTGACGCACAGACAATGCCATACGTGGCGCAGTTTGGGTTAAGTCTTCACCCAGAATCAACACAGCATCATAGCTTTCGATTTCACGCATGGTCGGGTTATAGACACCCTCGGTTTGCATGATAGAAGCTGCAAGTTCAACCAGGCTTTGCTCTTTTTGCGACATACCGGTTGAATAGTTATCTTGACCAACAAGTTCGCGAAGCGCGAAGTTAGTTTCAAGCGATGCACGTGGTGAACCAATACCTAGAACTTTTTTGCCCTGGATATTTGCAATCACGGTATCTAATGCCTGATCAACTGAAATAGTCGTTACGTTGGCACCATCACGTAATTGTGGTTGACGTGGACGGTCTGCACGGTTCACATAACCTGTACCAAAACGACCTTTGTCGCAAAGGAAATATTGGTTAACGTCACCATTGAAACGGTTTTCTACGCGACGAAGTTCGCCATAACGTTCACCCGGAGAGATGTTACAACCTGAAGAACAGCCTTGGCATACGCTTGGCGCATACTGCATGTCCCACTTACGGTTATAGCGTTCAGAGTGAGTTTTGTCGGTAAATACACCTGTAGGACAAACTTCAGTCAAGTTACCAGAGAATTCAGATTCTAAAGTACCTGATTCTGGACGACCAAAGTAAACTCGTGATGCACTTGCGTAGACACCAAAGTCTGTACCACCCGCATAATCTTTGTAGTAACGCACACAACGGTAACACGCAATACAACGGTTCATTTCGTGAGAAATGAATGAGCCAAGCTCCTGGTTGTAATGGGTACGTTTAGTGAAACGGTAGCGACGACGATCATGCTGAGTCATCACAGTCATATCTTGCAAATGACAGTGACCACCTTCTTCACACACTGGACAGTCGTGTGGGTGGTTGGTCATCAAGAATTCAACAATCGAAGCACGGAAATCTTTTGCTTCTTTGTCTTCAATCGAGATGTAGGTATTGTCAGAAGCAGGTGTCATACATGACATGACCAAACGACCACGGGTATCTTCCGGATTCGCGTATTGAGTCACGGCACATTGACGGCAAGAACCGACAGAACCTAAGGATGGATGCCAACAAAAGTATGGGATATCAATGCCAAGACTCAAACATGCTTGTAGCAAGTTTTCCGAGCCGTTGACTTCATACGATTTGCCATCGACATGAATTGTAGCCATAGTCGAATTCCTTAAGCTTGTTCTACGTTGCTGGTTTGAGCGGCGGCATTGACTACCTTCGCTTCAAATTCGCCACGGAAATGTTTGAGTGCGCCCATGAGTGGTTCCATAGCACCTGGAGCGTGAGCACAGAAAGTTTTACCAATCCAAAGCTTACGAGTCAGTTCTTGTAAGTGATCGATATCTTCTTTCTTACCTGTACCGTCTTCAAGTGCTTTCAGCGCTTTCACCGCCCAAGGTAGGCCATCACGGCAAGGGGTACAGAAACCACATGATTCACGCGCAAAGAATTCTTCAAGGTTACGCGTTGCTGAAACCATACATTGAGTTTCATCAACTACCATGAGCAAACAGGTACCTAAACGTGAACCTGCTTTCATAATGCTTTCTGCATCCATTGGCAAGTCGATATGCTCTGCTGCCAGGAAGTCAGTCGAGGCACCACCTGGTAACCACGCTTTCAGTTTCAAACCGTCGCGCATACCACCAGCGTGATCTTCAATCACTTCACGTGCAGTGGTACCAAATGGAAGTTCCCAAAGACCAGGGAATTTCACTTTGCCTGATGCACCGTAAATTTTGGTACCCGGATCTTTCGATTTACCCGCAGATAAGCCGATATACCATTCAGGACCACGCAGCATGATTGCCGGTAAGTTGTTGTAAGTCTCTACGTTGTTGACAATCGTAGGACGACCCCAAGCACCTGCAACTTGCGGGAATGGTGGTTTGGTACGTGGGTTGGCACGGCGACCTTCAAGCGAGTTAATCAATGCGGTTTCTTCACCACAGATATAACGACCCGCACCGGTATGCACATGCATTTCGAAGTTCCAGCCAGTACCAAGGATGTTTTCACCCAGGTAACCTTTGGCACGGATTTGCTCTAACGCTTCATTTAAGTAGCCAGCAGCTTCGATATACTCACCACGGATAAAGATATAACCCTGAGTTGCTTCTAGCGTATAGCCTGCAATCAGCATACCTTCGATCAATTGATGCGGAAGTTTTTCCATCAACAAACGGTCTTTGAAAGTACCTGGTTCCATTTCATCGGCATTACAGATCAGGTAGCGTGGACCACCATCATTTGGCGCCATAAGCGACCATTTAATCCCTGCCGGGAAACCTGCACCACCACGGCCTTTTACAGTCGCAGCTTTAATGACTTCAAGCACATCTTTCGGTTGCATGCCAATGGCTTTTTTGAAGCCGGCATAACCTTCAAGTGTTTCGTAATCATCTGCACTACGAACATGTTCCTGTTTGCTCAAACGCCATGTTAATGGGTGAGTTTCTGGGTTACCGTCGCCATAAATTGGTTTTGGTTCAGTATTCATACATACTTCTCCAATAACTGTTTAATTGAAGTTACTTCAACCAAACCGTGCGTGTCTTGATCAATCATCAGGGTTGGACCTTTGTCACAGTTACCCAAGCAGCAGATTGGCAATAAAGTGAAACGACCGTCAGCGGTGGTTTGACCAAATTGAATACCCAATTCACGCTGAAAGGCTTCTGCCAAAGTTTCCGCACCCATCAAGAAACACGCGATCGAGTCACATAATAAAATTACGTGACGACCGACCGGTTGACGGTAAATACGGTTATAGAAAGTCGCAACCCCTTCAAGATCTGCAACGCTCATACTCAAAAGCTGAGCAATTGCATTCATTTGCGCGTCATCTACCCAACCATTACGGCGTTGTACACACTTCAGCGCATCTAGACATGCGGCACGTGGGTACGGATAGTGACCAATGTGATGTTCAATTTCGTGGATTTCTTCCGAAGTTAAAATCCCTTCAACATTCACACGTGGCTTTTTATCAGTCAAAATCATCATAATGCGATTACCCCTTAGCGATCCACGTCAGCCATTACGACGTCAATTGTCGCTAAATAAATGATTAAGTCAGACACAAGACTGCCATTAATCACAGAAGGCATTTGCTGTAAGTGCGTGAAAGTCGGTGTACGAATACGGGTACGGTAACTCATGGTTGACTTGTCTGAAGTCAAGTAATAGTTAGACGCACCTTTTACCACTTCCGCCATCACAGATGCTTCACCTGCAGGCATTACAGGACCCCATGATACGCTTAAGAAGTGCGTAATCAAGGTTTCAATATCTTGTAATGTCTTGTCTTTTGGTGGTGGAACAGCCAGTGGATGGTCTGCTTTGTACGCACCAGAAGGCATGTTGTCTAAGCACTGTTTGATGATTTTCAGCGATTGTTCGATTTCACGGAAGTGAACAATCACACGCGCGTAAGCATCGCCTTCGTATTCAACCGGTACGTCGAAATCGTAGTTTTCATAACCGCTATAAGGACGGTATTTACGTACGTCGAAGTCGATCCCTGTTGCACGCAGACCAGTACCGGTTACACCCCAAGCCAATGCAGATTTTGCATCGTATTGCGCAACATTACGGGTACGACCAATAAACACTGAGTTTTTAAGCGCTGCTGTGTAGTACTCGTTCATACGCTTCGGCATCCAGTCCAGGATTTCGCGAATGAGTGATTGCCAGTTGTTTGGAAGGTCATGTGCTGTACCACCAATACGGAACCACGCCGGGTGCATACGGTAGCCAGTGATCGCTTCAATAGCGTCATAGATTTTCTGACGGTCAGCAAACATATAGAATACTGGGGTCATACCGCCGGCATCCTGAATGGCTGTACCGATATATAACAAGTGGTTATTGATACGGAACAATTCAGACATCATGACACGGATACATTGCGCACGGTCAGGAACGGTGATTCCCGCAAGTTGCTCCACACCCATTACATAAGGCATGTTTTGCGCACAACCACCCAGATAGTCAACACGGTCGGTATACGGAATAAATGAATGCCAGGTTTGACGCTCGGCCATCTTTTCCACACCACGGTGGTGATAACCGATATCAGGCACACAGTCTTTTACTTCTTCGCCATCCAGCTGCAAGATCACACGGAAGGCACCATGTGCAGATGGATGGTTCGGACCCAGGTTCAGGAACATGAAGTCTTCATCGGCGTTACCGCGTTTTAGACCCCAGTCTTCAGGAACGAAACGAAGATGTTCCTGTTCAAAATCCTGTTTCGCCTGGTTCTGCATATACGGCGTATATTCAGTGGCACGTGCAGAATATTCTTTACGTAGCGGGTGACCTTCCCAATATGTTGGCAACAAAATACGACGGAGCATTGGATGCCCTTCGAAGTTAATGCCAAACATATCGTAAGCTTCACGTTCGTACCAGTTGGCATTTGGCCAAATGTTGGTTGCTGTTGGAATATTGAGATCACTCTCATTCAAGGCAACTTTAATACGAATATCACTGTTACGCTCTAGCGACAACAAGTGATAGAACACAGTGAAGTCTGACGCAGGCAAACCGTCACGGTGAGTACGCAAGCGTTCATCTACTGCAGACAAGTCGAACAGCATCACGTAAGGACGTGCCACTGTACGCAAGAACATTAAAACTTCTTGTACACGTGCGCGCTCAACCCAGACTGTTGGAAAGTCTTCAAAAGTCGTTTGCACAAAGAAGTTCTCACCAAATTTGGTTTTGAGCTCTTCTATAATTGCAAATGCTGGGCGTGAATCAACTGGAGTTGATTCTGGCATAGCAATGTTAGTTTCAGCCATTGGCTTGGCTTCCTATTTAATACAAATTCAGGCAACCTTAAACGACAATTACACCCAGACCGGGTGCATCAATATTTTGTCGCTCAGATTATTTAATTTCATCCATAGAGCGTAAGTTTTTCACTGCAATACGTTCAGCATTCTTACGGTCACGTTCTGGCTGCATCTTTGGCTTATATACTGGCTGAAGATCATCACCAATGACCGCTGAAAGCGGACGGCGCTCTAATTGAATTTGGTCTTGTAACAACATTAATGCTTGCAGCAATGCTTCAGGACGTGGCGGACAACCTGGGATGTACACATCGACAGGGATGATTTTATCCACACCTTGAACCACTGAATAGATGTCGTACATACCGCCAGAGTTTGCACAAGCACCCATTGAAATCACCCATTTAGGCTCTAACATTTGCTCGTATAGACGCTGGATTACAGGTGCCATTTTCACGAAGCAGGTGCCTGCAACGATCATTAAGTCAGCCTGACGCGGTGAAGCACGAATAACCTCGGCACCGAAACGTGACATATCATGCACACCTGTCAAGGTGGTTGCATATTCTACGTAACAGCATGATGTACCAAAGTTAAACGGCCATACAGAGTTTTTACGGCCCCAGTTTACAGCTGTATGCATTACATCCTCTAAACGAGTCATGAACACATTTTTATTCACTTCTTCTTCAAGCGGATCGCTAACGATCTGACGCTCTTGAAGTGGATATTGATCAGCATCCGGATTCGCACGGGTTAATGTATATTTCATTCCCGGGTTACTCCTTACTAGATGATGTAGTCGCAGATTTTTTCACACGACCAGATGATTGAGCTGGAATTTGACCTGTAGGATCAACAACCAACTCTTCAATAGAATTGAAGCGCGTAATGTCGGCAAGGTTCATATTCGGTGAACCCACTTTCGACTTCATAACTGCTGCTTTGAGACGATCGGTTGGTGCCCAGTTTAATGCCCCTACAGAAATGGCATAAACCAAAGCAATCAATAAATCGACCACAAAAATTACAACAGTGGTAAAACCGAACCAACCTACTTCACGAACTGATGTAGCCCATGCGTAGAGATACAGTGCTTCCAGGTCAAATACCACAAAGAAAATAGCAACCAAGTAGAACTTTGCAGACAAGCGGATACGTGCTCCACCAGCCCCTACCACACCTGACTCAAATTGCTCTTGCTTTGCACGGCCCCATGATTTACCCCCAAGGAGTAAAGGAACTGTTAGCATAAAGACACAAAGAAATGTAACGCCGATCACGAAGGCAATAATTGCCCAATCGTATGGAGTAATGGCACTCATGCGGGGATAACTCCTGGCAGGCCTAATTTATTAACAAAGAATGTATGTATTGGCCTTCAAATACACCAAACACAAAATTAATCCCGCCAATTGTACCTGATTTATGATTTCACTTGCTAGCTTATAAGCCTTAGTCTTTTGGATGATTTTTTCGACATTACCGCTTTTAATTTGCGTATATTCCCTTGCACACAACTTTTATCGTTTTATTTAATAAAAATAGTTATTTTTATTAAATTTTCTCACATTAAGATTTTATGAGGAATTTTTACTCACTTATTTCTCAAACCAGAAGTGCAGTTATTAATGAATATCCCATCTATTTTAAAAGTTCATTTTATTTTCAGTATTTATTTAAAAAATGATAGCAACCACGGAAATTGATTAAATTTTCCTCCTGATCATCACGACATTAAACATAAATCACCTTCTTTGCTTTATAAGCTAACCCATATTTTTTGCATAAGCTGCTTTATTCTTGTGGTTTTTTTGCAACACTTTGACATGCGTTTAACAGTTTGTGATATTTGTATTTAAAACTCAAAAAGTGAATAGACAGGAGAAACTATAATGACATTAAAATATGCCCATGAATCTGAATACTTCTTCTTTGCACAACTGTTAGTGCGTCATGTGGAACGATATATCGAGAAACATCCAGATGCACGTGATGCTATTTTTGACCTGCGTGATATTTATGATCTTTTCCGCCAGGACTTTGCTTCAACCACCACCAATCTCGAAGCTATTTTAAACGTTGCTGATGAATACAGGGTCGAAACATTAAACGGGGACCAGAAATTGATCAGCCATTATGCAATTGACCCCAAAAACAATTCTTTGCTGCTAGATTTCAATGCAGATGCACTCGCCAGCTTAAAACAGGGAAAAAGCCTGATTGAACCAGATGCTACCAGTCACGAATAAGACTAAAAAGCACCGAATCCGGTGCTTTTTATGATCTAAAATTCCGTATTCAAGATGCCATCTTTTATAAGATTGGTTTTCTTTTTGGTTTTATTAAAGCGCTGCACAGGCCAGCACATGGTGAAGCGTGCACCACCCAAAACCGGACTTTGATCGACTTCAATCTTACCGCCAAACCAGTAGGCAATACGACTCACAATGGATAAACCTAAACCATAGCCTCCGGAAGCACGGGTACGACTGTCATCCAGACGTGCGAAAGCTTCAAAAATGCGCTGACGCTCTTCTTCCGGCACACCTGCCCCGTCATCCTCGACTTGAACATAAGCCAAGCCTTCGTCATTAATTCCGCCACTGACAATCACCTTATGGTCGCAGTAGCGAACCGCATTACCGACCAGATTCTGCACCACACGATGCAAGTAACGACGTTCAGCATCCACCACTATAGTAATAGGCGGCGCTTTCAGTTCAATTTCTTTTTGAGTCTTCAGGGCTTCGGTTTCAATAACCACCTGATCCAATACTTCAAACAGAATAATTTTTTCAAAATCTAAAGAAGGCGTACCCTGCTCCAGTTTTGCATAGGTCATGATTTCATCGATCAAGGTATTCAGCGCTTCAATATCCTTATCAATCATTTCGACCTGCTGCAAGCGATAGTCGTAATCTTCCTCTTCCGCTAGCATCTCCATACCAAAACGAATACGCGCCACAGGCGTCCGCAGCTCATGCGAAACTGCACGCATCAGCTCACGCTGCGCCTCAATCAAACGCTGAATGTGATCAGACATGCTGTTGTAATTGGTCGCCAGACTGGCCATTTCATCGGTACCATCGACCGGCAAACGCAAGGTCATGTCACCCGATTTCATGCGATGCAAGGCATAATTTACTTCGCGTAAGCGACGCTGCATAGGCACCAGCAAACCATATACCCCAAGGCTTAATACAAACAAGCTTAACAAGGTAATGCCTGCAGCCAACTGGAAAGGCATCCAGTTAAATAGGGGTACCGGACCTAAAACCAGCACCTCTGAAGGTGAACTTGGCATCGGTGAAACAATCGAGATAGTGGTACCGCGCACCGAGGCATTATCACGGTATAAAATAATACTGTGATCTAGTCGAAGTCGGCCAATTTGCTCTGAATCGAGCGGCAGGTTTTGAACTTTTTCAATGGCAATTGGATAAGAAAAATTCGCTTGAATTTTAGCAAGATATTCTTTTTCCTGCCCAGGGTAATACACCAGATAATCCAGAATAAAAATCGGCAACGCCTTCATTTGGCGTTCCCCAATTTTATCTACTTTTACATAAAGTAAATGCTTGGGATCATCCTTCAACCCAATAATAATATAGGCAATGGAGTTTTCTGCGTCATAACGAACCGCCGCTTTACGCTCCTCGACCCGTCTTTGCTCGGCGCGAGATAAATCGACCTTGTTGGCATCGACATAATAAATGGGCAGCTCAAGCAAATCTGAAGCATCAGAAATCCAGTCCCGCTTTTGTTGCTCATTCGGCTGTCGAGCAATACCCTCGCTAATGATATAAGAAATGCCATCGGTTAAAGATTCACGATACTCTTGTGCACGCTGGTAATTGATAATTTGTACCAACAGGTAGCCAAATAAAGCCACCAAGGCGACTAAAATCACTAACCCCGCATAAATGCGCAAGAATATACTGTGTTTAAACACGAAGCTGTCCTATAAAATTAGCGGGTAGCGCTTAAAGACCGGTTTCTTTAACGAACAGATAACCTTTACTACGTACGGTCTTAATACGTTTTGGATTTTCAGGATCATCGCCAATTTTTGGACGGATACGTGAGATACGTACATCGATTGAACGGTCCTGACCATCATATTCAATGCCGCGCAGACGCTCAAAAATATCCTCACGAGACAGGATACGACCAGCATTTGAAGCCAATAGCCATAACAGGTCATATTCAGCGCTGGTAAAGTCAACCAAATCGCCATTCAAGGTCACTGAACGGCCACCGTTATCAATCACAAGGTCATCAAATTCGATGCGTTGAGCTACTTCATCTTCAGGTGCCTTGTCGGTACGGCGCAGCAAGGCACGGATACGGGCAAGCAATACACGCGGTTGAACTGGTTTGGCAACGTAGTCATCGGCACCCATTTCCAGACCCAAAACCTGATCCATATCTTCAGTACGTGCAGTCAACATCAAAATTGGTTGATGATAATGTGGACGCACTTCACGACAAATGGTCAAACCATCTGCACCCGGCAACATCACATCAAGCACCACCAAATCCGGTTGTTCAGCAATGATACGGCGGATTGCACGATTACCGTCAGGCTCTACCCCAACCTCTAACCCATTACGGATAAGGTATTCTTGAGTCAAACGCGCAAGACGTTCATCGTCTTCAACAATTAAAATTTTAGGTAACTTTTCTTCTTGGCTCATAAAATGCCCCTTTATATTGGATTAAGGTATCCTTAAAAATCCATTGGATACGCTTTAATATATTCAGCAATATACACACGTTTACATTGTAAACAAGATACCGTTCACCAAACTGATACATCAAAGTAGCATTTTGTTATGTTTTTTTTAAACATTGAATTTATTGGATTTTTCATATTTTAGTGATTTTCAGGGAATTTTTAGAAATATCAAGTTACAAAATGTCTATTTTTTGATCCACCCTGCTGTTTGCACAGTTTCTGACTAGTTAGCCCATTTCTTTTAAGTTATCCACAATGTTATCTATAAGCACATTTTTTTAGCTTTGATATGCTATGCCCTTGTCTGATAAGGCTTCTACAAGAAACATAAAAATAGGGACGTTTTTGCAAAGGATCATTGCAGAGTTCAATCAAAAATTTTAACGAAATGTCAATATTGATCTACCCTGAATTTTCCCGTATCTTGTGCTTATTCCGATTTTAAACCACTAGTTCTTGTGTTTAATCATCAAACACTGAGATGAAATATCGTCCAGTTCAAATGGTCCACACATATAAAACAATAGATGACAATGGAGCTATGCCACAATGAGCGTAATCACTTCAACTCCTGGTCAACTTCAGGTGATTAAACGCACCGGTGATGTTGCCACCTTTGACGCAGAAAAAATTTCTGTAGCGATAGGTAAAGCTTTTTTGGCTGTAGAAGGCCAGCAAAGCGCTGATTCAAGCCGTATTCATGACCGCATCGAGCAGCTGACCGAAATGGTCATGAATACGTTTAACCGTCGTTTACCATCAGGCGGCACGATTCATATTGAAGAAATTCAAGACCAAGTTGAACTGGCGCTCATGCGTACAGGTGAACAAAAAGTTGCGCGTGCGTATGTCATCTACCGCGAACAACGCTCTGAAGCACGCAAACAAACTGGCGCTCATCATCATCCAACCCTGCAAGTGATTACTGCAAACGGTCAACATAAACCGCTTGACCTAGGGGCATTAGAAGCTCATGTGGCAAAAGCTGCTGAAGGCCTTGAAGGTATTGACGTACAGGCAATTGTCGATGAAACCGTGAAAAACTTGTACAACGGCGTAAAAGAGTCTGACATCTCAACGACCATGATGATGGCGACACGTACCCGTATTGAACAAGAACCAAACTATACCTATGTCACTGCACGTTTACTTCGTGACAACTTGGTTGCTACAGGTCTTGAGTTTTTAGGTCTGTCTACAGATACCAATGAAGGCGACGCACTTGAAACTTTCTTGAAGAAAGGTATCGAGCTTGAGCTGCTTTCTCCAGAACTTCTTAACTTTGACCTGGCTAAACTGGCAGCTGCGATTCAGCCAGAACGCTCAAACCAATTCACGTACTTAGGTCTACAAACTTTATTTGACCGTTACTTCATCCATTCAGATGGCGTACGTTTCGAATTGCCACAATTATTCTTCATGCGTGTTTCGATGGGTCTTTCACTCAACGAAGAAAACCGTGAAGAACGTGCAATCGAGTTCTATAACTTATTGTCGAGCTTCGATTACATGGCGTCTACGCCTACCCTGTTTAACTCAGGAACACTACGTCCACAGTTGTCGAGCTGCTATTTAACGACTATTGATGATGACCTGTATGACATTTATGGCGCGATGCGTGATAATGCAATGCTGTCAAAATGGGCTGGCGGTTTAGGTAATGACTGGACGCCTGTTCGTGCCTTGAACTCGTATATCAAAGGTACAAACGGTAAGTCACAAGGTGTTGTTCCTTTCCTTAAAGTGGCGAACGATACCGCTGTTGCCGTTAACCAAGGTGGTAAGCGTAAAGGTGCCGTATGTGCATACCTTGAAACCTGGCACCTGGACATCGAAGAATTCCTGGAACTGCGTAAAAACACGGGTGATGACCGTCGCCGTACGCATGACATGAACACAGCAAACTGGGTTCCAGACCTGTTCATGCAACGTGTATTTGAAGATGCTGAGTGGACATTGTTCACACCATCGGAAACACCGGATCTTCACGACTTAACGGGTTCTGAATTTGCTGAGCGTTATGCTTACTACGAAGGCATTGCCAAAGAAACAAACATGTTGCACAAAAAAGTACGTGCAAAAGATTTGTGGCGCAAAATGCTGTCTATGTTGTTTGAAACAGGTCACCCGTGGATCACATTCAAAGACGTATGTAACTTGCGTTCACCACAACAACACGTGGGCGTAGTTCACTCATCTAACTTGTGTACAGAAATTACTTTGAACACAAGCAAAGAAGAAATTGCGGTATGTAACTTGGGTTCGATCAACCTGGTACAACACGTTCAAGGTGGTGTGTTAGATCGCGAAAAATTGGCGCGTACAGTGAAAACTGCTGTTCGTATGCTCGATAACGTTATCGACATCAACTACTACGCTGTTCCGCAAGCGAAAAATTCGAACTTGAAACACCGTCCGGTCGGTATGGGCATCATGGGCTTCCAGGATGCATTGTATGAAATGAAATTGGCCTACGGTTCAGATGCTGCGGTAGATTTTGCTGATGAATCTATGGAAGTGATCAGCTACTACGCGATTTCAACATCGAGCGATTTGGCTGTTGAACGTGGTACTTATGAGACATTTAAAGGTTCACTGTGGGATCAAGGTATCCTACCAATTGACTCACTTGACCTGGTTGCGAAAACACGTCCTGAGCGTATGTTTGAAGTAGACCGTACTCAACGTTTGGACTGGGACACTTTGCGTGCCAAAGTTCAAAAAGACGGGATGCGTAACTCGAACGTGATGGCGATTGCACCGACTGCGACCATTTCGAACATCTGTGGTGTTTCTCAGTCGATCGAACCAACTTTCCAGAACTTGTATGTGAAATCTAACCTTTCTGGTGAATTCACAGTGATCAACCCGTACCTGGTACGTGCGTTAAAAGATCGCGGTCTTTGGGATGCGGTGATGGTGAACGACCTGAAACACTTCGAAGGTTCTGTTCAAAAGATTTCACGTATTCCTGAAGAGCTTAAAGCAATCTTCGCGACTGCGTTTGAAGTTGAACCACGCTGGATTGTGGATGCTGCATCACGTCGTCAAAAATGGATTGACCAAGCTCAGTCACTTAACCTTTACATCTCTGGTGCAAACGGTAAGAAACTTGACCTGACTTACAAAATGGCTTGGTTACGTGGTCTTAAAACCACTTATTATCTTCGTGCATTGGGTGCGACTTCTGCCGAGAAATCGACTATTAACACTGGCGCATTGAACGCAGTTAAACCTGCAACTGTTGCAGCACCTGTTACTGCTGCGGTAGCGCCTGAAGTGAAAGCTGAAGAAGAAGATTTTGCTCAAGCAGCGCCAGTACCAATGGCATGTTCAATTGACAATCCTGATTGTGAGGCTTGTCAGTAATCTGACGGGTTTCAAATCCACCCCGACCCTCCTTTGCCAAAGGAGGGAGATTCCTCGAAGCAAATGGCGGGATGCAAGTCCCCCTTTGCAAAAGGGGGATTTAGGGGGATTCCAAACCAACTAAAAAATAAATGGAGGTGCGGATTTAAATAGAAATAAATTTTAAGCAATAAAAAATGGCCTGCCATAAATGACAGACCATTGATTTGAAAACCCAAGCTTTCAGAGGAAATAATTCCCTGAATAACTAAAGTATTCAATGTTAAATTTTCGACGACTTAACAAAGAATACTTTAGCAAAGTTTAGGGATTGAGTCACTCCTCTGAAAGCTCCATTTTGTAAACAGGAGCTGACTGATGAGTTATTGTGCTTATCCTCGAGGCGTTAGTGTTCGCTCATACGTTAGATACCTATTTAATCGGTGGGAAAATGTTTGTGCTCACTGTCGCAGTTACCCGAATCAATTAAGTTTCTGGTAACGCACTGAGAGGCTGAAAAGCCTCTCAATTTAAAAATAAAGGAAATCTCCATGCTCCATATGACTCACAACTACATGTTAGGACTTGCGGTATTGGTTGTTTCCTTTATTCTGACCTTTTATGTACCAATTGCTTACTTCTGGGTAAAACAAGGTAAGAAGATGCGTAATCAAAATAAGTAGTGGGGATATTTGCTCTACCGTACAAGTTTAGAGCAGTGATCGACAAAACTTGATTTTGATTACACAAATTGAGCGTATAGTAGGACATCTCAGCCTTGCTGGATGTCTAATAAAAGATATAAGCATCGAAGAGAGAATTGATATGTCTATCCTAAGTTGGGACGATTTCGAAGATGATTCACAGAAACCGGCTGCACCTGAACACCAGTCTGCGCCCGTCGAACCGAAAAAAACGGCTCATTCACAGGTGGTATCTGATGCACACAACGCACCGTCGCATGTGGCAACTGCACAACCCCTTAGAGCCACTCAAAACCGAGGATCAAATCCAACCGATTCGTTGGCAAGAGCATCTGCTTCCCTAGATCAACTTGACGTTGCCCCAGGCTTGGAAGAGCTTGAAATGGGCGCTCAGCGTGTACAGGTTGATGATAAAGCCATGATCAACTGTCGTGCTGACTTAAACCAGCTAGTACCGTTCAAATACGAATGGGCTTGGCAAAAATATCTGGACGGTTGTGCCAACCACTGGATGCCACAAGAAGTCAACATGAACCACGACATCGCACTTTGGAAGTCTGAAAATGGCTTAACCGAAGATGAGCGTACTATTGTCATGCGTTCGCTTGGTTTCTTCTCGACTGCGGACTCATTGGTAGCAAATAACCTGGTATTGGCGATTTACCGTCACATTACCAACCCTGAATGCCGTCAATACATCTTACGTCAGGCATTTGAAGAAGCGATTCACACTCACGCTTACCAATACTGTATCGAATCTTTGGGTATGGATGAAGGCGAAGTCTTCAACATGTACCGCGAAGTTCCATCAGTAGCACGTAAAGCGGCGTGGGGCTTGAAATATACCCAGTCTTTAACTGATCCTACTTTTAAAACCGGTACACCTGAAAACGACCAAATCTTGCTTCGCAACCTGATCGCGTTCTACTGTGTACTTGAAGGTATCTTCTTCTACTGTGGGTTCAGCCAAATCTTGTCTATGGGCCGCCGTAACAAGATGAATGGCGTTGCCGAGCAATTCCAGTACATCTTGCGGGATGAGTCTATGCACCTGAATTTTGGTATCGACATGATCAACCAGATCAAAATCGAAAACCCGAATCTCTGGACTACTGAGTTCCAGGAAGAAATCATCCAGATGATTCTTGAAGGTACGATGCTTGAAATCGAATATGCGCGTGACACTATGCCACGCGGTGTACTCGGTATGAATGCAGCGATGATGGAAGAATACTTGAAGTTCATCTGTAACCGCCGTTTAGCGCAACTTGGCTTGCCTGAACAGTTCGCTGGTGTGAATAACCCATTCCAGTGGATGTCGGAAATGATGGACTTGCGTAAAGAGAAGAATTTCTTCGAGACGCGTGTAACGGATTATCAGACTGGCGGTGCGTTAAGCTGGTAAGCAAAAGATTTAAAAAATCCCGTCTATATGGCGGGATTTTTTATGCTTAAAAATTATGGTAAATTGATAAAACACAAAAACTTAGCATATCAAAAAACATCAATATATTACTTAAAAGAAGAATTCATCTAATGAAACTAGAATCCGGTGAACGTGAAATTATCGAAATTTATCCACGTCTATGCAAACTCACAGCAACTTTATTATTACTCATCACACCAATTATGCTGTTGATACGTTGGCCTGAACTCGTCAATCAAAATTTTCCGTTTAACAAAGTTTATGATCTCATTTTGTTATTTCTAGGCGGAATCATTTCTTTATTTCCTCGATTCATTTTGACTACACATCGAGCAATTTATTCTTTTGGACCTTTCTACAGGAGTGAAATCGAGCGTCAATATGTGCATGATATTAAAATCATTCCCAATCCACGACACATTGTTTCAAATCCAGATTCAATATGGCTAAAACCTTTATTTAGCAAAAATAAAATTCGTGAAGATGCAGATTATTGGCGTAAACATGGTTTCTTAAAATTTGTCCATGATAAAAATGAGCGAACACTCATGAAATCAAGTTTAGATCTTTTACCTTTATCAATACTTTCAGATGAGCAATCAAATGAATTTATTAAAAATATTCAAAGATTTTGGAACTTTGATGCCAATCGTATTGAAATGGCAAACATAGCAGATATTAAAGCTAAATATGCGAGCGAAGATATTGGCAATCGCACCCCTTCGCTGATTATATTCAGTGTCCTCCTGGTGATTGCTGCAATGTTTGCCCCCGTATATCTATTCAAGGCACAACATTTTGCAGTTGAATCTTATTTATGGGCAATTCCATTGATCATTGTGATGACCTTATTAGCCTACCCTTTTATTCGGGCAGAAAATAAAAAATATCCATACATTGGAACCATCTGTAGCGGTATTTTTTTAGGTGCTGCTCTTTATTTTGTCAGCTTGCAATTGAATCGTTGGTATAGTGAATCCCATCATTCAACTCTGAACAGTACGCTCACTTTAGAAAGTTTAGAGAATAATGTACAAATTTGGCGTTTGCCTCCAAACTTAGCAGAAAATGTGGGTACAGATAAAATTTATGTCTCAGACCGTATATCTGGATTTAACAACAAACTGCAACCGCAGCAAAACTATAATATCGAAATTAAACAGGGTTTCTTTCAAGATTATTTTATTGATTCAGCAAGCCTGAAAAACATCCGAGCAATAGCTGAATAGCCATAACTCATTCAGCAAAATAAAATGTTTATTTTTCAAACTGCTCTACTATTATAAAATTGAATAACAACACTACATTTACGACTTAATATCCATAAAAATAGAGGCTAAAATGAAAGGGCAAATTCTAGATTTTTCCATCCAGACCAACACAGGCATTATCAGTGGGGATGACCAAAATCGCTATAACTTTACTGGTGCGGAATGGCGAGGTCAGCGCCCGCCTAATCGTGGCGAACATGTCGATTTTGCTGTCGACGATGCCGGTAATGCCACTCAGATCTATATTGCTCTCAACCGCAACAACCCTATTCAAAACCTGTCTGATCAACTGGATAAAATTTCAAACCAGAATCAATCTGAAGAACAATTTAATATGATTGACTGGTTTGTAAAATGTCTTAAAAATTATGTCACCTTTGATGGACGTGCACGACGTAAGGAATTTTGGTTCTTTATGCTGGTTTCTTTCATTTTGGGCA